>NZ_JACHNH010000001.1:1200000-1500000 GCF_014205335.1 Amorphoplanes digitatis | reverse complement strand
TCCCTGTTGCGTCGCCGGCGCCGGGACTGACGTACGCGCACCCGTCGGGTGCGCGTACCCGAGTCAACAGCGCCAGAGGCGCGGGCCCTCGTTCTCGTTGTCGTCGCGGCTGAAGGTCATCGCCTGCCCCACGACCAGCCCGGCGTCGGACACGTCCTGTGCTCTGCTGGTCTGACCGCGGGGCACCTCGAGCTCGAAGGCGGCACCGTCACGCAGCAGCGAGCCGTCGACGACGACCCAGCCCGAGGCGTTGATCGCGGTTCCCGGACCCGGCTCCTTCTTCAGCTTCCCTTCGTCCTTGATCGGAATGGTCAGCTCGCCGGTCTCGAGATTCCACAGGCCCGGGATCGTGGACGGCCACAGACCGCCCGTCGCCCATTCACCCCGCGCCGCGTAGAGCGCGCCGACCTGGCCGGCCGGGACCTTCAGCGCGTGGCCCCTGCCCTGCTGATCCCAGACGTACGGGGTGGTGGCCGCGCCGTTCTTGTACATCGCGCCAACGATCGTGCCGTCGTCGGTGATGTCGTGTGCGCTGGCCTCGATCGGCACCGGCAGCCTGACCGCGGTGGTCGTGCCGGCCTTCCAGAGCAGGATGATGCTGTCCTTGCCCTCGATGTTGGCGCTCGGCTCCGCGTTGATGACGACGTCCCCCGCCGCGTTGATCGACGGGTACGGGTAGACGCGCCAGCTTCCCGGCGGCGTACGCAGCCTCGTGTACGCGCCGTTCTCGTAGCGGAAGACGTACTCCTGCCGTCCGTCCTCCACGAGGCCGACCACGACACCACTGGCGTTTACGGCGTTCGCCTGCACCGACTTGCCGGGTACCGGCAGCGCCTGCGGCCGCCCGTTGGTCCAGAGGATCGGCCGGAAGTCCTGTTTGACGGTGTCGTTGCCGACGATGTACCGGCCGGTCGGGTCCACCGCGACGGCCGTGGCGTCGGTCATGCCGGGCGGCACCGGCAGCTTCGTCATCCGGCACCGGCCGGGCCGGGCGATGGCCGCGGCGGGCGCCGAGGAGGCGGTGGGGGTCGCGTCCGCCTGCACCACCGGCGGCGATTCCGTCCGGTGGACGATCAGCGGCACCGCCAGCAGCACACCGGCGACCAGCGCCGTACTACCCGTCGCCTGCGCCGTGCGGCGGCGAAAGGCGCGGCGGCGCCCGGCGCGGACCAGCGCGTCCATCTCCAAGCGGCTCGGCGGCACGTCGACCGCCGCGAGCCGGTCCCGCAGTTGATCCTCGTTCATGACCTGTTCCTCGCTGTCTCTGCCGTCGCAACCGGATGCCCCGCGTCCAGCGCCGTGCGCAGCGCGGCGAGACCCCGCGAGCACTGGCTCTTGACGTTGCCCGTCGAGCACCCGAGGGCTTCCGCGGTCGCCTCGACCGACAGGTCGCCGAAGTAGCGCAACACCACGACCGCCCGTTGCCCCTTGGGCAGCGACCGCAGCGCCGTCACCAGTTCGTCCCGAACCTCGGTGCCGTGATCGGCGGAGGCGGCGAGGTCCGGGACGCGGTCGCCGAGCAGCACCTTCGACCAGCTGCGGCGTCGTTCGTCGAGATAACGCCGCACCATGATCCGGTGCACGTACCCGTCGAGGTTGTCCGCGACGGAGGCGCGCTTCCAGCTCACGTAGAGCGCCGTGAGCGTCGCCTGCACGATGTCGTCCGCCTGAAACGTGTCGGCGCAGAGTAGGTACGCCGTGCGATGCAGGCGGGGCAGCCGCACCGTCACGTAGTCGACGTACTCCCGTTCAAGGTCGGGCCGCATCCTGCTCCCTTCTCACCCGTTGTCGTCTTCCTGTCGGGGCCGGGCGGTGAAAAGGTTGCATCCATCAGGGACGTGCGGCCGCCCGGAATCCGGTCCAGCGCAGCTCGCCGGTGAGGTGGCCGAGGTCGTTGAACATCACCAGGGTCGGCGACAGCCCGGCCCGGTACTCGATCACGGTGAGTCCCGTGTTCGCGCTGTCCAGGCCGAGCCACCGGGTGAGCGGGGCCTCCAGCGCGTCGCGCACCAGCCACGCGATCGGGTACGCGTGCGTGATCAGCACCTCGTGCGAGTCGGGCCCGGTCCGCTCGGGGGCCTTGGCGAAGCGCGCCACCAGGGCATCCGCGGTCCGCCTGCCCGCCGCGGCCTCGCCTTCGTCGAAGCCGTCGAAGAAGCCGGCCCAGGCCCGGGGCATCTCCTCCGGGCCCGGCACGTACGGCACGTGGTCAACGAGCTCGGCGGCCTCCGCCACCGGCACGTCCGGCAGGTGCCGGGCGAGTTCGCGCGCGCTCGCGGCGGCGCGCGGCAGCATCGAGTGCCACACCGCGTCGATCCGCAGCCCGGCGAGTCGCCGGCCGAGCAGTCCGGCCTGTTCGTACCCGGCGGGGGTCAGCTCGCCGAAGGCGTCCGCCGCGCCGTGCCTGGCCAGATAGACATGCCGTGTGCCCATGCGGCCCTACCCGCGCTGGAGGCCGAGCGTCGACAGCAGGTCCTCGTGCAGCTCCATCCACACGGAGTGGCAGGACGCGACGCCGACCCCGGTCACCCACTGGCCCTCCCCCGCGCGGGCCCGGGCCAGCCCGGTCTCGAACCGCTCGTGGTAGCCGTCGAACCGGGTCAGCACGCCGGTGAGCCCGCCGATCAGCGCGGTGAGCTCGCCGCCGATCGCGGTGAGCTCGCCGAGGACCCGGCCGTCCCACTGCGGGTCGCTGTGGTCGTTGGACGCCAGCCGGTTGCCCTCGGCCGGGCGCAGCTGCCAGTCGGTGCAGGCCTTCACCAGCCGGCCGTTCAGGACCTCGAACTCCTTGTGCGCCTGCTCGACGGCGGTCCGGGCGCCGGCCCGGTCGAGCTCCTCGCCCAGCTTCCGGGCGTCCTCGGCGCGGCCACGCTCGGTGAGCGTCCAGCCGGAGGTGCCGCCGAACTCGGCGCGGGTCACCCATCCGTACGCCTCGAAGTCCTCGAGCAGCTCGGTGGTGGTGTCCAGGTCCAGGCCGGTGCGCAGGGCGACCGCCGCGTCGTCGGCCATACCCTTCACCCGCACGGCGTGCAGGACGGACAGATCCGGCGGTGAGGCGTGTGTCATGGCAGAGAGCATTCAGGCTCGCGCGGGCGGGCGTCAACGCGCCATGCATAATCCACGCATATCAGGTGAGGGGAGAAGCGGTTGCTGGTGGACCTGGCCGACGCAGTGCCCGCGACGTCCGGCGGCAAGGCCGCCGTGCTCGCCCGGCTCCTGAAGGCGGGGCTACCGGTGCCGCCCGGCTTCGTGGTGCCGAACACCGCGTACGAGCAAGCGGCCGAGCTGGTCGAGGAGATCGGCCGGGAGCTGCCGCGGATCGGCGGCGGATACGTCGCCGTGCGCTCGTCGGCCTCCGGCGAGGACACCGCCGACGCCACCGCCGCGGGGCAGCACGACACCTTCCTCGGCGTACGCGGCCCGGATGAGGTGGCCGAGGCCGTGCGCGGCTGCTGGGCCTCGCTGTGGTCCGAGCGGGCCGTGGAGTATCGGCGCCGGCGGGGAGACACGGGGTCGCCGACGATCGCCGTGCTCGTGCAGCGCCTGGTGGACGCCGACGTCGCCGGGGTGATGTTCACCGGCGACGACGTCCGGCTGGAGGCGTCCTGGGGTCTCGGCGAGAGCGTCGTCGGCGGCCGCGTCACGCCCGACTCCTGGACGGTCACCGGCGACGGCATCACCCGCCGGGCGCTCGGCACGAAGCAGACCCGGATAGACCGCACCGTCACCCGCGAGGTGGCACCGGCCGACCGCGACCGCTTCTGCCTCACCGACGAAGAAGTCACTCTCCTCGCGGCGCTCGGCAGGCGGGTCTCCGACCTGCTGGGCGGTCCGCAGGACATCGAGTGGGCGATCGCCGATTCCCGGATCTGGATCCTCCAGGCCCGGCCGGTCACCAGCGCCCTGCCCGCCGCGGCGGCACCCGCCGCGGAGGACGACAGCGCATTCACCGGTACGCCCGGAAGCCCCGGAACCGCCACGGGACCGGCGCGCGTGGTGCACGGCCCCGCCGACTTCGCCCGCGTCCGCCCCGGCGACGTGCTGGTGTGCCGCACCACGGACCCGGCCTGGACCCCGCTGTTCGGCGTCGTCGCCGCGGTCGTCACCGAGACCGGCGGCCTGCTCTCACACGCCGCGATCGTGGCCCGCGAACTGGGCCTCCCAGCCGTCCTGGCGATCCCGGCCGCAACCACAACCCTGCCCGACGGCGCGCCGCTCGAGGTGAACGGCAGCACGGGCAGGGTCGCGGTCCGCGACACCTAACGCGCTAGAAGATCCACGTCTGATACGGGTTGTCGAGGATGCAGTACTTCAGGCGGACACCCTGCGAAACGCTGCCGTCGAGGCACAGGCCGGGACCGAGCAGGTGGTTTCCGTCGTGCCGCCGCCAGTGCTGGTAATTGCTGCCTTGGTCGCAGTCGTTGAGCCGGATGCCCTGGGAAACGCTGCCGTCCAGGCACTTAGGACCAATCGAAGGACATGCCCAGGCGGTCGGCGAGTGCCGCGTTGTGCGGCCGGTAGTAGGCGGTCAGCTCGGCGCGGACGGCGTCGTCCATGCCCGCGCTGGGCCGGTCGTTGAAGACGTCGTAGGCCGGCAGCTCGTACGGCGGCAGCCCGATGAAGTCCAGGATCCGCGCATAGGTCGCGGCCGGCTCGCGGTACAGCGCCTCGCTGGCGACGAAGAGCAACTGCCCCCGGTCGAAATGGTCCAGCCACGGCGTCAGGTGCTCGAGATAACGGCCCCGGGCCCGGTAGGAGTACCAGTCGTACGCCTCGCTGTGGTAGTTCTCGTCGGCGAGCAGCCGGTCCCGCTCCCCCGCCGTCCGGGACTCCTCGGCGGCCAGCGCCGCGGCGAAGTCGAGCGGCTCGACGCCCTCGGTGCGCCGCTCCTTCCAGTGCGAGTACGCCCGCTCGACCGGGTCACGCAGCAGCACGATCATCCGGGCTCGCGGCATCAGCTCGGCAACCCGGGCCGGCACCAGCGGATGGAACATGTACAGCGGCGCGGCCTCGCCGACCTTCGGCGGCGCACCGTGCTTGCGCTCCAGCGCCGCCCGCTGCCGCTCGGTCGGGAAGTGCGAGCGGTACCAAGCCTCCCCGCGCGGCCAGTTCTCCTCGAAGTAGTGCGAGGTCTTCGTGTTCCACGCCGGGAAGAGCCGCGGCACCAGCGGGTGCTGGATCAGGTAGCGCCACAGCGACGTCGTGCCGCCGCGCTTCGTGCCGATCACCAGGAAGTCGGGCAGCGGCCGCCGGTCGCTGGTCCGCTCGCCGTAGCGGACCATCAGCTCCCGGACCTGTTCCGTGGCGGCCCGCGGTGCGACGCTCTTGATCCGGTCCTTCACGGTCACGGCGAGGCCTCCTGGGTCTTCACTGCGTCGATGGGGCTGACAAAGTTCCCCATCGCATGACCTTCCCGAGCAGTCTTGTCCATCAGTTCCGTCCACAGCGATCTGGGGGATCGGTTGTTCTCGGTGTTCAAGCCTGCTGTCGTGCCGGGGCCCGGTCCGGGATCACCACCTCGCGATCAACCGGACCGTCAACCGCCGCCATCGCCAGCCCGATCGCGAAGAACATCAGCGACAGATTGATGTCGGTGTACCCGTAGAACGGGGTGATCACCAACGCGATCACAGGGATGGCGCTCAGCCACTTGCCAGCCGGGCTGACCGCCGCCGCCAGTCGGCGCGCGATCACCCCGA
The DNA here is from genome assembly GCF_014205335.1 of Amorphoplanes digitatis. Classification (NCBI taxonomy): domain Bacteria; kingdom Bacillati; phylum Actinomycetota; class Actinomycetes; order Micromonosporales; family Micromonosporaceae; genus Actinoplanes; species Actinoplanes digitatis. Next base: position 1,494,301 of record NZ_JACHNH010000001.1, on the reverse strand, counting down.
AGAAGGCCAGAAAGATTAGCAGCGCTGGGATCCCATAGCTGTACATCACCAGCCAGACCTGGCCCTGTGTACCAAGCGGTTCGGCGGCGTGGGTGGTGTCCACCAACCGGGGACCGCCGTATCCGAGTAGGGGTGATTCTAGGACAGCTTGGACTGTCTGAGCATATATGTCCGCCCGGTCAGTGGTGGAGGTGGTGTTTTCTACCCGGTTCGCAATCAGGTCACCGATGGGGATGAACAGCGTAGCGATCCAGGCCAGCACGGCCACCCCGGCGATCGACGCAATCAGGCGAAAGTCACGACGAAGCAGCGCGCGAAGCCCCAAATAGAGCATCCCGGCGCCGAGCCCGATGAACATCCCTCGGTTTAGGGTGAGAAATGCTGGCACGAGGGACAGCGGCAGAGACACGATTACTGCGCCCCGGAGCATCCCCCGCCGCACCGAAGTAAGGTACGCGACGACACACGGCACCAAGACCGCAAACGCGGTGCCGAAATTGTTGGTGTATGGGTACGGTGCCGACGTCCGGTAAAACGGGTTGCGGGAGAGCGCGTTGTACTCTGTCGCGTGGCTGTGCACCAGCGCGCGAATCCCGCGACCGGCTGACACACTCTTCGGCAGCAGCATCTCGACCGGTGTGGTGATCGCAAAAGACGGTTTGAATACGCCGATCCAGCCCACCGCGACCAGTCCAAGCCAGTAGAAACAGAGCGGCCCGAACAGCAGCCGCCAGCGCGCGCCGTCACGGGCCGCGTTGTAGACGTACAGATAGACGATGAACGCAGTGATGAGGAACCCGAGTCGCAAACCGGGCATGACCAGCGCGGTCGCAGACTCCACCCGAGTGGCACTGACCACCACCACCGCGGCCAGGACCAACCACATCGCCGAGCCGGCGGGCAGGGTGATCCTGCCCCGGCTTGCGAGGACCACAGCCAGCGCCAAACCGAACAACGGCCAGCCAAGGTGCAACAGGCCGAGCCCCCACCAGAGCGGCATGAGCCCGAACATGGCATAGAGCGGCCACAGCGGCAGCACCACCCCTCGATCAATCCCGCGCACGGCAGTCATTCTGTGCTAGCTCTGCCCCCATGTCACGCGCGGGACGAGCCTTGGAGCGTGAGAGAGCCCCTGAGACGCTGCCTGCGGATCGCACCGCCTCTTCCAGGACCATGCCCTCGGTCATCCGCCACTGCAGGCCCCGGCGGTGGAGTCTGCCCACAGTGCGCGAGCCTGCAGCGGCGAATGCCGCAGCGCGGGCCCGGCCTGATCGGATCGTCAGAACCTTGCCCGCGCCACTTCCCCGAGATGCAAATTCCACAAACTCAATCGGCGATGCAGATCGCCTGCGGCGAGTTGAGGCCTACCCAAAAATGAGCCGTCTCCCGGTCAACACCGCGGATGAGCACCGTGTCGCGTCCCAGCCTCCGTGGATGATGGGGAGAGCTCAGCGACGCCATCCGCTGCCTGCCGAGGGCCGCCGCGACGATCACGGTCAGGGTAACGAGCGACGTAACATGCGGGGGCATCCACGAGTCGAGCACGAGGTCGGCGACACCGAGGGCCACGGCCGCGACGATCCCGATCGGCAGGACCCATCGTTTCCAGATCATCTGCCGTCGGCAGGCCCGGGAGAACCGATCCGCGGTCGCGGGATCGACCGTGAGGCTGATCTCGATCCGCCGCTGCAGCGGCCTGCCTAGCACACAGGTCCGCACGATGACCGCCGCACTGGCCCCATCGACGATCGACCGCGGCGGCGGCGTGAGGGCCGCCGCCGCAGTGGCGGCGACCCACACGTCTACCGTGGACTTCAAGCCCGCGTCCCGGTGCTGACGCTTGTCAGCGGATCACCGGTCGACCCATCTCGGCCGGGAATTGCAGTATCCACCGCGGTACGAGAAGGTCGACCACAGCCCCTGCCATTTCGTGTTGTAATAGCGGCGATAGCGGAATTTAAGCGTCGCACCGGCCTCCTCGTCGTCACATTTGTCATCGTAATTATCCCAAGCCCAATCCTTGAGGACGGAAGCCGCCAACGCGAAGGCTGCAGAAAACGCATGGAGTCCGACAAGTCCAAAAATGATGGCGGCTCTGTCGTAATAGTTGCCGAACCGCTTGAAATTATGGAAGTCCTTGTCGGATATGTAGCATCTGAAGTACAGGCTCCCGCGCCAGCCTCCCCAGCCACCCCACCAGTAGTACCATTTCGTGGTGGCGGTGCTTGTCTTCCAACATGACATGTTTCCCGATAGATCATTCTTGTTGACGGGGTCTCCGTCAGAGTATTCGTAGTTGTTCGAGCTTCCGCCGTAGATCGGATCGACTGAGAGAAACCGCCCACTAGTTGGGTTGTACAGCCGGACGCCCATGACCATGATCCCGGCGGGGGCATCGGCGGCTCGCTGCTGGGCACCGTGCCAGCCGTATCGAACCTTGCCGACTTCTGCCGCATTGCGCGCCTGTCCGTATTCGTCGAAGTCGCGCGTGGATGTCAGACCCGCACTGCTGCCGCTGATGGACGCGACGACGTCGCCGTGCATATTGCTGATCTGCCAGTCCGACTGCGAGGCGGCGCTGTTCCAGATGGCAGCCATGCCGCCCAGCCCACGGATCACCCGGGTGTAGCGGGTCGCGGTCTCCTGCGTCCATGTGGGGTTGTCTTCGTCATCTGCGTAATGATGTGTGCTCTGGACGGCAGTTCCCGTGATGTTGTCAGTCCAGAATCGCGTCCGCGAGCGGAGAACATCCACCGTGTAATCCGTAGTGCGACCGTTCTGCGTCACGGTGCTGACCATGTCGTTGACGTAGTAGCCGATGGTGACGTTGCCGGCGGCGTTCTGCGTCTCGGCCGAAGGCAGGGTCGTGGTGCGACCGAGTAGGTCGTAGACGTAGCCGTTAGTCGTAGCACGGTCCGCGTTGTCGTAGCTGGAGCTCTTCGACGTGGCGGCGGTCGCCGTCTGACATTTTCCGTCAGCCGCCTGTGCAAATGTCTTCGTGGAGGTGCGGTTACTCGACTCGTCAAAGCCGTATCTCCGGGCGGTACAGGAGCCGCCTACGGTGTCCTTGACCAGCGTCATCCGGCCGTTCATGTCGTAGTCGTAGGTGTGCTGCCCGAAAGTGTTGTTGGCCCACTGCTGCTTGTTGTGGACGTCGTACCCGACCACCTCGGAGAACAGACCACAGCTGGCCTGACCGCAACCTGGACGCGCATAGGACTGATCGAGGGCGTTGCCAATCTCATCGTAGGCACGAGTGACCACGACACCGTTCGGCCACGACTCAGTGACTACTGAGCCATCCGCGTCGTAGGCGACGGTGAATTCACCGGCCTGCGTGTCGTTGACCGCTGTCGGGAGACCACGCCGTTCACTCCCGCCGTCGTAGGTGTATGTGCGCGTCGCCTTTCCGTCATTCTGGGTGGCGACCCGTCCGAGCAGGTCGTACCCGGCCGTCGAGATATTTCCGTCGGCGTCCTTGTAAGAGATCTGCCGCCCAAGCGCGTCGTAGCCGCGGACGATCTCGGCGGTCACCGCACCGGCTGCGTTCACCGTCTGACTCCGCAGGGCCAGGCCAGTGGCCGCGTCGTACACCGCCCGGGTCTTGTCGAGCGCCTTGCCCGAACTGGCCGTGATGGCGTGCTCCACCGGGCGTCCCGCCCCGTCATACTTGATCGTGGTCGTCCTGCGGGTGCCACCCGAGTTCTTATCGACCTTCGTCCGGAGCTGACCGTACAAATCGTAGGTGGAGACCTGTACGAGGAGTTCCGGACCACTGTCAGCACCACCGCCAGGCTGGACCCGACAGACGAGCCCGGCCCATTCGGCCCGGCCGCCACACTCGGCGTAGGTCTCGTTGACGGCATTGGTGTAGTACACCGTGGCACGTGTGGCCGGCGTCGTATCGACGCTGCCACCCGCCGGACCGGTCGTGACAGTAACCCGGCCCGCGGCGTCGTAAGCCGTGCGGCTGGTCATCTCCATGCCACCGGGATCAGTCGTCTCCGCGATGACATCACGGAGGGTCCAGTCGTAGCGGGTGGTCGTCGTGCGTACGTCATCATCGACACGCTGGCCGGCGTTGACGTAGGACACCGACGACCGCTGCGTGGTCACGAGGTCGAACGGCCCACCCGAGTCCGGGGCACCCTCGTCATAGGTGAAGCGGGTGTGCGCACGTCCTCGCACTGTGGTGCCCGACGCCGGTAGCACGACGTCGTGCTCCGGCCCGAAGTTCTCCAGTTCCCGCCGTCCGTCGGTCGAGTAGACGGTGACCTGTGACAATGCGATTGCCAATTGGGCCTCCGCGGAGGGTGTATCTGTGGCGGAGGCGCCAAGAGCCCTCTGTCGGTTACCTCCGGACAACTCCTGCACGATGTTGCCATTGCCGTCGTACCAGGTCGTGGACAGGTAACCGCCAGGCTCAGCCTCGTTGACCATCCTGGCGTTGGCGTCCAGGTAGGTCACCGTTGCCCGGTCATAGTTACTCGGCAGCGTGCCCGCTGAGGGGTTGCCGGTCGGGACCTGGGTCGCTGGGAAGACGGCGGTAGCATCGACCGGCGGCTCGGTCTGACTCCATCTGCTGGTCTGGGCGGCGGATTGGTCATACGGTGCGCCGGTCCCGGACACGGGAACGCGGTACACGACGGTCTGCACCGACGTGCCGGCGCTCAGCGCCGACCGGGTCACCTTGTACAAGCGGCCGATGGCCGGGTCGTCTGACAAGGTGGTGTAGGTGAACAGCCACGGCGGCTGCCCCGCCGGGGTAGCGGAGGTCAGCACCCCATTGCCGTCGTACTCGAACGTCAGGCGCATCGACTTGGCAGCGCCATCCTGGGTGTAGTCGAGGCGTGGGTCCCAGAACGCGCGCAACCGCCCAGTGCTGTCGAACGCGTAGCGGGCCATCACTACGGAGCGCATCGCGGGCGTGCTGAGATCCGGATCCCACGCAGTGTAGGCAACCTCCGCGATCCGGCCGGCATACGCACCCCACGTGCCGTCGGCCGTCCCAGTGGCGCTCGTGGTGGTGGAGTATCGGAACTCAAGCGCCTTGCAGCCGCGTACCAGGGTGGTACAGGTGACGCCGTCGGCCACCGGCGCAAGCAGACGGGTGGGGCGCATGATGTCCTGCCCGTCGACCGTGACCTTCTGCCATGAGTAGGTCATGGCCGTCCCCGAGCCAGGGGTGACCACATTGGTCGGGACGTAGACCCCGGCGGGGTCGGTGGAGGAGCGGCCGAAGGTGACCACGTTCCCGGATTCGTCGGTCAGCGTGTAGGTGTTGCTCGTCGAGCTGAAGGCCAGCCGGTAGGACTCGGCGCCCACCTGTGGTTCGAACGTCGTTCCCGAGCCCGTCCTGGTGAAGCCGACCGACGACTGGTCCGGCAGGCCGATCTGCACCAGGCTGCCGTACACCGTCAGGCGGGTGTACGGCGCCTCGGCACCTGGAAGTACCCCCGAGACCCATCCCGGACCGAAGAGCGGATCCAGTCCACCAGGCTGGCGCGTGTTCAGGGTGCGGGAGAGTGTCAGATCCGCCACCGAGACGTCCGTCTGCGCGAGCTGGAGATTACCCGTGATCAGGTTGACCGATCCAGGCTCGACATCAGCGGTCTCGGCCGAGGCGAGATTGCGATCGAAGAGGAACTTCACATGTTCGGCGTTTGCCCCATAGTTGTCGAGGTTGAAGAACGCGCGTACCTGCAACGGGCCGTCGCGGGGTATGCCGGCCGCGTCGACCGATGCCAGCGTGGCCGCTACATCCCAGTTCAGCTTGGGCGCCGCGCCAGCAGACAGGGCGACCGGCCAAGTGACCGCCGTCCCGCCGGTGGCATGAGTGACATGGGCGGCCGGAATCGTCGTCCACGTGTCCGAACTCGCGCGCCGCCACTGGTAGGTGACATCGGCGAAGGACGGCGTCGCGGCCGAACCGAGAACGACCTTCGCCCCGCTGACGTCACCGGGCCTCGGCGAAGTAACGGCACCGTTGCCTACTCTGAATGGGTATACCCGGGTGGTGGAGACCGTTCCAGCAGCGTTACGGCTGCGCGCGTAAAGGGCGTGCCAACCCGCCGTCATCGGCGTGATCTTGACAGTAGCCGGCTCTCCAGCAGTGGTCAGGTTGACCACCTTGCCGAGAGTCTGCACGTCAAGGCTGTAGTCGTACGCGGTCACATCAGAACTGCCGTTGGGTGAGAAGGTGAAGTCGCCGGCAGTGTTGGCGTCGCCGCCCCAGGCGTCCTGCGGGTACTGGGGTGAGCTGATTGTCGGGGCGTTGACGATAGACGTATCCACAGTGAATTCGCAGAACGACGACCAGCTCCCGCGGGTGAGGCCGTCGTCACCTCGGACACGCCACTTGAAATTGCCACCGTCGGTCAGCGCACCGGCTGCAACGGTCACGCCGAGCGTCGATCCAGACGCCGCAGCGTCGCTCATCGCGCTGCCCAGCTTGTTCGTCCCCGTCACTGCCCACCACTCGAACTCCGCCTTGACCGGCGAACCCTCGGGGTCGGTGACGGCAGCCGCCAGTTGCGGCGTCGTCTTGTTGATCTTCGGCCGGTCCGTGCCCGTCACGCATGCCGAGCTGGGCGTCGTCGATCGGACACCCACCGTCGGATAGGAGTTGTAGGTGATGTCGGCATAAGGCACTTGATCGGTATCGTCCGCGTTGCGCGACCGGAACAGCTTCGAGCCGAGAGTCGTGGTCTCTTCTGTGGCCCGCAGGCCCATGTAGGCCGTCGACTGCCCAGCCGTGGCGGCACGCTGGAAGAAGCTCGTGCCGTCGATACTTACCCAGCCGTCGTCACAGGCGGCGGAATATCCCTTGGTCTGAGTCGACGACGCCTCGTAGTTCAGCCACGTCGGCTGGCTGTCCCACCGGGTGGCCGATGATGCCGCGCCGGTGGTCCAGATCTCCCAAGAACTCGGGGTACAGGTGTTCGACCACCAGCTCCAGAAGTACACCGAGGCTGCAGTGATCTGCTTTCCGGCCAGTTGCGCGACCGGCCAGTTCACGAAGGCGTGTGCGTTGGCGGCCGGGGATCCAGCAAACAGGCCCAGTTGTAGGTCTGCGGCACCACTACGGTCCGCCGTGACATCCTGACGCACGTACGTGTCGAAGGATGTGGTTAGCGCGTTGATCTGGGGGTCGATGGTGACCGGGAACCGCGTCGCCGGGTTCTTGAGCCAGGCGGCGTTGGGCCGCACCTGCAGGGTAATGCGTCCTGGCGTGTCGGACTTGATCCGTCGGCCGACCGACTTCGATCCGGATGCGCGCTCGGTGGCGATGATGCTACGGCGGGTGGGCTCGCCAGTGCCTGGCGCGCGCTGGGCATCCCACATCTCCGCGACCGGCATCGTGCCCAGCCGTCGTCCCTTGGTGTCGTGTAGCACCAGGCCGCCGGATCGGTCCGCGGTGGACGAGGCCAGGCCGGCGCCCGTCAGCGGCAGGTCCAGCTTCGGCAGCCGGTCGACCGCGTCGCGAGACTTGACCACTACAAACTGCTCGAAACCGGACCGGGTCGCCGTCACCACCAGGTCGATGCCGGCAACCACGTCTGGATAGGTTGCCCGGTTCCCTGCCAACACGGGTGTCGGCAGCCTGCCCGGCCAGCCGAGTGCCAGGCGCTGGTCCCCTGAGCCGATCGAGGCGAGTTCGCCGGAGTTGGCGCGCGCACCGGAGATCCGGAGGTGCAGCGAGTCGGCGACGGGCTGAACCGATCCGTCGGCCGCGAGGCGCAGGTTCAGGTCGATCGGCGTCCATTTGCCGTCGCGCTTGGTTCGCACGGCAGCGGCGGACACCTTGGCGGTGATCCGGCCGTCCGGGTGAGCGATGAACTCCGAGGTCTCTGTCGTCCGTCCGGTGATACGGACGTCCAGCCCGGTCGAGCGTGCGGTGACGAGGGCCGCCGCATCATCGGGGCGTTCGACGATCTTCGGCAGAGTGGATGGTGATGGTGATGGTGGTTTCGCCGATGCCAGCGACGGCATCACGACAGTAGCGGAGCCGGCCGCCACCACCAGGGTCAGTAGGCCTGTTAGGCCGCGGCCTTGCTTCGTTCGAATCTGGCGTCCAATGCGGACAAATGTGCCGCCATGACTTCGCTTCACTCGCGTATCCCCGTGTCCATGATCAACTTTCGTAAGACCCTAAGGATTCGAAAGAAGCATGTCAATTTTCTTAACGGAGGGAATCCATACACGCCAGGTGAGGGCGTTGGACCGAGGCACGGTGTCGATGCGTCAGGCAAGTCAGGCCCAAGTTCAGGTCGCGCACGTCGACGTGTTCGTAGACCACAATGCACTCGACGCGACCGGGATATTCCTGGCTGAGGATGCCGGCCACGGCCCGCTCAAGAGGTCTTCGTGTTCCACACGGGGAAGAGCCGCGGCACCAGCGGGTGCTGGATCAGGTAGCGCCACAGCGAGGTCGTGCCGCCGCGCTTCGTGCCGATCACCAGGAAGTCGGGCAGCGGCCGCCGGTCGCTGGTCCGCTCGCCGTAGCGGACCATCAGCTCCCGGACCTGTTCCGTGGCGGCCCGCGGTGCGACGCTCTTGACCCGGTCCTTCACGGTCACGACGGCCTCAAGCCGTCTTGTAGGCGATGAGGGACTTCGTGAGCCCCATGACCTTCTCCGAGCGCAGAGTGGCGTCCGGGAAGTAGGCGCGCATCTGTGTCTTGTCCACCAGTTCCGTCCACAGCACGCGGGACAGCGCCTCCTCGCGGGTGCGGCCGGGGGTGTAGGCCAGTGGCCATTTGCGGGCCACCTCTCGGCGCACGACCACCGGCAGGAACTGCATTCCGGGCGCTATCCAGTGCGGCTCGATCGGGAAGTAGCGGTACGGCGTCTGCACCCAGTACGCCGGCGCCAGCGCGTGCACCGCCTCGGCGAAGCGCAGCCGGCGCTCGTGACCGCCGACGTGCTCGATGACCGAGTTGCTGAAGACCAGATCGTAGCGCCGGTCGGCGATCTCGGCCGGCAGGGCGCAGGCGTCGCCGTGGTCCACCTCGACCCACTCCGGCAGGTCCGCCGGGGCCGGTTCGAGGTTCACGACGTGCACGTGCTTGGGCCGCACCGGAAGCCGGCGCCAGAAGCCGACCCGGCCGCCCAGATCCACAACGGACATGTCGGACAGATTTGGAAAGGTCTCCGCCAGCCACCGCGACCGCGCTTCCCGGCGTTTCGCGCCCCAGGAATCGGGCCGATCGACCAAGCGCCAACGCAGGGAATGAAGGTCCATCGCGGCAGGGTACTACTAGCGGCGCTCCGGGCCGGGCCCGAGCTGGGCCCGGATGTTCTTGAGCGCGAGGCGGACCCGTCCGCTGCCGAGCGAGGCGATCGCGCCGAGCGCGAGGACCGCGAGCGCGACACCCAGGCCGGCCAGCCCGCGTCCGCCCGCGAGAACGCCGGCGCCGACAGCAAGGCAGGTCACGGCCGCCACGGCGAGCGCGGTGCCCATCAGGGCGCGGCCGAAGAGCGGCTCGCCGAGCGCGCTCCGGGCGAGGCTGGCGGCGATCACGTTCTCGCAGACGATCCCGAGGGACCAGGCGATCGCCGCACCCAGCGCGCCGTGACCCGGGATGAGCACGAAGCAGAGGACCACGTTCAACGCGAGGCCGGACATCGTGGCGAGCAGGTGACCCCGGCTGTTGCCGCTCATCAGCAGCACGGTCTGCACGAGTCCGACACCGACGTTGACGAGCATCGCGGCGGCCAGTACCACCATCGGCGCGGATCCACCGGCGAACCCGGCGCCGAACAGGGTGAGGAAGGCGGGGGCGAAGGCCGCCAGCAGCAGATAGGCGGGCCAGGACAGCAGCACGATCCACAACGTCGTCCGCCGGTAGATCTGCGCCGCCTCCCGCCGTCGTTGCGTGCCGAGCAGCCGCGACAGCTGCGGTGCGACGGCGACCCGCAGGCCCTGCATGATCAGCAGTCCGGCGAGCGCGTAGCGGCCCACGGCACCGAAGACCCCCGCCTCCGCCTGACCGGCCAGCGCGGAGGTGAGCAGAACGCCGACCCACATGCTGCTTGCGTCGATCGCCGTCGACAGGGCGCGCGGCAGGGCGAACGACCAGAACAGGCGGCGGTCCGCGGCGGACGGCCGCAGGCCGGCACCCCGGCGCAGGCCGAGCGGGCCGACCAGGAGCAGGGCGGCCGCCACGGCCGCGACCGCGAGGGGCAGCAGCCAGCCCGCGAAGCCCAGGACGGCGGACCCGGCGCCGGCGGCGACCGCGCCGATGAGCAGCGGCCGGGAGATCGGCACGGCGACCAGTTGCAGACCGACGTAGGCACCGACCGCGCGGGTCGCGCGGACCCCGCTGATCAGCACGGTGGCGATGACGAACACCGGTATGCCCACGCAGGCGAGCCGGACCAGGGTCGTGCCGTCCCGTCCGCCGTCGAGCAGTGCCGCGGCGAGCGCCGGAGCACCGATCCAGCCGGCCACCGCGACGGCGACGGCCACGACGGCCGTCGGGACCAGCGCGAGGGGCAGCAGCCGGGCCGCGTCACCGGCCGGGCCCAGGGTGCGCCGGGGCAGCGCCCACACGAGGCCGGTGTCGGCGCCGAGGCAGCACAGCGGGCCGACGATGCTGACGATTCCGACGGCGGTGAAGAACGCGCCCGACTCGGCCGGGCCGAAGACGCGCACGATCACGGCGGTGAGCACGAATCCGCAGGCCCCGTTCACCGCGGCGCCGAGCAGGCCGATCGCGCCGCTGCGCGCGCTGCGCCGCGACTCGGTGTCCGCGGGCCTCGCGATGGTGCTCATGTGATCGGCTCCGTGACCTGCCGGTTGACCGGTCCGTCCAGCGCGCTGGGCCAGAGGCCGGTGGGGCTGACGGCCGGCAGCTTCGGCGTACGGATCGGCCAGGCGCCGGGCTCGAGAACCCCGGGCGCGACCGGCGCGACCGCGCGGGCCTGGGCGGGCGCGGTCGCCCGCACCCGCCGGAGGCGCAGTCCAGGCCGGGCCAACCTCAGATCCCCTTGCCGCGCTTCTGCGCCATCCGCAGCAACCGCTCGCCGGTCGCCAGGCCCAGGATCACCGGAACGATGACCAGCACCCGCTTCTCGGTGGGGTTGAGCCGCACGACGGCGGCGAGCTCGCGCAGCGCCTCCATCCGCCGGTTGCCCGAGGCGAGTGCGAACGCGATCTGCCCGCGCAGCCGGGCCATGCCGCGGCGGCTGCCAGCCAGTTCCGGATGCTTGTCGATGAGGTAGCGCTGCGCCTGCACGATCGTCGCCCAGCGGCCGAAGTAGAACGAGCCGCCGTGCCAGTCGACGATGACCAGCGCCTGCCGGACCACCGCGATCGGCGTGTGCGCGGTGACCCGCAGCAGCCACTCGTAGTCCTCGCTGTAGCCGCCCGGGATGCCCTCGTCGACGTCGCCGGCGGCGGCCCAGGTCGAGCGCCGCACCAGCATGGTGCTGGAGTGCACCTCCATGACCCGGTCGGCAAGCAACTCGTCGAGGACGACGCGGTCGCGGTCGAGCACGCGCTCCTTGTCGATGCCGGGGCCGCGCAGCCGCAGCCCGCAGCTCACCGCGCCGATCGCCGGGTCGGCGAGCAGCTCCACCTGCCGGCTGAGCTTGGCGGGCAGCCAGATGTCGTCGTCGTCGCAGAACGCCAGCAGCTCGCCGGTCGCCGCGTCGACGCCGCTGTTGCGGCCGCCGGGCAGGCCCTGCCAGCGGCCGTTGTTGATCAGCTTTAGAGCCCGGTCCGGTCCGACCGACAAATTCAGGTCGCGCACGTCGACGTGGTCGTAGACCACGATGCACTCGACGCGACCGGGATAGTCCTGGCTGAGGATGCTGGCCACGGCCCGCTCAAGCAGACCGGGGCGGTCACAGGTGGCGACGATGACACTGACGTCGGGATAGGCCTCTGGCACTAGCGTCCCCCGGTGAGAACGAAGCCGACGGTCTGCGCACCGGCCGAGCGCACGCGATCGACGAGACGGGTCAGTTCAGCGTTGCGTGTCCGATCTTGGGCGACTACCAGCACCGCGACACCGGACTGCGCAGCGCGGACGCCTCGCTCATCGCTGTCAGATGGTGGGGCGTCGATCACGACCACACCACCTTCGAGCTCCTCGCCGAGCGTGCGTAGCCGCACCACGCCGCCACCGATCAGCACAACAATCTGGCGGCTGTCGCGGTCGGCCGCGGCTTTCCCCAGGGCCGCCGGGGCCGGCACCGGCGCCTGCATGACCAGCGTGGCCTCGGGATCGTTGGACGGCATCCGCACCTGCGCAGGCGCCACGCGCGCCGACAGCCCCGATTGCCGGGCCCCGCCGGGGCTCCGGCCGAGCCGGTCCGCCGAAGGCGAGCCATTCAACCCTGCGGAACCGCCCTTCGGCGAAGTGCGGGGCCGCGGCGGGGTGCGCTTCTGCGCCGCGAACAGCACCCGCTTGAGCTCCTCCTGGCTCTCCGGCGGGCCGGCCAGCATGACGTCCTGGCCGGCCTCGGCGAGCGCGACCGCAAGATTCCCGGTCACGACCGTACGGCCTTCGTCGTTGCGACTGGAGAGCACGACCAGCGGCCGTTCCGAGTGGGGGTCGATCCACTTGAGCAGCGCGAGCGACACATAGCGGGCGTCGGCGGCCGCCGCGTCTTCGTGGTGCCGCCCGGCCCGGACCAGGCCGAGCGCGGGCATGCCTACCATTTCGGCGGCCTGCTCGATGGAGCGGACCCGGCGGTCCAGCGCCTCGCGGGCGTGCGCGGCGACCACGCCGAGCACCAGGCCGCCCAGCACCGCGCCGAGCAGGTAGACCGCGGCGGCGTCGTGGCTTGACGGGATCGGCGAGCGGGCCGCGGCGGTGATCGAGCCGGGGCTCAGGTCGGCCGAGGCCACCTTGGCACGCGCGTTCGCGAGCTGGGCGATCTGGTCGTTGAGCGCGCTGACCTGGTCCAGCGTCGCCTGCGTACGCGGAGACGCGGTATCCGTGCTGTTGTGCTGCGTGGGCAGGTCCTTCTGCGCGGAGAGCCGCTGCGCGGTCACCGACTTGATCGTGTTGTCGTACGACAGGATCAGCGCGGCCCGCTGCTGCTTGTAGATGTCCTCGCGGACGCGCAGGTAGGTCTCCGCCGCGGTGTTCGCGCCGGTGATCGCGCTGTTTTCGGTGTCGCTCGCGAACTGGAAGCGGAGCACCTGGCCGCCGGTGGGCACCTCGATGGAGAGCGCCTTGCGGATCTCCTCCGAGTCCTGCTGAAGGATCTGGGCGGTCGTGTCGATGACGCCGTTACTGAGCGCGATGCCGTTCTCGGCGGTCATGTTGATGGCCCGGTCGGCGCCGCTGGACGGCAGGGTGAACGGGTCGGTGACCACGGGGCGCAGAACGACGACCGTCGTCGCCCGGTAGGTCGCCGGGAAGAAGAGGAGATATCCGAGCACGACGAGCGTGACAGTGCCCACGACGGCCAGCACGATCCGCCAGCGGCGCAGCGGAATCCGGATGACATCCGCGAAGCCGATGACCCGCTGCCGGCTCGCGGCGACGGAATCAGTCACATCCATGAGTCGTCCCTCCCCGACAGACTCTGCAGTTGTTGCCTTCCCGGCCGCGCGCCATTGCGCGGCCGGGAAGGTGACTCAACGGAGCCTCTTCGCTACATAGACGTATTTATTTACGAGGTTGCGAAGAACAGTGTCTGATTGGACCACGTTGCCGCCGCATTCGGGGCGGCGACAACGGTGGCGGTCGATCCGGTAACCGCGGTCGTGGCGGCCGGATCGAAGGCCACCGTGCGCAGCGAGCCGTCCGTTGAGCCGTAGACGACCTTGCCGGCGACCCAGGTCATGCCCCGCACGGTGCGCCAGTCGATGCCCGAGGTGGGCAGCGTGAACGCGGTGCAGCCGATGACGTAGCCGTCCGGCGTCAGGTACCGGTAGAACAGCGAGTTGCTGGTCGACGTCGTGTAGTACATGCGGCCCTGCAGGTAGAACGCGCCGGTCATGCTGGCGGCCGTGAACCAGGAGTTGTAGCCGCTGCCCACCCACGGTGCACCGATCGCGCCGGCGCCACTGACGATCGAGATGTTCAGCACGCTGCCGCTGGGCGCGGAGCTGTCGATCTTGGCCCAGTAGAGCTTGTTGGACACCATGAACGCCGACCGCGCCGAGGTGAGCTGCGGCTGGCTGACCGTGGCCGGCGTGCCGACCCCGGTCGGGCCGTACGGCACCTTGGTCAGCTGGCCGTTGCCGGCGCCGAGGTAGAGGTAGCCGGAGGCGGCCTGCGGCGCGTCCTGAACGGGAAGGTTGCGGCCGCCGGACTCCGGGAAGTAGCCCATCCGCCCGTGGTACTCGTTGCCGAGGCCGTCCGCGTCGAAGCCGGCGAAGAGGCCGTCCGGGCCCTTCCAGAGCTCCCACATGATCGGGCCCCACTCGGTGCCGCCGGCCGGCAGCTGGCTGCCGGGCGAGCGGGTCGGGTTCCAGTTCAGCGGCACGCCGTTCTGCTGGTCCAGCGCGGCGATGCCGTAGCGGCTGACGCCGCCGGCGCCCTGCGCGTCGTTGCCGTTGGCGTTGTTCTGCCAGCGGAAGTGGCCGCCGACGTAGACGACGCCGTCGGCGACCTCGAGCGAGGTGACCGAGTCGGTGCCGGTGAAGTTGACCCAGGTGGCCTGGACGTTGGACCCGCGGTCCGCGGTCTCCCACCGGGCGGTGGCGTCGCAGTACGCGTCGCCGCGGCCGCCGTCACCGATGATGACGAAGTACTTGCCGTCGTCGCCGAAGTCCACATCGCGCGCGTAAAACGGGAACGAGCCGCTGTAGCAGGCGGCGACGTACCGGTCGGTGTTCCAGTCCGCGACCGTCGGCGTGCCGCTGGTCTCGATCATGACGACCTGGTTGCGGGCGTTGCCGTTCACGTCGGTGAAGTTGCCGACCGCCACTACGGTGCCGCCGTCGGGCGCGACCGCGAGGCCCCAGACCAGCTCGGTGCTGTTCGCGTACGGGCGGGGGCCGCTCGCATCGATCTGGAAGCCGGCGTCGATGGCGCCGGTGGTGGCGTTGAGCCGGGCGAGCAGCGAGTGCTCGGTGCCGTTGACCCAGTGGAAGGCGCCGGCGATGTAGAGGTAGTTGCCGTGCACGATCGCGCGGCGCACGACGCCGCCGTCGGCCCGGCCGACCCAGCCGGCGACCGTGGCGCCGGTGGCCGGGTCGAGCTCGACCAGGTTCTTGCGCGCGACGCCGTTGACGGTGCCGAAGCTGCCGCCGACGATGAGCTTGCCGTCGGGGCTGACCGCGAGCGTCTGCACCGCGCCGTCGAGGACCGGGGCGAAGCCGGTCTTCAGCGCGCCGGTGCCGGCGTCGTAGGCGATCAGGTTCTCCACCGGCGTCCAGGTGGTGGCGCCGGCGGGCTTGACCCCGGCGAACGAGCCGCCCGCGTAGACCGTGTTACCGATCTGCGCGAAGGCCCGCATGCTTCCGTTCTGCAGGTGTGGCGTGTTGTCCGCCGGATTGGCCGAGACCAGGGTCGCCGGGTCGTTCGGTGGTACGTATACGGCGCTCGCCGGGACGGCGGTCAGAGCGACCGTCAAACTCATCACCGCGGCCGGCACCAGGAACCTGGCGGCCCGCCGTGGCCGGAGTCGACGCTTCAGGGACACGTGCCCTCCTAATCAGAACTTAAAGATTGACGAAGCCTGGTGCGGCCCCGCCGGTCGCGCTATCGACCTTCCGGACGATGACCTTGTCTATCGGACAGACATGTATGCACAAGGACGCGGCCGAATCGTGCATTCACGACGGAGCCAGCCGGAACGGGGCCAGCCGGAACGGCGCCACGGCCGGGCTGGCCCGTACCGACCAGGCGGCCGCCTCCTCGAGATCCGCGAGACCGACCTCCTCCGCCTCCCGAGCCACGACCAGCCTCCTGCCTTCCAACTCCCGTGCCATCTCGACCTGGTGGTCGTCGACGTGCTCGCCGAACGCCCTGCGGCGCGGCACGTACAGCGCCCGCTTGCCGGCCTGCATCGCCGCCAGTGCGGAGCCGACGCCGGCGTGCGAGATGACGACGTCGGCCTCGGCGAGCGCCTGCCGCATCTCGGCGAGGGGCACCTGCTTTCGGGCTTCGGCGGGCATTCTATCGATAACGGTCGAACCAACCTGCCACAGGACGTCCCAATCCGGCGGCAGGAGGGTAACGAGATGATTGAGCAGGCGCGGGAAGGTGTAGCGCTCGTGCGTACCGAGGGTCACCACGACCTTGCGGACCTGGCGGGGCGCCGCGATCGGCTCGGCGTCGAACGCGTCGAAGATGGACCCGCCGTAGCGCCAGGTGGCATCGGCCCACCCCGGGTACTGCGTGTAGAGGCGGGCGCGCGGCACCCGGGCGGCGAGCCGGCCGGTCAGCGACGGCCCCCGGGTACGGGTCGCACTCTCGATATAGGAGCACGGCACCCCGGCCGAGGTCGCCGGCACGAAGAACGCCATCGCGACGCTGGCTCCGGTGCTGATCACCTGCTCGTAGCGCTCGGACCGGAACATCCTCCGGGCGACGAGCAGGTCGCGGACCGCGCCGACCAGGTCCCGGCTGGTCGCCGGCGGGACGTAGACCACGTCCTCGCCGTCGAGCAGCGAGCGGCTCTGCGGGCTGTCGAAGGTGACCCATCGGCGGTCCTCGACGCCGAGCCGCGGCCGGAGATCGTGCAGCTCGGCCAGGTGGCCACCGGTGGAGGCGACGAGCAGCGTCGTCACGGCGCGGTTCGCACGAACGCGGCGACGAAGTAGAGCAGTACCACCGAACAATCCCCATCCCGCGGCGTCCCGACCGCATGAAACCGACAACCTTGCAACGGCGCCCCACGCGCCGGTCAGTAGGCGCCCGCGCCCCGCATGACCACCGTGGCGGTCCGCATGAGGATCACCAGGTCGACCGTGAGCGACCAGTTCTCCACGTACCGCAGGTCGAGCCGGATCGAGTCCTCCCAGGACAGGTCCGAGCGCCCGCTCACCTGCCAGAGCCCGGTCATGCCGGGCTTGACCACCAGCCGCCGCCGCATGTCCTGCGGATACCGCTCGACCTCGCTCGGCAGCGGCGGGCGCGGCCCGACCAGCGACATCTCACCCAGCAGCACGTTGATCAGCTGGGGCAACTCGTCGATCGAGTACCGGCGCAGGATGCGCCCGGACCGGGTGACCCGCGGGTCGTCACGCAGTTTGAACAGCACCCCGGCGGCCTCGTTCTGCCGGCGCATCGCCTCGAGGCGGGCCTCGGCGTCGGCGTGCATCGTCCGGAACTTGTACATCCGGAACGACTCACCGCCGCGGCCGACCCGGACCTGGCGGAAGAACACCGGTCCGCCGCTGTCCAGCCGGACGACGAGCGCGACCAGCAGGAACAGCGGCATGAGCAGCAGAAGCAGCAGCGCGGCGCCCGAGATGTCGAACACCGACTTGATGAGCCGCCGCCCACCGGAGAGCCGGGGGTGCTCGATGTGCATCATCGGCAGCCCGTCGACCGGGCGGACGGTGATGCGGTCGCCGGCGGTGTCCACCAGCGACGACGAGACCATCAGGTCGATGTCGTCGCGCTCGAGCTCCCAGGCGAGGCGGCGCAGCATCGGGCCGTCGAGCTCCGGGCAGGACAGCACCATGACGGTGTCCGCGCCGGCCGCCGCCGCCGAGTTGGCGGCCGCGGTCAGGGCGCCGAAGACCGGCACGTCGACGATCCGCGCCGGGTCGCCGAGCTGATCGTCGGGCAGGCAGGCGCCGACGACCTGGAGGCCGTGATGCGAACGGCGGTGCAGCTGGCCGGTCATCTGCGCGACGGCCGAGGCGTGGCCGAGCACCAGCACCCGGTGCATGCAGGCGCCGCGCCGGCGAGCCCGGTGCAGCACCTTGCGCAGCACGAAGCGGCCGGCCAGCGAGAGCACGGTGGTCAGCACGAGGGCGATGGACAGGTAGCCGCGCGCGAGGTCCGCGTTGGCCACATAGGACGCTAGGGCGATACCGAGCGTGAGGCGTACTCCGGCGCGGAGCACCAGTTGGTACTCCTCGCCGCCCATGAAGAGCACCCGTCGCTCGTAGGCGTGCGTGATCGCCAGCAGCCCGACCCACACCGGCGGAATCAGCGCCGAGAGCACCAGGTACCAGTCCGCGTACGGCGCGCCCTGGAAGCGCAGCACGAACGCGGCGAGCGTGGCGATCAGCGTCGCCCCGAAGTCGATGACCAGGAGCAGCTTGACGTAGCGGGCCTCCCACACCCAGCGGTCGGCGTGCGCCCGTTCGCCGGAGACACCGAGGTCCCGCTCGGTGAATCCGGAATACTCGGTAGTTGGAATCGGTCCGGTCGCGGCGCTGTCCGCCGCCGTTTCCGTCGTTGTCACGACGCCCCTGCCTCCAGTGAGACCCCACGCCCACTCGGCAATTTCACGCACACTGTTGCCACGCCCCCAACCCTTGGCCCTGAACTGCAAAGCGCAAGGACACTCAGGCGGTGAAGGCTAGACGAGGTTCAGGAGAATACCGACCCCCGGCGAGAAATGTTTAACGAAGCTCAACGTAGTTTTCTGATGCCGGATCGGACGGCATCAACGTGCATTGCAGGTTAACTCAGGTCTACAGCGGACAAAATAGCAGGCGTGCCGATGGTGGCGGAAGTCTGCGGCGCACGCGAACCATTGTCCGATTCCTCACGCATTGGCGCCTATGATTTGTCCGGTAGATGAACCTGTGGCGTCGCACCGTAACACAGCCGATTCGGAGCGCGTCCGCGGGGCAGCCAGGATCATCGATGTCCGGGCCGGCCGCGTCGTCCTCCAGGTTGGAGGAAACTAGTCGCCTGTGAGACACGCCCATCGATCGGCCCACTTGACAGTGGAGCGGTGCGTCAAGGTCAGATCAGGCCGAGGCCCATCGCCCGCGTCACGGCGGCGGTGCGGTCGGTGACCTCCAGCTTGGCGAAGGCGCGCAGCAGGTGCGTCTTCACCGTGGCCTCCGTGATGAACAGCGCGCGGCCGATGTCCGCGTTGGTAAGTCCCTGCGCCACCAGGCCCAGCACCTGCGCCTCCCGGGCGGACAGCGCCGGCGGCGCCGGGCCGCGTACCTGACGGACCAGGGTGGAGGCGACGCTGGGCGCGAGCACGGTCTCGCCGCGGGCGGCGGCCCGGACGGCGGCGGCCAGCTCGCCCGGCGAGGCGTCCTTCAGCAGATATCCGCCGGCCCCGGCCTCGATCGCGCGCAGGATGTCGCGATCCGACTCGTAGGTGGTCAGCACCAGCACGCGTACGCCGGGCACGGTCGCGAGAATCCGCGCGGTGGCCTCCACCCCGTCGCCGCCGGGCATCCGGAGGTCCATCAGCACGATGTCCGGCCGCAGCTCGGCCGCGAGCGCGACACCGTCCGGACCGGACGCCGCCTCGCCGACCACGGTCAGATCCGGCTCCGCCTCCAGCATGCCGCGCAGCCCGTGCCGGACCACCGGATGGTCGTCGACCAGGATCAGCCGGATCACGCCGGCACCTCGACCTCGACGACGGTGCCGGTGCCCGGGTCACTGTGCACCGTCACCGTGCCGTTCACCTGCTCGGCCCGGGCCCGCATGCCGGCCACCCCGAAGCCGTGCGCCGTCGCGGGCTCGAACCCGCGGCCGTCGTCGCGGACCACCAGCCGGACCCGGTCCGCGCCAAACGCCAGCAGCACCGCCACGTTCTCCGCGTCCGCGTGCCGGCGGGCGTTGGCCAGGGCCTCCTGCGCGGCGCGCAGCAGCACGACCTCGACCGCGGTCGGCAGTGCCCGGGCCGTACCGGTGATCCGGCACGTCGCCGCCGTCCCGGTCTCCTCCGTGAAGCGGGCCGTCTGCCGGCGTACGGCATCGGGCAGCGAGCCGGCGGCCAGCGCGGACGGTGCCAGGGCCGCGACCAGGGACCGCGACTCGGCCAGGTTCTCCCGGGCGGTACGCACGGCCAGCGCGAGCCGCTCGTCGGCGAGCCCGGGGTCGGCGGCCTGCAACAGCGTGATGATGCTGGTGAAGCCCTGCGCGAGGGTGTCGTGGATCTCGCCGGCCAGCCGGGTCCGCTCGGCGGCGACGCCGGCCTCGTGCGACAGCCGCGCGACCTCGGCGCGGCTGCTCTCCAGCTCCGCGATCAGGGCGGCCCGCTCGGCGCTCTGCTCGGACATCCGGTTGATCCAGACGCCGAGCCAGACCGCGACGGCGGCCGACATCACGAAGATCGGCCCGAGATGGGTGAGGAAGCCGGCGCCGAAGTGCAGCCAGCCGGCGGCGAGCGGCAGCAGGTTCGCGCAGACGACCGCCACAATGGCGGGACGGATGCCGAGGACCATGAAGATCAGCGGGGAGAGCGCGAAGAGCAGGTAGCTGACCGTCGGCACCGCGAACGTGCCGACCGCGAAGGCCACCAGGATCGCGACGACGAACGCCGCGCCGGCGTCCGGACGGCGACCCCAGAACGCGTACAGGATGGCGGTCGCCGCGATCGCGGCGACCGCGACGGCCCGGTAGGCGGCCGGGGTCTCGGACTGGGCGAGCACCGCCGCCGCCACCGCGAGAGTGACGACGGCATAGCAGAGGTACCAGAGGTACGACCAGCGCTCGACGGCCTCCTGGCGGTCCGGCGGCGTCATGCCCCGCGCCGTTCCCTCCAGCGGAAGCTCAGCAGGCATAGCACCAATCCGACCACACACCAGCAGGACAGGACCAACGCGACCCGGCCCAGCTCCCAGGCGCCACCGGCCTCGAGGCCGACCGCGGTGTCCGGCAGGAACACCGAGCGGAAGCCCTGCGCCATCCACTTCACCGGGAAGATCGACGCCACCGTGATCATCCAGTCCGGCAGCTGCGTGATCGGGTGGATGAAGACGCCGGAGAGGAACTGCAGCGCGACCACCGGTGCGTTGAGCACGGCACCGGCCGTCCGGGCCGAGCGCACCAGCGCGCTGGCGGCGATGCCGAGCAGTCCACAGGCGACGACCGACAGCGCGAAGAGCCAGCCGAACGTGAGCCACCGGCCGGCATCCGTCGGCAGCGGCACGTCGAAGACGAACACCCCGACGGCCAGCAGCGCGACCACCTCGGCGGCGGTCAGGGCCGCGACCAGGACGAGCTTGCCGATGAAGTACGCGGTGGCGGTGACCGGCGTGCCGCGCAGCCGCTTGAGCGTGCCGTCCTCGCGGTCACTGGCGATGCCGACGCCCATGGTGATGAACGACGTGGACACGATCCCGTACGCGATCATGCTGGCCGAGAAGACCCGCGCCGCGCCGAGGCCGGGGTGGTCGTACTCGCCGGAGAAGATCGTCCCGAACAGCAGCAGGAGGAGCGCCGGGAAGAAGAAGCTGAAGATCATCGCGGTCCGGTCCCGGACGAACTGCAGGAGCTCGATCCCACCCCGGCGCAGCCCGGTCCGGGCGGTGGACGGCAGCGTCGCGGCGGTCATCGCGCCTCTCCGATCAGGGTCAGGTAGGTGTCCTCGAGGCTCGGCCGGGTGACGGAGAGCGCGCTGAGGTCGGTGCCCGCGGCCGCGAGCCGGCCGATCAGCGCGGTCGGGTCGTCGGTGTGCTCCATCCGCGGGCCGTCCGCGCCGGCCCACGAGACGACGACGCCCGCAGCGGACCGGCCGCCGAGCGTTGCCGGGGTGCCCTCGGCCACGACGACCCCGCCGGCGATGACCGCCAGCCGGTCGGCGAGCGCCTCCGCCTCGTCGAGATAGTGGGTGGTGAGCAGGATCGTGGTGCCCTCGGCGGCCAGCACCCGGACCAGCTCCCAGAACTGCCGGCGGGCCTGCGGGTCGAAGCCGGTGGTCGGCTCGTCGAGGAAGAGGACCTCGGGACGCCCGACGATGCCGAGCGCGACGTCGAGGCGGCGCCGCTGACCGCCCGACAGCGTCCGTACCCTGGCCCGGGTCTTGTCCGCGAGGCCGACCAGGTCGATGACCTCGGCGGCGCGCCGGGGCCGGGGATAGCACCCGGCGATGTGCCGGACGGTCTCGCCGACGGTGAGGTCGGCGACGTCGGTCGCCGACTGCGCCACGATGCCGATCCGGGCGCGCCAGGCCCGCCCCGCCCCGGCGGGATCGGTGCCGAGCACCCGGATCTCGCCGGCGTCGCGCCGGCGGTGCCCCTCGAGAATCTCGACGGTGGTGGTCTTCCCGGCGCCGTTCGGCCCGAGCAGGGCGAACACCTCGCCGTTCGGGATGGCGAGGTCGATGCCGGCTACGGCCTCATGCCCGCCGTACGCCTTGCGGAGGCCGCGCGCCTCGATGGCTGTCATGCGGAAGAGCATCGCGTCCGGCGGGGTCCCGCCGGGACGACCGCGCGGTGGTCACCGGGTGTCCACCGTTCGACGGACACCCGCCCCGTGACGTCACTCCCAGCGGAACCAGCGTGCGGCCGCGGTGAGCGCGGCCGCGGCCCAGACGGTGAGGCTGAGCCAGATGCTCGCCGGCACGGAGGCGCCTTCGGTCAGGGTGGCGCGCAGGGCCTCGGCGTGCGCGGCGAGCGGGAGCAGGAAGTGGCCGGCGGTGCCGAGGTCGGGCGCGGCGAACATGATGCCGCCGGCCGCCAGCATGAGCACGTAGATCAGGGTGGCGGCCGCCGTGGTCGTCTCCGGCCGCAGCACGCTGGCGATCAGCAGCGCCAGGCCGCAGTAGGCGGCCGTGGCCAGCACGGTCACGGCGAGCGCGGCCGGCAGCTGCGCGAGCTCCGGGCGCCAGCCGGCGATGACGCCGACCGCCGCGAGGGCGATCAGCTGGAGGCCGACCAGGCACAGGATCGCCACGGTCTTGGCCAGCAGCAGGCCGGGGCGGGTGAGCGGGGACGCGCCGAGGCGCTTGAGGACGCCGTAGCCGCGCTCGTAGCCGGTGGTGATCGCCTGGCCGGTGAAGGCCGTCGACATCACCGTCAGGGCGAGGACGCCGGGCACGACGTAGCCCAGGCGGTCGTCGGTCGGCAGGTTCGTCGCGCGGGTCAGGCCCGCGCCGAGCAGGACCAGCAGGGGTACGCCCATGGCGAGCACCAGGGCCTCGCCCCGGCGCGCGGTGAGCACCAGCTCCATGCGGATCTGCCGCAGCAGGACGGTGCGCAGGGGCGCCCGGCCGGGGGCGGGGGTGAAGGTTCCGGCGCTCGGGTTCATCGCGCTGCTCCCGCGGTCAGGGCCAGATAGACGTCTTCGAGGGTGCGGCGGCGGGTGTCCACGGCGGTGACCTGGGCGCCCTCGGCGGCGAACCAGCCGAGCGCCGCCGCGATCGCGGCCGTGTCCAGGGCGCCGGCGATCTCGTACTCACCCGGTGAGCTCTCGGTGACCTTCGCGCAGACGCGCGCGGCGAGGTCGGCGACCGCGAGGCCGGCGTCCGCGCGTACCCGGAGGAGGTCGATGCCGGCCGCGGCCGTGAGCTCGGCCGGCGTGCCGGTGGCCGCGACCACGCCGCCGTCCATGATGACCACGTGGTCGGCGAGGCTCTCGGCCTCGTCGAGCAGGTGGGTGGTGAGCAGCACCGAGACGCCGTCCGCGCGCAGGTTCTCCACCAGTTCCCAGGTGGTCTGGCGGGCGCCGACGTCCATGCCCGCGGTCGGCTCGTCGAGGAAGACCAGCTCGGGCCGGCCGACCAGCGCGAGGGCCAGCGACAGCCGCTGCTGCTCGCCGCCGGAGAGCCGGCGGAACGTCGTCTTGGCGAACTTCCGCAGGCCGAGGCGGTCCAGCAGCATGTCGGTGTCGAGCGGGTTCGCGGCGAAGGAGGCGAAGAGGCGCAGGATCTCGCCGGCCGTCGCCCACGGGTAGACGCCGCCGGACTGGAGCATGATGCCGAGCCGCGGCATGAGCTCGTCGTGGTCGGCGACGGGGTCGAGGCCGAGCACCCGGGCCGAGCCGGCGTCGGGGCCGCGGAAGCCCTCGCAGACCTGGAGCAGGCTGGTCTTGCCGGCGCCGTTGTTGCCGAGCAGGGCGAGGATCGACCCGCGCGGCACGGTGAGCGACACGCCGTCGACGGCGACGACGCCGCCGTATCTGACGACGACGTCCTGCACCTCGACGGCTGCTTCGCGCATGGCCGAAACTGTACCGACTGGGGCGGACACCGCTCGGACGGCTCCGAACGGTGTGGCTTTGCACCCATGCCTTGCGCACTCGCCGGAGTTCGCTAGGCTGAGGCTGGGAGCGCTCCCAGAGGCTCCCGGTATTGCGGGGGCAGGCCGCCGGTCCGGTACCGGTTCCCCCCGGATGCGCCTGCGGCGTCACGCAGGCCCCGGCCCGGCGGCCTGACACCCGTTCTCGGCAGGGCTTCGGACAACAGCCCTGGTCACTCCGGAGGGGCCTGCACCGGCGGCCTGACACCCCGTCCTCGGCAGGGCTTCGGACAACAGCCCTGGTCACTCCGGAGGAGCCTGCACCGGCGGCCTGACACCCAACGGGTGGGTAGGGTTCTGGCCATGACAGCGCTGGCCACTCCGGTGGAGATCTACACCGATGGTGCGTGCATCCCCAATCCGGGACCCGGCGGCTGGGGCGCCGTCCTGCGCTGGGGCACCACCGAGAAGGAACTCTGCGGCGGCGAGGCCGGGACGACGACGAACAACCGGATGGAGCTCATGGCGCCGATCAGCGCCCTCGAGAGCCTGACCCGCGCGCCGCTGACCGTCCTGCTCTACACCGACAGCATCTACGTGCGCGACGGCATCACCAAGTGGATGCCCCGGTGGAAGACGAACGGCTGGCAGACCTCGGCCCGGCAGCCGGTCAAGAACGTCGACCTGTGGCAGCGCCTCGACGCCGCGGTGCGCCGGCACGACGTGCAGTGGCACTGGGTAAAGGGCCACGCGGGTCACCCGGAGAACGAGCGCGCCGACCGGCTCGCCGCCCGGGGCCTCCAGGAGGCGCTCGCCACCGGCTGAAACCCGGGGCACCCCTACGTACGGACCCGGATCCGGAAAACCGGCCGCAACCCCACGATGGGCTCGTGCCAGAGATCAGACCCGCCCGCCGATGGCCCATCGCCGTCATCCGTACGCTCACCGTCGTCCTGCTGCTCCAGGTGCTCACCCAGGCGGCCCTGGCCGGCGGCTTCGTCACCGGCAACGTGAAGCTGCTGGGCCTGCACAGCGCGAACGCGATCCTGCTCGTGCTCACCTCGGCGGCCCTGCTGCCCGCGACGATCCTGCTGGTCCGCCCGGGCCGCGGACCGTGGTGGCCGATCGCGTTCAGCGTCGCGCTGTGGTGGGCGATCGTGATGCAGGTCGGCCTCGGCTTCGCCCGGCAGGTCGGGCTGCACATCCCGCTCGGCATGACCGTCATGGCCCTGACCTCGGCGCTGACCTGGTGGGCCTTCGCATACCGCCCCGCGCCCGCCCTCGCCGCCGGCAACTCCTCGTGACCGCTGGTGTGTCGCGGCGCGGCCTGCTCGGCCTGGCCGGCGCCGCCGGGGTGGCCGCGCTCGCCGGCTGCGGGCGGCCCGCGGACGGCCCCGGCACCGGATCGCTGCTGACCAGCGCGGTGCCCCTGCCGGAACGCTTCCGCACGCCGCTGGCGATCCCGCCCGTCGCCCGGCCGGCGCTGAGCAACTCGGCCGGCGAGCACATCGTCATCACGCAGCGCGTCGCCGAGGCCCGCCTGCTGCCGGACCGCACCACGACGATCTGGGGCTACGACGGCATCTTCCCCGGCCCGACCATCCGCGCCCGCCGCGGCCGCCCGCTCACCGTGACCATGCGCAACGAGCTGCCCGTGCCGACCTCGACCCACCTGCACGGCGGCGTCACCCCGGCGGACTCCGACGGCTTCCCGATGGACCTGACCACCCCGGCCGGCTACTCCCCCGCCCCGCCGCACCAGCACGGCGCGGGTGCGCGGGTGCACGAGGTGAGCCGCGACTACCGCTACCCGATCGGGCAGCGGGCGGCGACGCTCTGGTACCACGACCACCGGATGGACTTCACCGCGCCGCAGGTGTGGCGCGGCCTCGCCGGCATGATGATCATCTCGGACGACGAGGAGGACGCGCTGCCGCTGCCGCGCGGCGACCGGGACCTGCCGCTGCTGATCTGCGACCGCGCGTTCGAGGCCGACGGCTCGCTGCGCTACCCGATGCGGGACATGTCGATGGCGTCACCCGGCGCCGGCGGCGAGTTCCTCTCCGGGCTCTTCGGCGACGTCATCCTGGTCAACGGGGTCGCCTGGCCGCGCCACGAGGTGGCGAACGTCCGGTACCGGCTGCGGCTGGTCAACGCCTCGAACGCCCGCCGCTACCGGCTCGGGCTCTCCTCCGGCGCGGAGCTGGTCCAGATCGGCACCGACGACGGCCTGCTGGCGGCGCCGGTCACGCTCCCTGAGGTCGTCCTGTCGCCGGGCGAACGCTGCGACGTGCTCGTCGACTTCTCCGCGTACCCGATCGGCACCGAGGTGACGCTGCGCAACGGCTTCGGGGCGGGACCGGCCGGCGAGATCATGCGCTTCGTCGTCACCCGGAAGGCGAAGGACGACAGCCGGGTTCCCGCCCGGCTCTCGCGGGTGCCGGTGCTGACCCGCGCGGACGCGGCACGGGTGCGCCAGTTCGACTTCCGCTTCGGCGGCGGCCGGTGGCAGATCAACAATCGGCCGTACGACCCGGCCGGCTCGCTCGCCGCGCCGCGGCTCGGCACGGTCGAGCTGTGGCGCTTCACCAGCGACTTCCACCACCCGGTGCACGTGCACCTCGGACACTTCCAGGTGCTGTCGCGCAGCGGACGGAGCCCGGAGCCGTGGGAGGGCGGGTGGAAGGACACCGTGGACGTCCGGCCGTACGAGGCGGTCGAGGTGCTTGTGCGGTTCGCCGGGCACCGCGGCCGCTACATGCTGCACTGCCACAACCTCGAGCACGAGGACATGGCGATGATGGCGAACTTCGACGTCGTCTGATCAGCCGTCGGCGGGGTCGAGGCGGCGCAGCACGCGCAGGAACGTGCGCCGGTCCGCCTCGGCCAGGCCGGCCAGGAGACGCTCCTCGCCGGCCCGGATGTCCGCGCGCACCGCGGCGTACAGGTGCCGCCCGGCCGGCGTCAGCCGCAGCAGCCGCACCCGCCGGTCGTCGGGGTCGGGCTCGCGCTCGATAAGGGCGCGCTCCTGCAACTCGTCGAGGGTCCCGATGATCCGGGTCTTGTCCGCGCCGATGGCCCGCGCGAGCGCGGCCTGGGTGCGCATCGGCTCGTCGGCCAGCGCGCCGAGCACGACGTAGCCCCACATCGACACGTCGTGCGCGGCGAGCACCGGCCGCTCGGCCGCGACCAGCGACCGGGCCAGCCGCGCGGCCATGGCGGCGAGGTCGGGGCGATCGCTCTCCGGTCCGGTCACGGCCGGAACATACACCTTGACATATCGTGTACGGACGCAGATGGTAAGCACATGCATACCATTGACCTGTTGTCCTGCGACGAGCGGGCGGTGCGCGCGAGCGTGACCGTCGTCGGCCGGATCTCCCGCTCGGACCTGTCCCGCCCGACGCCGTGCGCGGAATGGGACCTCGCCGCGCTCCTGGCACACATGACGGCCCAGCACCGCGGCTTCGCCGCCGCCGCGGCGGGGCACGGCGACGACCCGGGCGTCTGGGAACCCCGGCCGCTCGCCGACGACCACGCACGCGCGTACGCGGAGGCGGCCGAGGCGGCCATCGACGCCTTCGCCGCGAACGACCTCGACCTCCTGCTGCCCGAGATCGCGGCGACGCCGATACCCCGGCGGCTCGCCATCGGCTTCCACCTGGTCGACAACGTGGTGCACGGCTGGGACGTGGCGAGCGCGCTCGGCGTCGGCTACGCGCTGCCGGACGACGTGCTCGCCGCCGCCCTGCCGATCGCCGAGGCGGTGCCGGACGGCCCGAGCCGGCTGGGGCCGGGCGCTGCCTTCGCGCCCCGCCTGCCGGACCCCGGCGGCTCCCCGCTGGATCGGATTCTCACGCTCCTCGGCCGCGATGTCGTACCCCGCCGCTAGTGTGCCGCGCCGGAAATTCGCCGCTGTCGGGCGAGTGATTGAGGATCTCTTCAGCGGTTCGGTGCAGATTAACGGTCGTGGATCGCTGTTCCAGTCGGCTATCCAGGACCGGATCCGGCCCAGTTGTTCGCCAGCACCAGCCAGTCCTGCAGTTGGGAGTTGAAGTCGGCCGGTGAGGTGAACCGGTCAGCTGCGGCTTACCGGCCCGCCACTGCCGAGGACATCGCCGCCGACGGCACAGCGCGACGGGCGCCGCCGGTCTCTCGACCGACGACGCCCGCCTGTGCTGCTTCGCTAGTTCCTTATCGTGATGGCGCCCGCTGGATTGAGATCCGCCCACCTTCGGGCGGTGCTCGGGTCGACGTCGCGAATGAGAACATCGCTGTTGTTCAGCAATTTCGGATGGTGCCGTGAGCGCAGCAGGATCAGCGCGAACCTGCCGCCGAAGGTGACGCCTGCCAGGACGAATGCCAGCAGGAGAAACACCCCCAGCAACTCCGAGTCGTTTATTACCGCGTCGATAACGAATCCTACGACGGTCAATGCCAATACCAGCAGGATCGCCGGCAGCACCCTCTGCTTCCAGATGGTTTCGAGTAGACATGCCCGGGTGAACCGGCCGGCGGTGGCCTCGTCGACCGCGACGCTCACCTCCAACCCGCTCATTCCCTCTCGACGCAGGCAGCAGATGCGCACCACGGTCGCTGCCGGGTCACCGTCGATGATTGATTCGGGCGGCGGCGTCAGTTGCGCCACCGTTGAGCCAGCCAACCACACATCCACCTTAGAGCCCATCTGTCTACGTCCCGTCACTTACACGTGAGGTATCTGTTTTTGTTGGCCGCCCACTGGAAGCGCCAATTCTTGTTGTAGTAGATACGGACTTGGCCGCCGTAGTATCCGCCGCGCTTGCGGGGGCACGCTTGCTCGTACTCCCACCACGCCCAGGCCAGCGCTATGGCCGCGACCTCGAAGGCCGCGCCTGCGGGTATGAAGAAGAGACCGACGACGATGCCGACAATCGCCCAGATGAAGCCGAATCTGGCGATCCACTTCATGTCGCTGTTCGAGAACGAGCAGCGGTAGTTCGTGCTGGCGCGATAGCCGCCCCAACCGCCCCACCAGTAGTTCCACTTTCTGGTGGACCAACCGGTCGTGCGCCAGCAACCCATCTGACCCGAGACGTCGTGCTTGTTGATCGGGTCACCGCTGGCGTAGTCGTAGGCGTTCGCGTTACCGCCGTGCACGGAATCGGTCGACAGGAACCGACCGCTGGACGGGTTGTACACCCGGGCGCCCATCAGCGTCATGCCGGCCGGCGCATCGGATGCCCGTTGAGCCTGGCCGAGCCAGCCGTAGCGCAGCTTCCCGGTCTCGGCGGTGTTGCGCGGGGTCCCGTACTCGTCGAAATCGCGGGTGGTGGTGAGGCCGGCACTGCTGCCGTTGATGCCCGCCACGATGTCGCCGTTGAGGTTGCTGAGCTGCCAGTCCAGCACCGAACCGGTGCTGTTGAACAGGGCCGCCATGCCGCCCAGTCCCGCCACCACCCGGCTGAAGCGGGTAGCCGTTTCCTGCGTCCACGCCGGGTTGTCACCGTCGTCGGTGTAGTGATGGGTGGCCCGTACGGCGGTGCCCGTGATGTTGTCCGTCCAGGACCGCACCCGCGAGCCTGTGACGTCCAACGTGTAGTCGGTGGTACGACCACTCTGAGTGATCGTGCTCACCATGTCGTTGGCGTGGTAAGCAACGGTCACATTCCCGCCGGTGGGGTTGGCGGTCTCCGCGGCCGGTGTCGTGGTGGTCCGGCCCAGTGCGTCGTAGCTGTAACCGGCGGTGGTGGCCCGGTCGGCGTTGTCGTAGGTCGATGTCCTCGTCGCCGCCACGGTCGTCGTCTGGCACGTGCCGTTGGCCGCTGGCGCATAGCTCGTCAGCGAGGTGCGGTTGGTGGCCTCGTCGAAACCGTACTTGCGGACGGCGCAGCTGCCGCCCTTGGTCTCCTTGACCATCTCCAGCCGGCCGGAGCGGTCGTAGTCGAGGACCTGGTAGGCGAAGGTGTTGCTGGACCACCGCTTCTGGCCGTGGATGCCGTAGCCGGCCGCGTCGAAGTAGAGACCACAGGTGGGCTGGCCACAGCCGGGCCGGCCGTACGCCACCTTGGTCGGCGTGCCGGCCGGGTCGTAGGTGCGCGTGATCGCGAGCCCGTTGGGCCACGCCTCGGCCACCGAGGCACCATTGGCGTCGTACGTGGTGGTGAAGACGCCGGCCTGACTGTCGTTCACCGACGTCACCAGGCCTCGCCGCTCGGTACCTCCGTCGTAGGTGTAGGTACGGGTCGCCTTGCCGTCGTTGCTCGTCGCCTGCTGTCCGAGCAGGGTGTAGGTGGTCGTCGACGTGTTGTTGTCGGCGTCGGTGTAGGACGTCGGCCGGCCCAGCGTGTCGTAACCCCGGATCACCTCTGCCGTCACCACGTTGGACGCGTTGACCGTTTGGGTGCGCACGCTCTGACCGCTGGCCGCGTCGTAAACCGTGCGGGTCTTTTCCAGCGCCTTGCCCAGACCGGGGGCGGAGATGCTCTGCTCCACGGGTCGTCCCGCCGCGTCGTACGTCACGGTGGACGTGCGCCGGGTGCCGCCGCTGTTCTTCTCGACGGTCGTCCGGAGCTGGCCGTATACGTCATACGTAACGACCTTGGTGAGCAGTTCCGGACCGGTGTCCGCGGCGCCGCCGGATCGGGTCAGGCAGACCAGCCCTGCCCACTCCAGACGGCCACCACACTCGGGATGGGTGGTGTTCGCGGCGTCGGTGTAGTAGACGATGCGCCGGGTCGACGGCGTTGTGTCAACGCTTCCGCCGGCGGGCGCCGTGGTGGCTGTCACCCGTCCGACCGTGTCGTATGCGGTCCGGCTGATCATTTCCATGCCACCCGGGTCGACCGTCGAGACGGTCGGCGCTCGCAACGTCCAGTCGTACTTCTTGGTGGTGGTGCGCACGTCATCGTCGACGGTCTGACCGGCGTTGACGTAGCTCACCGAGGTGCGTTCGGTGGTGACCAGGTCGAAGGGTCCACCCGTTTCCGGGGCGCCCTCGTCGTAGGTCAGGCGGATGTGCGCCCTTCCCTTGACCGTGGTGCCGGAGTTCGGCAGCACGACATCGTGCTCCGGTCCGAACCGTTCCAGCTGCCGCTGTCCGTCAGCCGAGTAGACGACGGCCTCCGACAGCGCACGGGCCAGTTCTGCCTCCACCGCGGGGGTGTCCGAGGTCGAGGCGTTGAGGGCCGCCTGGCGGTTTCCGGCACCGAGTTCCTGCACGATGTTGCCGAAACCGTCGTACCAGGTGGTGCTCAGGTAACCGCCGGGCTGGACACCGTTGACCGTACGGGCGTTGGCGTCCAGGTAGGTGACGGTTGCCCGCTCGTAGGAGCTGGGCAGGGTGCCGGTGACCGGATCACCGGTCGGCACCTGGGTGGGCGGGAACACGGCCGTCGCATCGGTCGGCGGCTCGGTTTGACCCCACCGGCTGGTCTGGGCCGCGGACAGGTCGTACGGCGCGCCCGCACCGGACACGGGTACCTGATAAACCACGGTCTCGACGGAGGTGCCGGCCGACAGCGCCGATCGGGTCACCTTCGACAGCCGGCCCGAACCCGGGTCGTTCGGCACGGTCGTGTAGCTGAACTGCCACGGTTCCTGGGCCGGCGGTGCGATGGCGGTCAGCACCCCGTTGGCGCCGTAGGTGTAGATGCTGCGCAAGGACCGGACGACGCTGTTCTGCGTATAGTCCAGACGCGGGTCCCAGGCGGCGCGCAGCCATCCGGTGTTGTCGAAGGCGTACCGCGACACCACGATGGTGCGCATCGCCGGGGTGGACAGGTCGGGATCCCACGCGGTGTAGGCGATCTCCGCGATCCGGCCGGCGTACGCACCCCAGGTGCCGTCCGCCGTTCCCGTGGCGGTCGTGGTGGTGGAGTAGCGGAACTCCAGCGCCTTGCAGCCCCGGACCAGCGTGGTGCAGGTGACGCCGTCAGCAATCGAGGCGAGCACCCTAGTGGGCCGCATGATCGTCTGCCCGTTGACCGTCACCTTCTCCCACGCGACCGAGGTGGTGGAGCCGGAGCCGGGCGGGGTGTACGCCGTCGGCACATAGACGCCGGCCGGGTCGTTGGTGGTGCGGGTAAAGATCACCCGGTCACCGCTGACGCTGCTCAAGGTGTAGGCGTTCGTCCCGGAGCTGTACTTCAGCGTGTAGTTCTCCGCGCCGAGCGGAGGCTCGAAGTCGGTGCCTGCCGTACCCTTCTTCGTGAAGCCGAGTGACGTGGCGTCCGGCAGGCCGACCTGAACAAGGCTGCCGAACACGGTCAGTTTCGTGTAACCCGGGTCGACCGGCGACACGCTCGTGCTCGACACCCAGCCCGGACCGAAGAGGGGGTCCACGCCACCGGTCTGGCGGCTGTTGAAGACACGGGGCACCGACAGCCCGGCGATCGAGACGTCGCTCTGACCAGTCTGGTAGTTGCCCGTGACGAGGTTCACCGAACCTGGGCCCACCTCGTCGGTGGCCGCGCTGGCCCGGTTGCGGTCGAACCTCAGCTTGATCGGGTCGACGTTGCCGCCGTCGAACATTCCGCGGAGCTGCACCGGTCCGTCACGCGGGATCGACTCGGCGTCCACCGAGGCGAGCGTGGCGGCGATGTCCCAGTTGATCTTAGGTACGACGCCGTTCGTCACGGTGATCGGCCAGGCCGCCACCGCCGAGCCGTCCGCATAGGTCACGTGCGAGGTGGGGATGTCCACCCACAGATCCGAACCGGCCCGCCGCCACTGGTAGTTCGCCTTGGTGATGGAGGCCGCCGTAATCGCGGTGATCGACGTCTTGGCGCCGCTCATGTCGCCGGTCTCCGGCGACGTGATGGCCGCGGATCCGACCTTGAACGGGTAGGCCTTGATATCGGAGACCTTGCCCGCCGCGTCACGGGTGCGGACCTGCACGTTGTGCCAGCCCGGCGTCAACGGCGTCAACGTGACCGTCACCGGCGCACCGGGGCTCGGGGCGTTGATCGTCTTGTTGATCGGCACGTCAAGGCTGTACTCGTACGCTACCGCGTCGACTTCGCCGTTCGGGTCGAAGGTGAACTGACCCGGCACGTTGGCGTCGCCGCTCCAGGCGTCCTGGGCGTATTGCGGCGAGGAGACGCTCGGCGTGGTGACGGCCGTGGTGTCGACGGTGAACTCGCAGAACGTCGACCACACACCGTTGACGATGCCGTCGTTGCCCCGTACCCGCCACTTGTAGCTGCTGTTGTTGACCAGCGCACCGGCGGGCGGCGCCGCGGTGAAGGTGGTGCCGGAGGCGTCCAGGCCGGTCACCGTGCTGCCCAGCTTGCTGGTGCCGGTCACCGCCCACCACTCGAACTCGGCCTTGACCGCTGAGCCCTCGGCGTCGGTGATGCCGGCGGCGAGTTGCGGCGTCAGCTTGTTGATCTTCGGCCGGTTCTCGCCGGTCACACAGGCGGTGGCCGGTGTCGTGGACCGGGTGCCGACCGTCGGGTACGAGTTGTAGGTGACCGAGGCGAACGGCACCTGAGCGGTGTCATCGGCGTTGCGGGACCGGAACAGCTTGGATCCGGCCGTCGTGGTCTCGTTCGTCGCACGCAGACCCATGTAGGCCGTCGACTGACCGGCGGTGGCGGCACGCTGGAAGAAGCTCGTACCGTCGACGGAGACCCAGCCGTCATCGCATGCCGTGGAGTAGCCCTTGGACTGGGTGGAGGCCGCTTCGAAGTTCAGCCACTCCGGCTGGCTGTCCCACCGCGTGGCCGACGACGCGGCACCGGTGGTCCAAATCTCCCACGAGCTCGGGGTGCAGGTGTTCGACCACCAGCTCCAGAAGTTGGCCGTGGCCGCAGTGATCTGCTTGCCCGCCAGAGCGGCGACCGGCCAGTGCACGAAGGCGTGCGCATTGGCGTTCGGCGTGCCGGTGAACAGGCCGAGCTGCAGGTCGGCGGCACCACTGCGATCGGCGGTGACATCCTGCCGGACGTAGGTGTCGAACGACGTCGACAGCGCGTTGAGCTGCGGGTCGATGGTGACCGGGAACTGCGTCGCCGGGTCCTTCAACCACGTGACGTCGGGCTTGAGCGTAAGGGTGATGCCCTTGTCCTGCCCGGTGGCTGCCCGTGCGGCGGACTTCGTACCCTGCTTCCGCTTGACGGGGACAATCGTGCGGCGCACCGGCGCTTCCGTGCCGGGGACCCGCCGGGCGTCCCACATCTCCGGCGCGGGAACCGCCGCGACGGTGTGACCCTTGCTGTCCCGCAGGCTCAGACCACCGGAGGAGTCGGGCACGAACGAGGCGACCTTGTCGCCTGTCAAAGGCAGGGAGAGGTCGGGCAGGCGGTCCACCGCGTCCCGGCTCTTCACGATGAAGAACTGCTCGAAACCGGCGCGGGTCGCCTGCACGACGAGGTCGACCCCGGGCACGACATCCGGGTACGTCGCCCGGGTGCCGGCGAGCGTAGGCGCCGGCAGCTTTCCCTGCCAGCCGAGCGCGAGGCGCCGGCCAGCCTTGCCGGTCGAAGCGAGTTCGCCGCCGGCGGCACGGGCACCGGAGATCCGCAGGTTCAGCGAATCGGCGACCGACTGAACTGAACCGTCCCCAGCGAGCCGCAGGGTCAGGTCGATCGGCACCCACCGACCGTCCCGCTTCGTGCGGACCGGACCGGCGGCAACGTTGACCGTGATCTGCCCGTCGGGCTGGGCAAAGAACTCCGAGGTCTCCGTCGTCAACCCGGCGATCCGAACCTTCTGCCCAGTCATCCGCGCGGTGATCAGCGCCGCGGCCTCGTCAGCTCGCTCCACCACCTGCGCCTGGGATGTCTGGGCCTTGGCCCGCTGCGGCAGGGCTCCTGCGGCCGGCCGGGCGACCGCAGCGAACGTCCCGGTCAGCAATGCGGTGATCAAACCTACGGCCAGGGTCCGCCGTCGCCTGGACCCCATGACTCTGACCCTGAACCACGATGGCATGGATCGTCTACGTGTACGACTCATTGGCTCCCCCGTAGAGCTCGTATTTGGACGGAACGTTAAGCGAAGCAGTGAGGATGGTCAATCCCGTTGCGCATCCGCCGTGTTGTCCATCGTGGACTTTGGGGCAATTGCCGGGCCTGCGCGAACGGTGGGGCCGCGAGGTGCCGCACTGCCCGTACTGCCACGGCCACGAGGTGCGCGGGCGGGCAATCGGCGTCCTCGGCTCCGGCCCGATGTCGCTGCACCAGGCGCTGATGTGGCGCCAGTGGAGCGACGACGTGACGCTGTTCGTGCACGAGGCACCGGAGCCGG
This sequence comes from Amorphoplanes digitatis, assembly GCF_014205335.1. Lineage (NCBI taxonomy): Bacteria > Bacillati > Actinomycetota > Actinomycetes > Micromonosporales > Micromonosporaceae > Actinoplanes > Actinoplanes digitatis. The sequence goes on along the minus strand of NZ_JACHNH010000001.1, from coordinate 1,459,051 downwards.
ACGCCGAGCAGGGCGAGCAGTTCGCGGCCCGCGGTATCGCGGTGCTGCCCGGCCGGGTCGCGGAGGTGGTGGTCGAGGACGACCGGCTGCCGGCCGACCTCGACGTGCTCCGGTATTCGACAACTACGGCACCGAAAAACCCCTGCCGTGCGGGCCTGGCTCGCGAAATACTCGCGCTTCCACATGCATTTCACCCCGGCCGGGACATCCTGGATCACCGACTGGAAGTAGAATCCACGCCCGTTCATCTGGACCAAACCGCCGAAGAGATCATCGAATCACTCGCCCGAATTTGTAGGCGAATTTCCGGCGCAGCACACTAGCGTCCACACCATGAACTACGGCGTCATCCTGCCCGGCGGCACCGCACCCGAGCAGCTACAGCAGGCGGTCCTGGCCGAACAGTCCGGCTGGGACGGCGTCTTCGTCTGGGAGTCCGCTTCGGGCGTCGACGCCTGGAGCCTGCTCGCGGCGATCGCCGCCGCGACGACCCGGATCCGGCTCGGCACCATGCTGACCCCGCTGCCCTGGCGCCGCCCGTGGAAGGTGGCGAGCCAGGTCGCGACGGTCGACCAGCTCTCCGCCGGCCGGGCCGTCCTCGGCATCGGCGTCGGCGCGCTCGACGCCGGCCTGCCGCAGACCGGCGAGGTCACCGACCTGCGCGAGCGGGCGGCCATGATGGACGAGGGCATCGACCTCATCCGCACGCTCTGGGCGGGCGGGACCAGCCACCACGGCCCGCACTACGACTACCAGGTGGAGGGCGGCGACCAGGCCGGCCGCCCGGTGCAGCAGCGCATCCCGATCTGGGTGGTGGCCGTCTGGCCCAGGCCGAAGTCGCTGCGCCGCGTGCTCAAGTGCGACGGGGTGATCCCCAACAACGCGGACACCCCCGACGAGATCCGCAAGCTGCGCGCCTGGCTCATCGAGCGCGGCGCGCCGGAGACCGTCGACATCCTCGCCGAGGGCGAGACACCCGGCCACGACCCCGCGGCGGCATGGGCGCAGGTGTCGCCGTGGGTCGAGGCCGGCTGCACGTGGTGGATGGAGACCCGCTGGCAGATGCCGCACGACAGCGCCGCCCGCATGCACGAGATCCGCGAACGGATCGCCGCCGGCCCGCCCAGGGTCCCGGCGTGACCACACCCCCGCAACCGGCGGCGCGCCGAAACGCCGCCGGTGGATCAGGATGACCCGATGACCAAGCTGACTGGACAACAGATCGCCGACGCGGCGCTGGACGGGTGGGTCTACCTGCTCGGCGGCCTGCAAACCCGGATCGGGACCGCCGACTTCGCGGCCGGCCTCGCACTCGCCGGCGCCATCGGCGCCGCGGCCGACGAGCAGAACCACCACCCCGACCTCGACCTGCGTTACGACCACGTCGACGTCAGACTCACCAGCCACGATGCCCGCGGCGTCACCGAACGGGACCTCCGGCTGGCCCGCACCGTCTCCACGCTCGCCACCGCCGCCGGCACCCGAACCAGCGCCGAGGGCCTCTCCAAGCTCGAGCTCGCCCTCGACTCCCCGGCCTACTCGAAGGTCCTGCCGTTCTGGGGCGCGGTGCTGGGAATGGAGCGCCCACCGGGAACGGAGCCCACCGACGAGCTGCGCGACCCGACCGGCGTCCTGCCCACCCTGTGGTTCCAGGAGTCCGGCGGCGACGAGCCCCGCCAGCGCTGGCACCCCGACCTCTGGCTGGATCCCGCCGAGGTCGCGCCCCGCATCGACGCCGCCCTCGCGGCGGGCGGCACCCTGGTCAGCGACGCGGAGGCACCGAGCTTCTGGGTCCTCGCCGACCCGGAGGGCAACATGGTCTGCCTGTGCACCTGGCAGGAGCGTGGCTGACCTCCCACACCGGTCCGGCCCACCCGGGGTGCGTCTCAGGGCCGTCGAGGATGACGACCTCGACGTGCTCTTCGCACACCAGGCGGATCCGGAGGCCGCCGAGATGGCCGCGTTCCCCCCACGCGACCGGGCCCGGTTCGACGCGCACTGGGCAAGGATCCGCCACGACGACACGGTGATCCTGCGGACGATCGAGGCCGACGGCGTCGTCGCCGGCAACATCTGTAGCTGGCCGGACGGCGACCTACGACTGGTCGGCTACTGGATCGGCCGCGAACACTGGGGCCGGGCCGTAGCGACCCAGGCACTCCGCCAATTCGTCGACGAGGTCCCGCTCCGGCCGCTGCACGCACACGTCGCCACCCGCAACACCGGTTCGATCCGCGTGCTGGAGAAATGTGGCTTCCACCGCGACCACGCCCAGGAGGCCCGAACACCCGCGCCCGCCGACGGAATCGAGGAGTACATCTACGTCCTAGCCGAATAGAACAAGGGCCGACCTCCCGGCCGTGCAGGGAAAGGGCCCACCTCCCGGCCGTGCAGGGAAAGGGCCCACCTCCCCGGTGGAGGTAGGAGCCCCTGCTCCTCGACGATGCCGGGGCGGGCTACGTTCCGTGCGGGTCGGCCGCGTTGAGGGTGGTGACGACCTGGTCGTAGTCGCCGCGCGCCTCAGCGTAGCGGAGGAACTTCACCCGCTCGACCTGGATCTCCTTCGCGGTGGGCTGCGATTCGAGCAGCCCGACCACCTCGGCCACGAACTCGTCGAGCGGCATCGCGAACTCGCTGCTCTCCTGCCCGGGCAGCAGCGAGGTGCGCACGGAGGGCGGCTCCAGCTCCACCACCTTCACGGTCGTGTCCGCAAGCTGCAGCCGGATCGACTCGCTGAGCATGTGGATCGCGGCCTTCGACGCGTTGTAGCTCGGGGTGGCTTTCAGCGGCGCGAACGCGAGGCCCGAGGACACGGTCACGATGGTGGCGTCCGGCCGCGCCCGCAGGTGCTCGATGAACGCGGCGATGAGGCGGATCGGGCCCAGCACGTTTGTCGTGATGATCGCCTCGGCCGACGCCAGAAACGACCCGGGTGTGTGCCAGTCCTCGACGCGCATGATGCCGGCCATGGCGACAAGGACGTTGAGGTCCGGGTGCCTCGCCAGCACCTCCTTGGCGGCGGCGTCGATACTCGCGGGATCCGCGGTGTCGATCTGGACGGTGTCGACGTCGGGATGCTCGGCGGCGATCTGCCCGAGCAACTCGGCACGCCGGCCGCCGACGATGACCTTGTTGCCCCTGGCCCGCAGTGCGAGCGCGAGGGCCAGGCCGATGCCGCTCGTGGAGCCGGGGATGAAGATGGTGTTTCCGGAGATGTTCATGCGACGAGCCTCGACGGTCTTCCCAGGCGGATGAAGAGACCAGTTATCGGGGGATCCACGATACCTGGCTCGCCCTCGCCGGCGGCGGATACTGGGATCATGGATCGTGCCGCGCTCGCCGACTTCCTGCGCCGCCGCCGGGAGGCGCTCCAGCCCGGGGATGTCGGGCTCACGGCGGGTGTGCGCCGTCGCACACCGGGCCTGCGGCGGGAGGAGGTGGCCGCTCTCGCCGCGATGTCGACCGACTACTACACCCGGCTCGAACAGCGGCGCGGCCCGCAGCCGAGCCCGCAGATGCTCGCGTCGCTCGCGCGGGCGCTGCGGCTCACCACCGACGAACGCGACTACCTGTTCCGGGTGGCGGGGCAGAACCCCCCGGCCTTCGTGTCCACGGCGACGCACGTCGCACCGGCGCTGCTGCGCGTTCTGGACCGGCTTGCGGACACCCCCGCGCTGATCCTGTCCAACCTTGGCGAAACACTCGTGCAGAACCGGATGGCCGAGGCCCTGTTCGGCGACCAGTCGGGCCATACGGGGCTCGCCCGCAGCGACTTCTACCGGTGGTTCACCGATCCCACGCATCGGCGGCACTACCCCGAGTCGGACCACGACCGGCAGAGCCGGGCCCAGGTTGCCAATCTGCGCGCCGCGTACGGGTCGATGGGCCCGCGGTCCCGCGCGGGCGAGATCGTGCGCGCGCTGCAAAGGGCGAGTCCCGAGTTCGCCGAGCTGTGGGAACGCCACGAGGTCGCCCAGCGCTTCGCGGACCACAAGACGCTCATCCACCCCGAACTCGGTCCGATCGAGCTGGACTGCCAGGCGCTGTTCACGGAGGACCAGTCACAGCTCCTGCTCGTGCTCACCGCACCACCGCGCAGCGCCGGCCACGAGAAGCTTCAGCTGCTCGCCGTGCTGGGGCACGAGCGGTTCCCGGCCGACGCGGCTCCCGCAACGCCGCGCGGCGGCCCGGCTGCTACAGGTTGATCTCGTAGTCCATCAGGACCGGATGTGGCGGGAACGAGCTTCGCGTCAGCCGCCGCGCCGAGGTCCAGCCCATCCGCTCGTAGAACCGGCGGGCCCGGTGATTCTGGTCGAAGACGCGAAGCCACGCCGCCGGATCACCGGCCCGCGCCAGGCGGTCGATGAGTTCACCGTGGACGGCGGCGGCCAGCCCGGTCCCCCAGGTCTCCACCGCCGTGCCGAAGTGAAGGAGCTGGTTGCCGCGAACCGCCGCGAAACCCTCCACCCTGCCTTCCTGGCGCACCACGACGTAGACGTCCACGTCCGGGCTCGCCATCTCACGCACCCACCGCGCCCGCACCTCGGAGCGCGGGAACGGGTAGACGTCCTGGGGAAAGATGTGAGCCAGCCCGAGTCGCGCACCCGCCTCCTGCACGTCGAGTAGCCCCGGAAGATCCGCCTCGGTGGCGCCGCGCAGGAGCATGCCAGCAGCATGGCGGAGGGCACGGGGTGACGGCGACCCATATCGCCGCCGTCAGGCGTCCGGGAGGCCGGCGACATAGGCCGCGGCCACACGTTTGGGGACCACCATGCGCCAGGCGTCGATCACCAGCTCCTCCATCTGGCGGTGGTCCAGCGCCGACATCCAGGCCTGCACCCACTGGAAGCGCATGTTCGTCGCGTTCGGCAGGTGGAAGACCTCCGGCTGGGACGCGACAAGGGCCGCGCGCTCCTCCCGGGGAAAGCCGAACCCCATGACCGTCTCGTCACGGGAGAACGCCACATAGACGATCTGCCCCACCCGGAACTTCACGCGGTCGTGGATGAGGTGCTCGCTCGTGCGGGGCAGCCTCAGCGCGACCTCCCGCACGTCCTCCACAGTGACCATGCCGGCAGGCTATCGCCGGCGTACGACACTTCCGGGGTCAGGACGAGCGTGGCCGCGGCACGAACGGCGGGCGGGCTTCTTCCTCGGCCGGGACCGCGCCGCGGACCTTGGCCCGGGCGACCCGGTCCGGCGCGAGCCGGTACGTCGGCGCCTGCACCAGCTCGTCCGGCACCAGGTGCCGCCCGATGCCCTCGTCCCCGACGGACCCCGGCACGCCCGGGTCCGGCAGGACGTCGACGGGATCCGCCGCCGGGAGTATGGCCGGCCTGAGGACGGGTGGCGGCGGCGTGACCGACGCGTCCCGCAGCGAGGTGATGGAGGGTACGGAGCGGGCGGACGCCGACGCGACCACCGCCGTCCCCCGGGCCGCGCGCCGCGGGCCGATCAGCCGGGCCGCCATGCTGAACACGCTCCGCGTCGCGGTGTCGTATCCGTCGCGGTATGCCTCGTCACGGTCCAGCCCGGTGCGGTACCACTGGTGCAGGCGGCCGGCGGCGTAGCCGGTGGCGGCCGTGAACACGGCGACCAGCGCGATCAGGACGGTGTCGTCAGCGGGGGCGGTCATAGTGCGATTCTCGCCAGTCGCATCGACCGTTAGCTATAGCCCGTTTGACGTACCACGATCGGTCGACGGCGGTGTATCGGCCGAAGTCCAGCGACCGGGGCCGTGCCGTCCGATGCTGTAGGGATGGCGATGTTCATGGACGTGCACACCGGGTTCTTCGGCACGACTCACGAGGAGCTCGACGCGGCGCACCGCGCCGACCTGCGGATCGAGGCCGAGGAGGGCGTGCACTTCGAGCGGGCCTGGCTCGACCCGGAGCTCGGCAAGGTGTTCTGCCTGTCGAGCGGGCCCAGCAAGGAGGCGGTCATGCGGGTACACGAGCGGGCCGGGCACCCGGCGGCGGAGATCTACGAGCTGACCGTCGAGGTCTGAGCCGGGTTCCGCCCGGGCGTGCGCCGCCCGGGCGGAACCGGCGCTCACGAGGAGGACGGCCGGGGGCCGGGCGCGCCACTGGGAGGCCCGCCGGGACCGCCGGGGCCACCAGGGCCGCCGCCCGCCGGCGGTTCGCCGCCGCCTCCGGTCTCGGTGCCGGTGGGGTCGATCGCGATCGTCAGCGTGGCGGTGTAGCCGTCGGCGACGCCGCCGCTGACGGTGGCGAGCTCCGTCACGGCCGAGTCGTCGCCGAAGACGTTGTCGGTGGCGAGCGTGACCTGGCTCAGGTTGGCGACGCTCGAGCGGTACCCGTCGGTCGCGTAGACCGCGGCGGAGACGTCCTGCGGTAGGGCGATCTGCGAGGTCTTGACGATCGGCCCGTCGCCGCTTGTGGCGTTCTCCAGCGACCGGTACACCTCGAAGTGGATGTGCGGCCAGCGGCCGGAGTAGCAGCCGGGGAAGATGCTGGTGAACGTCACGGTGCCGGTGTCGTCGGCCGCCTGGACGCCGCGCAGATAGTTCTGGTCGGTGATCCCGGTGGAGTACAGCGAGTAGTTGCCGTCCCGGTCGCAGTGCCACGCGTAGACCGCCGCCCCTGCGACGGCCGCGCCGTTCAGGTCGGTGACCCGCAGCGAGAACTCCAGCGGCACGCCCTCGGCGGTGCCGGTCGCGGACCCGAACGACGACCGGATGTCCTTACGCACGACGCCCTGCTCGGTCCGCACGTCGGGCCCGTTCGACCCGTCCGCCGGGTACGGGCCGGCGGTCTCCGAGGCGACCTCGCCGGTGGCCGGCCCGCCCGCGGCCGCCGTCGCCTCGCCGTCGGCGGTGCTGTCGCACGCCGCGGCCCCGCCGACAAGTGCCAGGGCGCCCGCCCCGCCGAACGCCGCGAGCAGCCGGCGCCGCGACATCGTGCGCATGTCGAACTGCAGCCCCCTGTCGTGCACCCTGCGCACGTACGCGGCGTTGTCCCGGTCCTCTTGCTCCTGCACGGCGGTGGCCTTCCCTCGGAAAACGTGTGCGGCAAGCAAACCCAGCGGGGCTGTGCGTGACCTGTGCCTTTCCTATGCCAGGCCCTTCAATCCCCCGAGCCTTGGTAAACGGTTATTGCGCAACAGCTCTTAACCATGCCATGGTGGGCGCATGCCTCAGATCAGGGACGCGGCCGTGCTCAAGGCGGTGGCGCATCCGGTCCGCCGCCGCCTGCTGGACGTGCTGCGGGTCGACGGACCGTCGATGCCGAGCGTGCTCGCCCGCTGCACCGGGCAGGCGGTCGCCAACGTCAGTCATCACCTGCGGGTTCTCGCCGAGGCCGGCCTCATCGAGGAGGCGCCGGACCTGGCCCGCAACCGCAAGGAGCACTGGTGGCGCATGCCGGACCGCAGCATCAGCTGGAGCGTCGCGGACTTCGGCGACGACGCGGCCGGCCTGGCCGCGGCCGACGCCGCGCTGGCGCTCGACCTCCAGCGCCAGGTCGAGCTGGTCTCCACCTGGCTCGGCAGCCCGGCGTCGCGGGAGGAGCCGTGGACCGGCGCCGCGTTCTCCACCGACGGCTTCCTGCGGCTGAGCCCGGCCGAGCTCGCGGCGCTCGGTGCCGAGATCCAGCAGGTCATCGACCGCTACGCGGGCCGGCCCGAGGCGCCCGACCGGGAGCCGGTCTTCGTGATCGGCCGGGGCTTCCCGGCCCGCCCGTGACCGCCGCCGCGCCGGCCGGCCGCCGCGGCCTGCGCCGGAGCGTGCTGCGCGACGCCGATTTCCGCAGGTTGTGGGCCGGCATGACGGTCAGCCGGCTCGGCAGCTCGGTCGCGGCCGTCACCACGCCGCTGATCGCCGTGCAGGTGCTCGACGCGGGCGCGTTCGGCGTCAGCCTGCTCACCGCCGCGGCCTGGCTGCCATGGCTGCTGATCGGGCTGCCCGCCGGCGCCTGGATCGACCGGGTCGCCCGCAGGCCGGTGATGCTGATCAGCGACCTGATCGCCGCGGCGCTGGTGATCAGCGTGCCGGTCGCGGCCTGGCTCGGCCGCCTGACCATGGCGCACCTGCTGGCGGTGGCGCTGCTGCTCGGCGTGGCCACGGTCTTCTTCACCGTGGCCTGGACGGCCTACCTGCCGGCGATGTTCGACGCCGACGACCTGGTCGAGGCGAACTCGGCCCTGCAAGGCACCGAGTCGGCGGCCCAGGTCGCCGGCCCGGCGGCTGGCGGCCTGCTGATCGCGGCCGTCAGCGCGGTCGCGGGCCTGGTGGTGGACGCGCTCAGCTTCCTGTTCTCGGCGTTCATGCTGTGGCGCATCCGCCGCGCCGAGCGCCGGCCGGCGGTCGCCGGCGGCGGGAGCATCTGGCGCGAGATCGCGGCGGGTGTCCGCTGGCTGCTCCGCGACCGCTTCCTGCGCAACCTGACCGCGTACGGCGCGGCGGCGAACCTCTGGCTCACCGGCATGAACGCCATCACGGTCGTCTTCCTGGTCCGCGAGGTCGGCGTCAGCACCGCCGGGGTCGGCATGCTGCTTGCCGCGGTCGCCCTGGGCGGCGTCGGCGCGGCCGCGGTCACCCCGCGGCTGGTGAGCGGCCTCGGCGGCGCCCGGGCGCTGGTCGCCTGCAAGGTCTTCGGCGGGGTGGCGTCGCTGCTCGTGCCCCTCACCCGGCCGGGGCCGGGCCTGTGCGTCTTCGTCGCCGGCATGCTCGGCATCGCGGCCGGCGCCATCGCGGGCAACGTGGTGACCGCGAGCTTCCGCCAGGCGTACGTCCCGGCCGGACTGCTCGGCCGGGTGCTGACCGGCATGCAGTTCGTGAACTACGGCGCGATCCCGGTCGGCGCCGTCCTGGGCGGCGCGGCCGCCGGCCTGCTGGGCACCCGGGGCGCCATGTGGATCATGGCAATCGGGTACGCCCTGAGCGGCCTGATCCTCCTGCTGGGCCCGCTGCGCGGCCGTCGCGACCTGCCGGTGGCCGACGTCGCCCTCGCGGGCTGAGCCGCCGTTCGCTCAGTGCGCGGCCGGCACGGGTTCGGGCGCCGCGACCGCGGGCCGCGCGGGCTCGCGCCGCCGGACGAACGGCGAGAGCCGCGGCCGCCGCCGGGCGGCGAGGTCCTCGACCCAGCCGAGGACCAGGACGGCGACCCCGATGAGCGCGATCGCGATCGAGAAGTCGACGGCGGTCTGGAAGCCCTGGGTGGGCAGCTTCCAGAGTTCGAGCGGGTCGTAGAGGGCGATCGCGACGGTGATGGCCACGTTGTGCCACAGGTAGATCGTCACGGCCCGGTTGTTCACCATCGACACCAGGCCGTCCAGCGGGCGGATCCGGGCCAGCCAGTCCATCCGCGGCGTCCAGCGCAGCAGGGCGAGCACGAAACCGACACTGAAGATCGCGTACGCGACCGGGCGGCCGGTCAGGTCGAAGCCCTCCTCGCCCGGGTGCAGGTAGGCCCAGCCGAGGCCGCCGCCGACGCAGGCGGCGGCGACGCCGAGGACCGTCGCGGGGCGAAGCTTGGCGAGGTCGCCCTCGCGGTGCGCGAAGCCGAGCACCCAGCAGGCGCCGAACATCAGGACGTTGTGCGCGACCCAGGCGACGGTGTCGCCGAACATGTCCCGGTACGCCATCAGCAGCATCAGCCCGACCAGCGGCAACAGCACGGTCGGCAGGTTCCACCGCCGGTAGAGGCGCAGCAGCAGCGGCGAGAGCAGCACCAGCCAGAGGTAGGTGACCAGGTACCAGAGCACCCCGGCCGCCGGAGAGCCGTACTCGCTCGACGGCGGGTCGGCGATCGGGAACACCCAGAGCAGCATGTGCGGCCAGGACGGCCGGTCCGGCCAGCCATCCCGGATCATCAGCGGCACCACGATCAGCGCCATCACCCACAGCGCGGGCAGCAGCCGCCGGAGGCGGTTCCTGACCGCCTGGACCTCGGCCCGGTCCAGCGACTTCACCATCAGCGAGCCGCCGAGCGCGAACATCACGGCCATCGAGGGGAAGACGAGCTCGAGCGCGGCGATCGGGAAGGCGTGGAACACCACGACCCGAACGATCGCGAGTGTACGCAGAGTGTCGAAATAACGATCTCGTCCGGACGGAGTTCCCTCGGTCACAACGCTCCCAACAGCCACAACAGCAAACCGCACGGCAGCGGCAACCACAGACAGTAGCGGTCAACATGATCAACGCAGCGGGCCGAACGGACCGTCCCGATCACCGGTCCGGCTCGGACACCCCGGCCGGACAGACCGCAGCCGAGCGGTTACGGAGGTCGACATCGATGTCATAATTGCGGCCTGCGCCGGATTCGCCCGCCCGCGCACCACCGCCGAAGAGTTCGGAGCAGCATGTCAGCAGCCCGGTCCCCCGACGGGACCGTCGATGCCCCGGCCGAGCGCCGGCCGACGCTCACCCAGGTGGCCGCCCTGGCCGGGGTGAGCCTCAAGACGGCCTCGCGGGCGCTGAACAGCGAGCCGAACGTGGCCGAGGCCACCGGGCGCCGGGTCCGCGACGCGGCGGACCACCTCGGCTACCGGCTCAACGGCATCGCCCGGGAGCTGCGCCGCGGCGCCACCTCCGCGCTCGTCGGCCTGATCAGCGGCGACCTGACCAACCCGTTCTACTCGGCCGTGGCCAGCGGCATCGAGCGCGAGCTGCGCCAGCACGGCCTGCAACTGGTGACGGCGAACAACGACGAGGACGCAGAGCTGGAGCACGCGCTGATCGACGCGTTCCTCGAGCGGCGGGTACGCGCCCTGCTGGTGGTGCCGAGCGCGGACCGGCACGCGTACCTCGCGATCGAGGGCAGCCGCGGCGTGCCGTTCGTCTTCCTGGACCGGCCGCCGGTCGGCCTCGACGCCGACGTGGTCGTCATCGACAACGCGGGCGGGGCGCGTGCCGCCGCGGAGCACCTGCTGACCCGCGGGCACCGCCGGATCGCGCTGGTCGCCGACCTGGCCCGGATGGTGCCGCAGCGCGGCCGGATCGAGGGCTTCCAGCAGGCGATGCGCGCCTCGGGCAACGACGAATGGGCGCCGTTCCTGCGCACCGACGTGCACGACGTCAGCAGCGCCGAGCGGACCGTGCGCGAGCTGCTGGCGCTGGATCCGGCCCCGACGGCGCTGTTCACCACGAACAACCGGCTGACCACCGGTGCGCTGCGGGCGCTGAAGGAGCACCCCGACCCGCCGGCGCTGATCGGCTTCGACGACTTCGACCTGGCCGAGGTGATCGGCACGACGGTGGTGGCACACGACGCGGTCGCGATGGGCCGCGAGGCGGCCCGGCTCGCGTTCGAGCGGATCAGCGGCCACTCGGGCCCGGCCCGCTCGATCGTCATCTCCACCTCCGTCATAGCCCGGGGCAGCGGGGAGCGGGCGCCACGGATCGGTGACTGAACCGGGCGAACCCGCGCCGCCTCCCCTAGAGTTCGAAGGGTGACGCTGGAGATCGGACGTGCGCCGCTGTCGCGCATCGACGTCACGGTGAAATCCGAGCAGGAGATCCGCGACGAGCGCCGCGCCGCCGCGCTGCGCACCGAGGTCGCCCTCAAGGTCACCCTGGTCACCCTCGCCTGGCTGGTCTCCACGTCGCTGCTGCTCGGCTGGGGACTCACCGGCCAGCAGCGGCAGCCGGGCGTCATCCTGCTGGCGGCGCTGGTCGCCGTCGTCGGCCCGTTCGTCGGCGCGGTCATCGCGACCCGGCACGGCCAGTTCCGGCTCGGCGGGTTCTACGTGGTGCTCACGCTCATCATGGTGCTTCCCGCGCTGAGCATGGTGCGGGCAGGATGAGGCCATGGCCGAGAAGGAAGAGCGTGACGGCGTACCGCTGACGAACCTGGACCAGGAGCTCTTCCCCGGCGCCGGCGCGACCAAGCGCGACCTGGTGGACTACCTGGACGCGGTCCGCGACCGGATCATCGGTGTCCTGGCCGACCGGCCGCTGTCGGTGGTCCGGGTGCTGCGCGGCCAGGACCGCTTCATGCAGAAGAACCTGCCGAAGTACACGCCGGAGTGGGTACCGCGCACCGCGGTGTGGGCCGAGGCGTCACACCGCGAGGTGCAGTACGCCCTCTGCAACGACCGCCGCACGCTGCTGTGGTTCGCCAACCAGCGCGCGGTCGAGTACCACCCGACGCTGATGACCATCCACGAGCGCGACCGCCCCACCCACCTGATCATGGACCTGGATCCGCCGGAGGGCGGCGCGTTCGACGTGGTCGTGCGGGCGGCCGGTCTGGTCCGGCAGGCGCTCGCCGACGCGGGCATGTCCGGCGCCGTGAAGACCAGCGGGTCGAAGGGCGTGCACATCTTCGTGCCGCTCGACGGACACGCCGCCACCGTCGACGTGGCCGCCGCGACCCGGGCGCTCGCGGCCCGCGCCGAGCGGATCGACCCGGAGCTCGCCACCACCGCCTTCATCCGCGAGGACCGGCACGGCAAGGTCTTCCTGGACGCCACCCGGGCCGGCGGCGCCACCGTGGTGGCCGCGTACAGCCCGCGGATCCGGCCGGGGGTTCCGGTGTCGTTCCCCGTCGGGTGGGACGACCTCGGCGACGTGACGCCGGCCGACTTCACCCTGCACACCGCGCCCGGCCTGCTGAAGGAGCGCGATCTGTGGGCCGACGCGATGCCGGGGCCGCAGCCGCTCGACCCGGGCCTGGTCGAGGAGGGCCACACCATCCCGGTGGCCCGGGTCGCGGCGATGCACGAGGGCAAGCGCCGCGCCCGCGCCAAGCGCGCCGAGGGTTAGCGCCGATTTCCGGTCAGTTGACCCTCTGTTGCCATTGCCGGATGGGCCGCCACGTCGAGCCTCCGTCGGTGGTCGCTTCGAGGTCATATCCGATGGAGCAGTCGCGTTTGCCGTTTGCGCAGGAACCGGTGGATGCGAGTGTCCAGCCGGTCCGTTGGTCGGCGTAGGTCGTCCGCGCGGCGCCTGTGGTGGCGAAGGCCCGCGTCGATGCGCCGCGGCGCCAACCTCGCCCGTCGTCGGTCGAGGTGTACACCTCGTCGTGCCCTACACCTCCGGTGAGCCGGAGGCGACCGTCCGGATCGACGGCGATGTCGCCGGCCACGGGTGCCGTGCGTGCGGTCCAGGTGGCGCCACCGTCGGCCGTGGTGAAGAGTTCGGCGCGCGAGAAGGCCTTGCTGGTGGCGATCTGCGCCAGCAGCGCGCCGTGGTTCGCGTCGCGGAAGGCGAGACGTAGCGCACCGATCCCGGAGTTCGTCGGGATGGTGGTGGTGCTCCAGGTCGCGGCACCGGTGCTGGTCCGCGCGACCGTGATGCCGCCAGGCCCCGCCGAGGCCACCCAACCCCGCCGTTCGTCACGGAAGAGCGCCGCCTGTGCGCCCCCGCCCGGCAGGTGCAACTTGGCCGGTGCGAACGTGTCGCCGCCGTCGTGGGAGAGCAACAGCTCGTCGCCGGTCAGCAGCCAGCCGAAGCGGGGCGTCACCAGCGCGGCGTCCCGGGGTGCCGACTGCAGCGCGGCGCCGACGCAGCCCTGGCCGGTGTTCAACTGATCGGGTCCTGGGTACACGGGAGCGTTCGAGCAATCGCTGTCGATGTTGAGTGTCACGCCGTTCCAGGTCTCATTGTGGTCACCCGCGTATTGCTTGTGCCGCTGGTGGTTGGTCCATAGACCCGAGTCGACGCAGGGCATCACCCCGGTGTTCCGGTTGCCGTCCCAGGCCGCGCCGGTGACAAAGTCGGGCGGCGTACTGATCTCGGCGAGCCGTGACAGGCCCGACGCACACGTCGACCCGTACACGCCGGCCTTCTGCGCGGGCGCCACGTGCATCTGCTCGACCCAGCCCTGGACGAAGGACTTGACCGCGTTGACGCAGGCGCTGTCCGCGGTGTTGTAGTTCTCCAGGTCGAAGACGACAGGGGCACTTGTGGTGTTCATGCCGAGAGCCACCATGCGCCGATACGCGGCGAGCGCCTCGTTGCGGCCCTGCTGGCGTGCCGTGCCGGTGTCCCAGCTCATCCGCACCGGCTCGCTGGAGCACGGTGCCTGCGGCCCGACCCAGATCGGCATGAACTGCCAGCCCATCGCCTGGACCCGGCTCAGCCAGGAGGCGTCGGGTGTCGAGGGACAGCCGAGGTCCGCGCCCCCGATGTAGAGGCCGAAGTTCGAGAACGGCGTGTTGCTCCAGAACGCCTGCATCTGGCTGACGGTCGGCATGCAGGCGTCGAAGCCGAGGCGCTGGCTGATGCCGAACGAGGCTTGCGCCGCCGGCCCCGGAAACCCAGGCGCCAGCGGAGCGAGCAGGATCGCGACGACTACGGCGATACGCCGTACTCGATGAGAGAAGACATGCAAAATAACACCATCCCGATGGTGAGTGGGCAGGCGACGGCGCCCGGCCGAGTAGACCCGACCGGGCAACGTCTTGCGGGTGTCAGGCCGTGTAGCCCCGAGCGGCGATCCAGTGCGCGAGCCGGGTGGTGTCCATCCAGTACCAGCCGTAGCCGTTGGCGTCGGCGGGGTCGGCGAGGTGGGCCGTCCAGCCGTTGTTGCTGTAGCCGACGATGGTCAGGTAGTGACCGCCCGAATAGCTGTGTGCGTCACCGTCGGTGTCGACTGCCGTGCCTACGACGTTGGCGACGATGGCATAGCCACGGGGAATGTCGTACACGATGTCGTATTGCAGCCGGTTGATCTCGGCCTGCGTGGCAGAGTTGCCCGGGATCCACTTGGTCTCGTAGAACCCGGTGTGTGCCAGGCTGTTCATCACCCGGGTGGTGTCCGCCGCCGAGTTGGTGCCGTTGGTGGTGGTGCCGAGCTGGCCGGCGATGTAGCTCTGACTGTAGGTGTAACCGCGCGCGGTCAGCGCGATCCGGGTGGCGGCGGGTCCGCAGTAGTAGTAGTTCTGCTGCCACTGGAAGCTGTAGCTGACATCGGCCGATGACGCCGCGAAGGCGGCGGACTGGGTCACCGCGGTCGTGGCGACGAGTCCACAGAGGACGACCGCCACGGCGGTTAGCAGGCGACTGATTCTTCTCATGCGATTCAGTGCTCCTCACGAGAGTGCGATCGATCCGGGCAGTGCCAATATTGGGGATCCGGCCCGGACGACACCACGGCGTTGACCCGGCATTGGTCGGCACCTTTACGCTGTGGGAAGTGCTGGCCGGGGGGAGGGCGGCGGGATGATCGGTGACCTGATTCGTTCGCACCGGAAGCGCCTCGGGCTGACCCAGGAGGATCTCGCGGCGCGGGCCGGGGTGCACACGCGGACCATCGGCAAGATCGAAGCGGGTCAGATCAGCAGTTCGCGGCAGTCGACGGCGCGCCTACTCGCGGAAGCGCTGGGCCTCGTCGGGGCCGAACGGGAGGCGTTCTTCCAGGCTGCGGCCAGCACCGTGGATACCTCCACCCAGCCGGCGCCGAGCCGGCTGCGCGGCGATCCGCAGCTCGACCCGCCGGCTGAAGTCGCACAGCCGGTGACGCCCTCGGTGAACGCGCTGCCGCTGAGCGCGGCCGCCTTCACCGGCCGGGAACGTGAGCTGCGCGCCTTGGACGCATTGATCCCCGAGGGCACTGCCCCGCTCATCACGGTCACGGGGGCCGGCGGCATCGGCAAGACGGCCCTCGTGCTGCACTGGGCTCAAGGTATCTCGGCGCGCTATCCGGACGGTCTGCTCTATGTGGACCTCGAGGGCTTCTCCAACCGCCGGCCGCTGTCGCCGACGGAGGCGCTGTCGCGGTTGCTGCACCAGCTCGGCGTCGCGCCGGCCCGAATCCCCGCCCAGGAAGCACACGCCGTAGACCTGTTCCGCACGTCGATCGCAGGCCGGCGGATACTGATCGTGATCGACAACGCCCGCGACAGCCACCAGGTCCGGCCGCTGCTGGCGGCGGGATCCGGCTGCGGCACGCTGGTGACCAGCCGCACCCGCCTGTCGGGCCTGGTAGCGCGGGAGGGCGCCGTACCGCTCGACCTCGACGTGATGTCTCCAACCGAGGCCAACGTGCTGCTCACCGCCCTGCTCGGCGCCGACGACCGCGACCAACTCGACGAGTTGGCCCGGATGTGCGCCTACGTGCCGCTGGCGCTGCGGATCGCGGCGGCCTCGATCCTCGCCCGGCCGGCCGGCGTCACCGGCTACCTGGACCGGATGCGCACGAGCGACCGGCTCGCCGCGCTCCAGCTCGACGGCGACGACCACACCGCGATCGCGACGACCTTCGCCTACTCGTACGCCCTGCTCGACCACGACACCCGCCGGCTGTTTCGGTTGCTCGGCTTGGTGCCCGGTCCGGACGTCACCTCCGAGACGGCAGGTGACCTGGCCGGGTTGCCCGCCGCCACAGCGCGCACCCTGCTGCTCGAGCTGGTGGCGGTGCACCTCGTCGAGGAGCGGGCGCCGGGCCGGTTCGGCTCTCATGATCTGCTGCGACTGTTCGCCGCCCAGCAGGCACCGGCCGCTGAAGGTCCGGCGGCGCGCGATGCCGCGCTGGAGCGCCTATACACCCACTACGCGAGCCGGGTCGACGCGGCCGCGCGTCGGCTGTATCCACAGGTTCTGCGTCTACCGCCGTCCGGACCGCTGCCGTCGTACACCTTCGAGAGCGACGCCGCGGCCGTCGGCTGGTTGGACGCGGAGCGGCTCAACCTGGTCGCGGCGGCTACCTACGGTTGCGAACAGGGCCCGCGGTGGCTGGCCTGGACGATCGCCAACGATCTGCGCGGGTACTTCTTCATCCGGATGTTCCTGGTGCAGTGGGATGCGGTGGCGCATGCGGCCCTGCGGGCGGCCGAAGCCGCCGGCGACAAGCGAGCGCGGGCCGCCGCCCACCTGAACCTGGCTGACCTGCACTGGCGCCAGGGCGCGATCGAGCCGGCCGAGACAGCGTTCGCGGCGGCGGCCGCGGACGCTTCGGCCGGTGGCTGGCCTGCCGGGCAGGCGACGGCGGTGGGCAACCTCGGCGGGCTACGCCGGATGCAGGGCCGGCTGACCGACGCGGTCGCGCTACTTGAGGAGAGCCTGCGGCTCAACACGGAGATCGGGCGCGCCGAGGGGCAGCTGGTCAACCTTGGCAACCTTGGCGTCGCGTACGGCGAGCTGGGTGAGTGGCAGCGCTCCGAGGACTACCTGGTCCGCACGTACGCCATCTGCGAGCAGGTCGGTTCGCGCAGCGGCCAGGCGGTCTCGCTGAGCAACCTCGTGGAGACGGCCATCCACCTCGGCGACGCCGATCTGGCGCAGGCCCGCCAGGAGCAGGCCCTGGCGCTGCACCGCGAGCTCGGCGACAAGGCCGGCACGGCGTCGACGATCCGCAGCGGGGCCGTCCTCGAGCTACTCCGCGGCGATCTTCCGGCGGCCCTGACGACCGCCCGGGCGGCTACCGAGCTGGCGGGCGAGAGCGACGACCACCGGGTGCTGGCGCACTGCCTGCACGTGACCGCCACGGTTCTCCAGGCCGCCGGCGACAGCGATGCGGCGTTGGAGGCGGCGGAAGAGGCCGTGAGGCTGGCCCACGAGGCGGGCCACCGGTTCGTGGAAACCCGGGCCCTGGTCGGTCTGGCGCGCATCCTGCGGGCTCGGCGGGAGCCGGAGAAGGCCCAGTCCAGCGCGGGGCAGGCGCTCGCCCTGGCCGAAAGCTGCGGCTACCGCCAACTGGCCGCCGAGGCAGCCCGAGAGATTCGACGCTGTTAGTCAGCCGACCAGGTCGCGCCAGAACGCGACGCTGGCCCGGCCGGGCTCGGCCGGCACGCCGCCGAACTCGGCGCCCAGGTAGGCGGTGAGGTTCGCGCCGTAGCTGATGATGTCGGTCTGCATCACCGACAGCACCGGATGGCCGCAGGTGCCGTGGCCGGCCGGCAGGTAGCGGTGCGAATAGACCGGGATCAGCCGCGGCACGATCACCAGCAGCCGGCGGGCGGCCACCACCGCGTCCGCCGCCGACTCGGGGCACGGGCCCCAGCCCTCGTACCAGAAGCCGTTCTCGGCCACGTCGAAGAGCACGCCCTCGACCGGCAGGGCGAGACGCTCGCGCAGCTGGCCGCGGTCGCCGTCGCGCCAGTCGGGCCAGCCGCGGCCGACCGGCAGGGCGGCGGCGAGGAACGCGCGGTGGTCGTCGGCGAACGAGAAACCGAACTCCTTCTCGACCCCGGCGATCTCGGAGTCGGAGAGCCCCGGCCGGAGCGTGAAACGGCCGTACGAGGCGAGCAGTTCAGCGGCGGCGGCACCCTGGTCGATCACGGCATCAGCCTAGAGCGACATACACCGATCGGTGTAGACCCGTACTCCCCGGGAGTCACCGGCAGAGACGCCGCGCGGACGACGCGGCCGGGCACCGCGCGACCGTAACTTTCCGCCCATGACATTCACCGAGATACCTGACGCACGGCTGATAGCGGCCGCGCTGGCCGGGTGCGCCGCGGCTCCGGCCGTCGCCGCACTCGGCGTTGCCACGGATCCGAGACTGGGGATCGCCGACCATGAGACGCTCGTGTCGTTGACCGGGCGAGCCGCGCTGTGGGCGGTGACGGGAAGCCTGGCGTTCGCGGCGGCCCGCCCGCTGCGACCGGCCGCGAGGGCGGAGAGGTGAGGACCATGCCACGCACGCTGCCCTGGATGGCCGCCGCCCTCACCCTGATCGGCGTACCCGCCGGGCTCGCACTCACCGGCGGCAACGTGCAAGGGGTCATGACCGCCACTCTGGCGTTCTGGCTGGCGATGCTGATGCTGCTGGTCGGCCGGTGGCCGCTGAGCGTCCTGATCGTCTCCGTGCTGACCGTCATCGCCTGGCGCACGTCGGGCCTGATCGGCAGCGGCTGGGCCTGGCCGGCCACCGCCGCCTTCGCCGCGCTCGCCCTCGCCGGCCGGCTGCGTACCGCCGTGGTGGCCGGCGCGCTCACCCTCACGTACGGCCTGGTGTGGGACGGCGTCGTCGAGCAGAAGTCGTCCGACTGGGTGCTGGGGCACATCGGCGGGGAGGCGCTGTGGCTGGCCGCGGTGCTCGCCGCCACCGTCGCCTACCGCAACACCCGGCGCTGGCAGGAGGAGGTCGCGGCCCGGCTCCAGCAGTCGCTGCACGAGCAGGAGCTGGACGCACTGCGGCGGCGCGCCGAGGAGCGCGTCGGCATCGCCCGGGACCTGCACGACGTCGTCTCGCACACCCTGGCCGTGGTGGGCGTGCATCTGAACGTCGCCCTTGACTCGTTCGACGACGAGCCCGAGGAGGCCCGCGGCGCCCTTCGGCTGGCGCAGGACGTCCGGGGCCGGGCGATGACCGACCTGAAGTCCCTGGTCGACGTGCTGCGCGAGGGCAACCGGATCGAGCCGCCGGCGGCCGGCCTGGAGGGGCTGACCGGGCTGGCCGAGCAGGTTCGCGCCGCCGGCGTCGAGGTGGCCGTCACCGAGCTGGGCGAACGCTCCGAGGTGCCGGCGCCGGTCGCCACCGCGGTCTACCGCGTGGTGCAGGAGTCGCTCACCAACACCGTCCGGCACGCCGGCGCCACCCGGGTGACCGTTGCGCTGCGGTACACCGCCGCGAACGTGGTGGTGGAGATCGCCGACAACGGCGGCGGGGACGGCGCGGGCGCGCCGGGGCACGGAATCATGGGCATGCGGGAACGGGTCGCCGCGCTGGGCGGGGAGCTGGCCACCGGGCCGGACCCCCGCGGCGGGTTCACCGTCCGGGCGATGATCCCGATCGCGGCCTGACATGACCATCACCGTCCTGCTCGCCGACGATCAGCACCTGGTCCGGGCCGGGTTCCGCAGCCTGCTCAAGCGCGACCGCGGCATCGCGGTCGCGGGCGAGGCGTCCTCCGGGGACGAGGCGGTGCGCACCGCCCGCGCGCTGCGGCCGGACATCGTGCTGATGGACATCCGGATGCCCGGGCTGGACGGTATAGCCGCGACCCGGCAGATCATGGCGGACCCGGACCTGCGGAACTGCCGGGTGATCATTCTGACCACCTTCGAGACCGACGAGTACGTGTTCGCGGCGCTGGAGGCCGGCGCCAGCGGCTTCCTGACCAAGGAGGTCGACCCGGACGGCCTGCGGCACGCCGTCCGGGTGGTGGCGGCCGGTGAGGCGCTGCTCTCGCCCAGCGTCACCCGCCGGGTGGTCAAGCAGTTCGCGCACCGCCCGGCCCCGGCGCCGGGCGGCGGCACGCGGCTCGCGGCGCTGACCGCGCGCGAGCTCGAGGTGGTGCGGCTCGTCGCCTCCGGGCTGTCGAACGAGGACATCGCCCGGGAGCTGGTGATCAGCCCGCTGACCGCGAAGACCCACATCACCCGGGCGATCTCCCGGCTCGGCGTCCGGGACCGGGTCCAGCTGGTGATCCTGGCGTACGAGGAGGGGCTGGTCGGCGGCGGATCGGCGTAGGCCTGCCCGAACTGACATCGATGTCAAAGGAAACCTTGCATATCGATGAATGTAGACGTAACGATGTCCCGGAGGTTTCCTGCGTACCCGGGAGGTAGACGGCATGCACCGGCCACGTTGGGGTGTCGCCCTGTTATCCGTCACGTTGATCGCGACGGCCGCGACACTCGCGCTGGGCGGCGGCGCCCGGGCGGCGGCGGGCGGCGCGTTCGCCTCGTCGTTCGAGACCGAGGACCCGCAGCCGGACTGGACGGACACGGTCGACGCGGACGCCGGCAGCTCCGGCGTCGACGGCAACATCGTCACCGGCATGCCGGGCAGCCTGCGCGGCGACGTCACCGCCATCGCCGTCAACGCGGAGCCGAACGGCAACGAGGGCGCCGGCAACCTCAACGACGGCGACTCGGCAACCAAGTGGCTCGTCGACACACCGACAAGCTGGGCGCAGTACACCCTCGCCGCGCCCGCCGAGGCGATCAGGTACGCGCTGACCTCCGCCAACGACGCACCCGAGCGGGACCCGCGGGACTGGACGCTGCAAGGCTCCGCCGACGGCACCGCCTGGACCACGGTCGACACCCGGACCGGGCAGACGTTCGCCGAACGCTTCCAGACCAGGATCTACGAGGTCGCGAACCCGGCCTCCTTCCCGATCTACCGGCTCAGCATCACCGGGCACCCGTCGGGCAACCTCACCCAGCTCGCCGAGCTGGAGCTCGCCGGCGCCGACGTGACCGCGCCGCCCGCCGGGCCGATGCAGAGCCGGATCGGCCCCGGGCCGGCCAGCTCACCCACCGCCAAGGCGGGCGCGGGCTACACCGGGCTCCGGGCGTTCCAGATCTCGGGCCGGCACACCGCCGAGGGCCGCGGGTACTCGTACAACAAGGTCTTCGACGTCGATGTCGCGGTGACCGGCGAGACCGAGCTCTCCTACCTGGTCCTGCCGGAGTTCAACCGCGAGGACCTGTCGGACCCCGCCACGTACACGGCGGTCGACCTGGCCTTCACCGACGGCACCCGGCTGTCGCAGCTCGGTGCGCTCGACCAGAACGGCATCGTGGTCAGCCCCGCCGCGCAGGGCGCGTCGAAGACGCTGTACACCGCGCAGTGGAACAAGCGGACCGCGCGGATCGGTGAGGTCGCGGCCGGCAAGACCATCGACCGCATCCTGATCGGATACGACAAGCCGTCCGGCCCGACGGCCTTCCGGGCCTGGTTCGACGACATCTCCGTCGCCGAGGTCCCGGCACCGCGACCCCGGGCACACCTCTCCGAGTACGCGGAGACGAGGCGCGGCACCCAGTCGTCGGGCGACTTCTCCCGGGGCAACAACTTCCCCGCCACGGCGGTGCCGCACGGCTTCAACTTCTGGACCCCGGTGACCAACGCCGGCACCACGAGCTGGCTGTACGAGTACCACCGCCGCAACAACGCGGCGAACCGGCCGACCCTCCAGGCGTTCTCCGCCAGCCACGAGCCAAGCCCTTGGATGGGCGACCGGCAGACGTTCCAGGTGATGCCGAGCGCGGCCGCCGGCGTACCGGATGCCAACCGGGCCGTCCGGGCGCTGGCCTTCGGTCACGAGAACGAGGTCGCGAAGCCCTACTACTACGGCGTCACCTTCGACAACGGGCTCAAGACCGAGTTCGCGCCGGCCGACCACGCGGCGCTGTTCCAGTTCACCTTCACCGACGACAACGCCAACCTGATCCTGGACAACGTCAACACCGGCGCCGGGCTCACCATCGACGCGGCGAACGGGACCGTCTCGGGCTGGTCGGACGTGAACAGCGGCGGCCTCTCCGCGGGCTGGACCCGGATGTTCATGTACGCCACGTTCGACGCGCCGGTCGCGTCCAGCGGCATGCTGCCGACCGGCAACCGGCCGTCGACGGGCTACGTCAAGTTCGACACCGCGCGCGACCGGACCGTCCGGATGCGGATCGCCACCTCGCTGATCAGCGTCGAGCAGGCCCGGCACAACCTGGACCTGGAGATCGCGGCCGACGCCACCCTCGAGTCGGTGCGCGACGCCGCCCAGGCGCTGTGGGACGCCAAGATGCACACCGTCGAGGTCGAGGGCGCGTCCGAGGACCAGCTGGTCACGCTCTACTCCAACCTGTACCGGCTGTTCCTGTACCCGAACTCCGGCTACGAGAACACCGGCAGCGCCACCGAGCCGGTGTACCGGCACACCGTGCAGTCCGCGGTTACCAGCCCCGCCAGCACGCCGACCGAGACCGGCGCACCGGTCAAGGACGGCAAGGTCTACGTCAACAACGGCTTCTGGGACACGTACCGGACGACGTGGCCGGCGTACTCGCTGCTCACGCCGGACAAGGCCGGCGAGATGGTGGACGGCTTCGTCCAGCAGTACCGCGACGGCGGGTGGATCTCCCGCTGGTCCTCGCCGGGATACGCCAACCTGATGGTCGGCACGAGCTCGGACGTGGCGTTCGCGGACGCGTACCTGAAGGGCGTTCCCGGCATTCCCGCCGAGACCGCCTACCAGGCAGCCCTCAAGAACGCGACGGTGGCGCCGCCGAACTCCAACGTCGGCCGCAAGGGCATGGCCAGCGCGATCTTCAAGGGCTACACGCCGAGCGACTCGACCGGCGAGGCCATGTCCTGGGCGATGGACGGCTACATCAACGACTTCGGCATCGCAAACATGGCCGAGGCGCTGGCGAAGAAGGGCGGCCCGAAGGCGGCGGACTACGCCGAGCAGGCCGAGTACTTCCGCAACCGGGCGCAGAACTACGTCAACATGTTCGACTCGTCGGTGGACTTCTTCCAGGGCAGGAGCACGTCCGGGGTCTGGCGCAACCCGCCGGACACCTACGACCCGCGGGTCTGGGGCTACGACTACACCGAGACCGACGGCTGGAACATGGCGTTCCACGTACCCCAGGACGGCCAGGGCCTGGCCAACCTGTACGGCGGCAGGGACGGCCTGGCGAAGAAGCTGGACAAGTTCTTCGACACACCGGAGACGGCCACCTTCTACGGCTCCTACGGCGGCCCGATCCACGAGATGTACGAGGCCCGCGACGTCCGGATGGGCCAGTACGGCCACAGCAACCAGCCGTCGCACCACATCATCTACATGTACGACTACGCGGGACAGCCGTACAAGACGCAGAAGCTGGTCCGCGAGGCGACGTCCCGGCTCTACCTGGGCAGCGAGATCGGCCAGGGCTACCCCGGCGACGAGGACAACGGCGAGATGAGCGCGTGGCAGATCTTCAGCGCGCTCGGCTTCTACCCGCTGCGGATGGGCAGCCCCGAGTACGCGATCGGCTCGCCGCTGTTCACCAAGGCGACGGTCAACCTCGGCGGGGGCAAGAAGATCGTCGTGAACGCGCCGGGCAACAGCCGCTCGAACGTCTACGTGCAGTCGCTCAAGGTGAACGGCAAGGCCTACGACTCGACGTCGCTGCCGCACTCGCTGCTGACGGACGGCGCGACGCTCGACTTCACGATGGGCGCCGAGCCGTCGAACTGGGGCACCGGTGTGGACGCGGCACCGCCGTCGCTCACCTCGGGCACCGCGGCGCCGACCCCGCTGCGGGACCTGACCGGCCCGGGCCGCGGCACCGCGTCGGACCCGGCGCTGGTCGACGACACCTCCACCACGCAGACGACGTTCGCGTCGCAGACGCCGTCCTGGCAGTACCGGTTCGCGAGCGCCGGCGAACGCGCCACCTACTACACCCTCACCTCGGGCGCGGCTGCCGGCGACCCGAAGGCCTGGAGGCTGAGGGGTTCCTACGACGGCACCACGTGGACGACGGTCGACGAGCGCGCCGACCAGGCGTTCGACTGGCGCCTACAGACCCGACCATTCAAAATCGCCAGCCCCGGCCGGTACGCGTACTACCGCCTCGAGGTCACCGCCAACACCGGCGAGGCGAGCACCACGCTCGCCGAGGTGGAGCTGCTCGGCGTACCGGAACCGGCCTGCACCACGGTGATCTCCGACAAGGTCGTCGGCGCGCTGTCGGTGCGCTCCGGCGTCACCTGCATCCGGGCGGGCGCGCAGATCACCGGCCTGGTGTCGGTGTCCAGGGGCGCCTCGCTCTACGCCACCGGCGCGAACTTGCGTGCGGCGGTCACGGCGACCGGCGCGGGCACGGTCGCCCTGCTGCACTCCACCGTGTCCGGCCCGCTGACGGTCAGCGGCTCGGGACCGGTGAGCGTGGAGGACTCCACGTTCACCCGCGCGGTCACGCTACGCACCAACACCGGGCCGACGGTGGTCGCGGGCAACACCATCGGCGGGTCACTGACCTGCACAGGCAACAACCCGGCACCGGTCGCCAACGGCCTCCCGAACACCGTCAGCGGCGCTCGGCTCGGCCAGTGCAGCGGCCTCTGACCTGAACCCGGTCGCCGGCCGTCCCTCCGGGAGATCGAATAGAGGAATGTCGCGGAAGAGCACGGTGACATCTTGCTCAGGGCGGTAGATCTCCACCGCGTCCACCTCCCCGCCGCGGCCGCGGTGCAACGAGAGCGTCAACTGCGAGCCGCCGCTAACGTTGCGGCATGTCCGACAACCTCTGGGCCGTGGTCGCCGCGGCCAACCTGTGCACGCTCGCGACCGTCAAGCGCGACGGCAGGCCGCAACTGTCCGACGTGAACTACACGGCAGACGACAAGACCCGGGTGCTGCGCGCGTCCACCCGGTCCTCACTTGCCAAGGTGCACAACCTGCGGCGCGACCCGCGCGCCAGCCTGCGGGTCGCGGGTCCGGGCGGCGCCGGCTACGTCGTCGCCGAGGTGCACGCCACGTTCTCGCCGCCCTCGGCCGACGAACACGACGCGACGGTCGAGGAACTGATCGAGGTCTACCGCCTGATCAGTGGCAAGGAGCATCCGGACTGGGACGACTACCGCCGCGCGATGGTCGCCGACGGCCGGCTCGTACTGAGCCTGCACGTCGAGCGCCTGTACGGCTGGGTCATGTGACCGGGCGCCACCGGAACCAGTAGTCGAGGCCGTCGAGCCGGTAGCGGTCGCCGTGGTCGAACCTCAGCTCACCTACGAGACGACGAGCGTCGGCCGGCATCTCACGATGCGCCGTCAGCAGCCGGTTCAGCTCGTCGTAGCGAGCGTCGACCCCGCCTGTCGCGGGATGGCCGTCCGGTCCGGCCGCTCCGGCGTCACGGCGCTGATTCCATCTGACGAAGATCTCCCATTGCTCGCGCTCCATCTCCACCGCGTCCCCGCTCGCGGGCCAGACCTGGTACTCGTCGGCTTCATCCGCGTGGTCGAAGTCGTAGCTCCGGATGTAGTGGGGCACGCCGCCGACGTCAGCCAGGCCCGCGCGGGGTCCGTCGTACCACTCGAGCTCGACGTACGCGCGCTCGAAGCCTTCCGCGATCAGCTGCTCTTCATCCCAGCTCTCAGCCACCGGGGCAGGCTACCGAGCCGTCAGGACAGCGTTATCGCGTACAGGTGGAGGCGGGGGTCGTTCGGCAGGGTGATCGAGCGGATCTGGCGTGCCGGCGCCACCGGCAGGCTCAGGCCGAACAGGTTCACCGGCGGGCCGTCGACGCCCTTGCCGGACTTGATGCGGTGGGGCATCGCGAGCACCGTGGTGCTGCCCGTCGACGCCGTGCCGCACCAGTCGGCGACGGTCACCGGGACCGCCGAGCTCGTGCCGTCCGCGTACCCGATGGTCAGGGCGGCCGTGACCGGGCCGTTGTGTGTCGTCGCGACCAGCTTGACCGCCGTGTGGTCGCCGGTCGGCAGCAGGAGCGACTGGCCGCGGGCCCGGACGAGGTTCTTCGCCGTGCCGGACGGGTCCGGCGCCTGGTAGGTGACGCCGTCCCAGGTGACCGGGCCGGCGGCGGGCAGCAGGTCGGCGTCGTAGCTCCAGCCGCCGCCGTCGAAGTCGCCCTCGGCGGGCGCGGCGACGGTCGCCGTGCCGTCGGCGTTGCGTTCGGCGCCGAGGTCGACCAGGCAGGCGCCGGACTGGGTCGAGGCGCAGGTGACCGGTTCGCGGACGGTGATCGTGGCCGAGCGCCGCACGGTCGGTGCGCCGGGCGCGGAGACCGAGACCTCCACCGGGTACTCCCCGGCGGCCGTTCCGGCCGGTGCCCGCACGGTGAGGGTCGCGGTGGTGCCGACCGGCAGGTGCCGGCTGACCAGGGTCCTGGGCTGGCGGGGGCTGACCGTCGCCTGCCAGCCGGCCGGGACGGCGGCGGTGACCCGGGGCGCGATGGTCAGCGGCGCCTGCGCGACAACGTCCACCTCGAAGGCGGCCTGCTGCGCGGTGGGCGAGCCGGCGGGCAGGGCCGCGGCGGACGGTCGGACGGCGGCGTCGACATGGGTACGGCCGTCCGCCGGCGCCCGGTTGACCGACGGCGGCTGGGCCGCGGCCGAGGTGCCCCAGTTCGACGGGGTGGCGCCGAGGGTGTGGCTGAGCGTGCCGCCGGCGGTGACGTCCGACCAGTCGAGCCAGGTCTTGGCGACGGACGCGCCGTTGAGGCGGACCCGCTGGATGTAGCGGTCGGCGTCGGAGGCGCCCGGCGCGGTGATCACCAGCCGGCGGTCGCCGATGGTGACCGTCGCCTGGGGGAACTGCGGGCTGGACAGCGCCAGGAAGTTCGCGCCGCTCATCGTCGGGTAGAGGCCGAGCGAGGAGAAGACGTACCAGGCGCTCATGGTGCCGAGGTCGTCGTTGCCGGTCATGCCGTCGGGCCCGGTGGTGAACAGCGTCATCGCGGCCCGGACCACGGTCGCGGTCTTCGCCGGCGCGCCGGCCCACAGATACAGGTACGGCGCGAGCAGATCCGGCTCGTTGTTCGGGTTGTACGTGGCCTTGGCGTAGTAGTCGTAGGGGCTGGCGATCCAGTCGGTGCGCGCGGTGCCGGCGGGGTCGGTGAGCAGCCGGTCGTAGGCGAAGAAGTCGTCCAGCCGCCGCTCCGTCGCCCGGCGCCCGCCCATCAGCGAGACCAGCCCGGCCGGGTCCTGCGGCACCAGCCACTGGTACTGGTACGCCCCGCCCTCGTGGAACTGCTCGCCCGCCGCGACCGGGTCGTACGGCGTCAACCAGGTCCCGTCGACCGTGCGGGGGCGGAACTGCCCGATCGAGGAGTCCCACAGGTTGCGGTACCACTGACCGCGCCCGGCGAACAGCTCGGCGTCGGCGGTCCGGCCCAGGCCCGCGGCCATCAGCGCCAGCGCCGCGTCGGCGGCCGCGTACTCCAGCGTCGCGGAGGCCGGGTGGTCGCAGTCGTTGTCGCCGCCCTTGTCGGCGCAGTCCACGCCGTCGTCGAGCCCGGACGGGATGTAGCCGCGGTCGGCGTAGTAGTCCTGACCCGTGCGCCCGTTGTAGGGCGAGTCCGCCGGTGGCTGTGCGGTCGCGTTGGCGCGCAGCAGCGCGTACGCCTCATCCTCGTGCCCGGCGAGCAGGCCCTTCGACCAGGCCTCGACCAGAAACGGGGTGACCGGGTCACCGGTCATGATGTTGGTCTCGCTGTTGGCCAGCGCCCAGCGCGGCAGCCAGCCGCCGTCGCGCCCGATCGCGACCACCGACAGCGCGACGTCGCGGGCCACGTCCGGCACCAGCAGCTCGAGCAGCTGGTTCTGCGGCCGGTAGGTGTCCCAGAGCGAGAGGTTCTGGTAAGGCGTGTACCCGTCCGCGGTGTGCACCTTCCGGTCGAAGCCGACGTAGCCGCCGTCGACGTCGCCGGCCAGGTTGGGGTGCAGCAGCGAGTGGTAGAGCGCGGTGTAGAACGCGCCGCGCCGCTCCGCTGTCCCGCCGCCGATCTCGATCCGGCCGAGCTCGCGGGCCCAGGTCTCGCGCAGCCTCGCCCGGGTGGCGTCGAAGTCGTACGAGTCGGCGGTCTCGGCGGCGAGGTTGCGCCGCGCGCCGTCCGGCCCGGTGTAGGAGAGCGCGACCTTGACGACGACGTCGCGGTCCTGCGTCGCGTCGAAGGTGACCCACGCGCCGTTGTTCCCGGTGCCGGACGCGTCCCGGCCGCCGGGTGTCAGCGCCGGGCCGCGCCACGTGCCGGTGTCGGCGAACGGGCGGTCGAAGCTCGCGGTGAAGTAGACGGTGTGGTCGTCCTTGCCGGCGCAGAAGCCGCCGGCGTGCACCCGGCCCTCGACGGTCCGGTCGCCGACGACGTGGATCTCGGAGTCGAAGACGGACTGGTTGGCCCGGCCGGTGTTGAACAACACGTTCGCGGCGGCGGTCGCCGGGAACGTGTAGCGCTGCCAGCCGGTGCGCGGCGTCGCCGTCAGCTCGGCCCGGGTCTGGTACCTCGACAGGCCGACCCGGTAGTAGCCGGGCGAGGCCTCCTCGTCGTCGTGGGAGTACGGCGACCGGTACGAGTTCGGGTCGGACGTGCCGACCGCGCCCGTGGTCGGCAGCATCGGCAGCTCGCCGGCGACACCGCAGCCGACGCCGGAGAGGTGCGTCTGGCTGAATCCGTGGATGCTGCCCTGCTGGTAGTCGTATCCGCCCTGGCCGCCGGTGTCCGGGCTGACCTGGACCATGCCGAACGGCGCGCTCGCGCCCGGGAAGGTGTTGCCGAAGTTCTGGGTGCCGACGAAGGGGTGCACGAGGTCGATGGGTTCGTCCGCCACGGCGCCGGCCCGGGCGGGGCTCGCGTAGCACGCGGAGGCGGCCAGCAGCACGGCCACCAGGAACCGACGGGTCATCGGGAAACCTCCGGTCAACGACGTCATCGTCCGTTGACAACGTTGTCACGATCCAGCGACGCCTGTCAATGAATCCGTCGGGCCGGACACCCGGATTGCACCCGGGTGCAACTTAGGTCGGGCCGTCCGTGCCCGATCTCACCTGGTACGACCGTCCAGCAGCGGGTGGTTCCAGGTACCGGAGATGAGCTGATGGCAGCGACCACCCGATCGCAGGCCCCGCCGGGAGCTACCGAGCGGAGCCCGCGCCGCGCCGTGCGCGGCTGGGCGTGGGCCTGCATCGCCGTCGCCGTCGCCGCCGCTGCCTTCGGCGCCGTGCTGAGCACGGGTGTGTTCGGGCCGGGACCCTCGGCGATCATCGCCTACGTCGGGCTCTGCCTCGCCGCGCTCGCCGCGGCCATCGCCTGCGTGTACCGCGCCGCGAAGTTCCACGGCCGGATGCGCGCCGGCTGGGCCCTCATCGCGCTCGGCGTCCTGTCCTGGGGAGCCGGCCGGGTGTCCGCCTTCCGGCTGGAGATCGTCACAGGCTCCGTCCCGCTGCCGTCCTCGGCCGATCTCGGCTACCAGGGCATGATCGTGCTGACCGCGGCCGGCCTGCTGGTGCTGCCCGTCGCCGCGCAGACAATGGCCAACCGGGCCCGCAGCGTCCTGGACGGCCTGATGGTCGCGGCGTCGCTGCTGCTGATCACCGCGCACGTCATCTACGAGCCGCTGCACAAGCTCGGCGTGGCCGACGGGCGCGGCCTGCTCGTCAACGTCGGGTACCCGGTCGCCGACATCGTCATCGTCACCATCGTCGTCTACATGCTGGCCCTCCAGCGCCGGCACGGGAACACCTTCGCCCGGCTCGCGCTGATCATCGCCGGCGTCAGCGCCTTCGCCGTGTCCGACATCGGGTACGCGTACCTGAACCTCACCGACGTGTACTACTCCGGCGGGGTCATCGACGTCGGCTGGTTCGCCGGCCTCATGCTGATCCTGCTCGCCGCCGCCAGGCCGGTCGGCGCCGGCCCGGTCGTCGAGCCCGCCAGCAACGAGGGCGCCCAGCCGTTCGGCGTGCTGCTGCCGTACATCGCCGTGCTCGCCGCGCTGCTGACCAGCGTCGTCTGGTTCCTGCGCACCGGGCAGGCCACGCCGTTCACCGCGTACTCCCGGTCGGCCCTGATCCTGCTGATCGTGGGCCGCCAGATGCTCACCCTGCTGGAGAACCGCAACCTCACCGGCAACCTCGAGGCCCGGGTCGCCGACCGCACCGCCGAGCTGTCCGCCAGCGAGCAGCGCTTCCACTCGCTGGTGCAGCACAGCTCGGACGTGGTGACCGTGGTCGGCACCGACGCCGAGGTGCTCTACCAGAGCGAGTCCGTGCAGCGGGTCTTCGGCTACTCGCCGGACGTGCTCACCGGCCGCCGGCTCATCAGCCTGCTCGACCCCGCAGCGGCCAGCCGGCTCTCCGAGGCCCTGCGCTCGGTCAGCGATCAACCGCACGCGACAACGGTGATCGAGGTGACCCTGCCGCACCACGACCGCCGGATGCGGGAGGCCGAGATCACCGTCACCAACCTGCTCGACGACCCGAACGTCGGCGGCCTGGTCCTGAACACCCGCGACATCAGCGAGCGCAAGGAGCTGCAGGAGCAGCTCGTGCACGAGGCGTACCACGACGCGCTCACCCAGCTCGCCAACCGCGCCCTGTTCCGCGAGCGGGTCGCCGCGGCCCTGGAACACCGCGGCGCGGACGACGATGTGACGGTGCTCTTCCTCGACCTGGACGGCTTCAAGGAGGTCAACGACAGCCTCGGGCACCTGGCCGGCGACCGCCTCCTGGTGCAGGTCGCCGAGCGGCTGACCACCTCCGTCCGCCAGGGCGACGTGGTGGCACGCTTCGGCGGCGACGAGTTCGCCGTGCTGATCTCCTCGCCGCTCGGCGCGGGCGAGGCCGAGGTCGTCGCGCAGCGCATCGTCGACGGGCTGCACGAGCCCTTCCTCGTCGACGAGCGCACCCTGCACGTGCGGGGCAGCATCGGGCTCGCGTCGTACACGACGCTCGCCGACGGCGAGGACGCCGGCAACGCCGAGCAGCTCATGCGCAACGCCGACCTCGCCATGTACAAGGCCAAGGCGACCGGGGGCAGCAGCTTCGCCAGCTACGACCCGCGGATGCTGGCCGGCCTGGTCGAGCGCCTCGAGCTCGAGGCCGACCTGCGCCTGGCCCTGGAGCGCGACGAGCTGCGGGTGCACTACCAGCCGACCATCGACATGACCGACAGCAGCATCGTCGGCTTCGAGGCGCTGGTGCGCTGGCAGCACCCGACCCGCGGCATGATCAGCCCGCTCGACTTCATCCCGATCGCCGAGGCGACCGGCCTCATCGTCCCGCTGGGCCGCTGGGTGCTCACCGAGGCGTGCCGGCAGGCCGTCGAGTGGGCCGAGCGCGACAACCGGCGGCCGATCAAGATGGCCGTGAACGTCTCGGTGCGCCAGTTCGACCGCAGCGACCTGGCGACCGTCGTCCGCGAGGTGCTGACCGAGACCGGCATGCCGGCCGACCGGCTCTGCCTCGAGATGACCGAGAGCGTGCTGATGACCGACACCGAGGAGAACCTGGCCCAGCTGGTCCGGCTCAAGGCGCTCGGCGTGACCCTGGCGATCGACGACTTCGGCACCGGCTACTCCTCGCTTGCCTACCTGCGCCGGTTCCCGGTCGACATGCTCAAGATCGACCGCTCGTTCATCGAGCGGCTCGGCGAGCAGACCGACGACACCGCGCTGGCCAGCACCATCGTCCAGCTCGGGCAGAGCCTCGGCATGACCACCGTCGCCGAGGGCATCGAGGAGTACGGCCAGCTCGCCGCGCTGCGCGAGATGGGCTGCACGTTCGCGCAGGGCTTCTACTTCTCCCGCCCGGTCGCGGCGGGCGAGGCCGGCCGCCTGCTCCCGCTGCCGCTGGCCGCCGACGCACCGGTCGCCTGAGCGACTGCCCGCGCCGCGGTCAGAACAGGGTCGCGGGCCCGACCGGCTCCGGCTCGGGCAGCGGCCCGAGGCCGGGCACGCGCGCACGGACCTCCGCGTGGAAGCGGCGGGCGAGCGCGGGCGCGTCGGCGTTGTCCGGGGTGTGAATGAACACGGTCGGCGAGCGGCCCTCGCCGAGCCAGCCGGCGACCACGTCGACCCAGCGCCGCCAGCCCTCGACCGTACGCGCGCCGTCGTCGCGGCCGAGGTACCGCACGATCGGCCGGTCGGTCAGCGCGCGGGTGCGCAGCGGCAGGCGCGGCTTCTTGGTCCAGGCGTCCCGCTCCGCGTCGCTTGTCGGCGGGCTCGCGAAGAACGCGGTGGTGTCGAACGGTATCCACTCGGCGTCCGCGGCGGCGAGCACGCCCTCCAGCCGCTCCGTCGCGCGGGAATCGGCGAAGAACGCGGGATGACGGACCTCGACGGCATACGGGTACGCGGCCGGCAGCCGGCTCAGGAAGCGGTCCAGCACGGGTACGTCGGCGGGGCCGAACGACCCCGGTAGCTGGATCCAGAGGGCGTGCAGCCGCGGGCCGAGCGGCTCCATCGCGTACAGGAAGGCCCGGAGCGCCTCGTCGACGTCGGCGAGCCGGCGCTCGTGCGTGATCAACCGGGGCAGTTTCATCACGAACCGGAATTCCGGGCCGGTCTGCGCCGCCCACGTCGCCACCGTGTCCCGGGCCGGCGTCGCGTAGAAGGTGGTGTTCCCCTCGACCGCGTCGCACCAGCCGGCGTAGGCCCGCAGGCGCTCCTGCGGCGCCTGCGGCCAGGACTTGTGGGTCCACATGGCGCACCCCACGTGCAGCCGCTCCACGAATCCCCCTTTACCCCGCGTAAACACCGCGAGGGTAACGCGCGAGCGCGCGAAACGCCGGTGCCGGTATCCGATGCCGGCGCCGGGGTGCCACGATGTTCGCCATGACCTTGGTACACACGGTCCGGCTGCGCTTCGGACAGCTCTCCCGGGCGGCGGCCACGCACACCAACCTGTCCGCGGTCCGCGTCGACGGCCGGGTGCTCTGGATCGCCGGCGACGAGACCGCGACGCTCGAACGGCTGGTGGCCGACGACCCGGACGCGCCGACGGAGTACTCCGACGAGCGCACGTTCCGGCTGGCCGACTTCGCCGACCTGCCCGGCGAGGACGCCGACGAGGAGGCCGACATCGAGGGGCTGGCCCGCACCGGGCACTTCCTCTGGGCGGTCGGCTCGCACAGCCTGCGGCGCAAACAGATCAAGGAAAGGCACGCCGGCGACAAGGCGCTGCGCCGGCTCGCCCGGGTGGAGGGCCAGGCCAACCGCCAGCTCCTGGTACGGCTGCCGATCGCCGACGTGGACGGCCTGCCGACGCCGGTTCCGGAGATCGAGGTGGACGGCGAGCGGCACCGGGTGGCGCAGCTCGACCCCCGGGACGGCCTGCGCGCGCTCCTGCGGCACGACGACCACCTGGCGCCCTTCCTGGCCATCCCCGGCAAGGACAACGGCCTGGACGTCGAGGGCATCGCGGTCACCGGCGACCGGGTCTATCTGGGCCTGCGCGGCCCGGTGCTGCGCGGGTGGGCGTTCGTCATCGAGCTGCGGCCGTACGTGGACCCCGCCGACCCGGGCCGGCTGCGCCTGCGCGACTTCGAGGACGGCCGGCCCTACCGCAAGCACGTCCTCGACCTGGACGGCCTGGGCGTCCGCGACCTGTGCCCGGCCGGTGACGACCTGCTGATCCTCGCCGGCCCGACGATGGACCTCGACGGCCCGGTACGCATCTACCGCTGGCACGGCGCCTGCCAGGTGGGCATGCCGGCGATCGTGCGCGGCGAGCTGCTCTCCCGCGAGCTGGAGCTCACCTACGGCGAGGGCGACGACCACGCCGAGGGGCTCGGACTGATCGGCCCGCCGGAGAACCGGACCGCGCTCGTGGTCTACGACAGCCCGGCCGCGGTCCGGCTGACCGACGACGGCGCGGTGGTCGCCGACGTGGTGCAACTGCCTTAGCGGCGTTCTCCGGTGGTGCGCCACGGCGCGCCACCCCCGCAGCGGCCATAAGCCCCATTGTGGACGGGCCGCGCATCGTGGCGCCCGGATGCCGAAGTTCCGGAACCGTGAGTTTGCGGCGCCGCCCTGATCGGGTGCCACGCCGCCCGTCAGCGCGCCTACCTGCGGAGACAAGCGTCGATCCCCGGCGGATCCGCACGCGCCTTCTGAGAGCGCGTACGAGGAAGCGCTTCCCGAGCCTCTAGCAGGCATTGACACCCGTTAACCCGGGGTTCAAAGTGACCTATCAAAGAGCGCTTTCTCACGCATGTAGCGGCTCGGTAATCACATCGACACATCCCCTCACATCCCCATCCCCCACTTCTTGATTCCCCGCAAGGAGGACCCGTTCATGAGTTCAGCCGTGTTCCGAGGCGGAGGGCGCAGCACGTCGCCCACGAGGGCCGTCGCCCTCACCGCAGCGCTCCTCGGTCTGCTCGCCGCCTTCCTGGTCGTCACGGTCCGGGACGCCGAGGCGGCCGAGGTGATCGTCTCGCAGGGCAAGCCGACCACGGCCTCCTCCGTGGAGTGGGCGGGCACCCCCGCCTCCGCCGCCACGGACGGCAACACCGGCACCCGCTGGTCCAGCGCCTTCGCGCCCAGCCAGTGGCTACAGGTCGACCTCGGCGCCACGACGGCCGTGAGCAGCGTGAATCTGAACTGGGAGGCCGCATACGCGACGGCGTTCACGGTGCAGTTCTCCACGAACGGCACGACCTTCACCAACGCCACCGGCACGCTGCGCGGCAACGTCGGCGCCCAGGCGATCACCGTCGCGGGCAACGCCCGGTACGTGCGGCTCAACCTCACCGAGCGGGCGTTGGCGATCTACGGCTACTCGCTCTGGGAGTTCCAGGTCTTCTCCGGCGGAACCCCGCCGACGACGCCACCGACGACACCACCCACGACACCGCCGACCGGCACCGCCACGCTGCTGTCGTACAACAAGCCGGGCGCGGCGTCGAGCGAGCAGAACGACGTCAACTGCAACCCGTGCACCGTCGGCAAGGCCTTCGACCTGGACCCGGCCACCCGCTGGGCGACGAGCTCGACCACCGGCTGGGTGGACCCGGGCTGGATCTACGTCGACCTCGGCGCCACCGCACAGATCAGCCGGGTGGAGTTGCAGTGGGACCCGGCGTACGCGACCGCGTACCGGATCCAGGTCTCGCCGAACGCGTCCACCTGGACCGACATCTACTCCACGACGACCGGCAAGGGCTTCAAGGAGGTCCTCAACGTCTCCGGCAGCGGCCGCTACGTGCGGATGTACGGCACCGCCCGCTCCGGCCCGTACGGCTATTCGCTGTACGACTTCAACGTCTACGGCACCGGCGGCGCGCCGAACACCCCGCCCGCCAGGCCCGCCGACCCGACGTTCCCGGCGACCAACCTGGTCTGGAGCGACGAGTTCAACGACCCGGCCGGCACCAGGCCGAGCACGGCGAAGTGGACCTACGACCCGGGCTTCCCGCAGAACGGCGAGATCCAGTACTACTCCGAGAACAGCAACAACGCGCAGATGGACGGCGGCGGCAACCTCGTCATCGAGGCGCGTAAGGAGGCCTCGAACGGCCGCGAGTACACCTCCGCCCGGATGAACACCGGCGGCAAGTTCACCGCGCAGTACGGCCGGGTCGAGGCCAGGATCAAGGTGCCCAAGGGCAACGGCCTCTGGCCCGCGTTCTGGATGATGGGCGCCGATTTCCTCACCGGCCGCCCGTGGCCGTACAACGGCGAGATCGACATCATGGAGGTCCTCGGCCGCAACACCACCGAGGGCTACTCGACCCTGCACGCGCCGCAGTACAACGGCGGCGGGGGCTACGGGCAGAAGTACACCACGCCCGGCGCGGCCGACCTCTCCACCGCGTTCCACGTCTGGACGGCCGAGTGGGACAGCAAGGGCATCCGGTTCCTGCTCGACGGAACCCAGGTCTTCTACGCCAGCAAGGCGACCGTCGAGGCGACCCGCGGACCGTGGATCTTCGACCACCCGTTCTACATCATCCTCAACCTCGCGGTCGGCGGAGACTTCCCCGGCCCGATCGACGCCTCCACCCCGTTCCCCTCCCGGATGCTCGTCGACTACGTCCGCGTCTACAAGTGACCTGACGGCCGCATCCAGCGCCGGGGCGGGGCCCCCATCCCCGCCCCGGCGCACCACCTCCCAGAAGTTCCACCGCCACTTTTGGAGGAATCCCCGATGAAGAAGAGATCCCTGTCCATCGCGGCCGCGGTCGTGGCCGTCCTGACGACCTACGTCGTCGCCGCGCAGTCCAGCGCCAGCGCCGCGGACCCCCTGCTCTCACAGGGCCGCCCGGCCACCGCGTCGTCGACCGAGTCCGCCGCCTTCCCCGCCTCGAACGCCGTCGACGGCAACCCGGGCACCCGCTGGTCCAGCGCGTTCAGCGACCCGCAGTGGCTGCAGGTCGACCTCGGTGGCACCGCGACGGTCTCCTCCGTGGTGCTGGCCTGGGAGACCGCGTACTCGAGGACGTTCAGCGTGCAGGTCTCCCCCAACGGCAGCACCTGGACCACGATCAAGGCCAACGTCGCCGGCACCGGCGGGCGGCAGAGCGTCGCCGTCGCCGGCTCCGGGCGCTACGTGCGCATGCTCTCGACGGCCCGCGCCACCCAGTGGGGCGTCTCGCTCACCGAATTCGAGGTGTACGGCACCGGCGGCGGCCCGACCGCACCGCCGACCATCCCGCCGGGCGCCGTGCGGGTGGCCGAGTTCCTCGCCGACTGCCCGTACAGCCACCGGCTGCCGGACGACCCGATCGTGTTCCCGAGCATGCCGGGCGCCTCGCACATGCACAGCTTCTTCGGCAGCACGGTGACAAACGCCTACTCGACCGTCAACGACCTGCTCAACGCGAACAGCAACTGCAACCCGTCGATCGACAAGTCCTCGTACTGGATCCCGACCTTCTACAACAACAACGTCCCGGTCGAGCCGACCACGGGCATCTTCTACTACCTGGGCGAGGGCGTCAGCGACGCGCTCATCGCGCAGACCCAGCCGCTGCCGCTCGGCCTGCGGATCGTGGCGGGCAACGCCAAGGCGACCGGGCCGAACGACAACACCATCTCGCGCTGGTCCTGCCTGCACGCCGGTGAGGTCGGCTCGTCGCACGACTTCGTGACCTGCCCGGCCGGCACGATGCTGGAGTCGTACCTCGACTTCCCGCACTGCTGGGACGGGGTGCACCTGGACTCCGCCGATCACAAGAGCCACATGGCGTACCCGGTCAACAACGCGTGCCCGACCAGCCACCCGGTGGTCGTGCCGAAGCTGCGCCAGGTCATGCGGTACCCGGTCAGCGGCAACCCGGCCGGCTTCCGGCTGGCGTCCGGGCCCGGCTATACGATGCACGGCGACTTCTTCAACGCCTGGCCGGAGGACGAGATGGCCCGTCGGGTCAACGACTGCATCCGGATCATCGTCAAGTGCGGCACCAACGGGCGGCCCTGAGATGACCGCCGCGGCCGCCGGGGCGCAACCTGGCCCCGGCGGCCCGCGGAGGAGGGCTAAATCGGTACAAGAAAGCGCTCTCAGACCGAAATATTCTGGTGCTATAACAGACGCCATGACAACCCGGCCCGCCCGCGGAGGGCAGAACCCGACGATGGATCAGGTCGCTGAGGCGGCCGGGGTCTCGCGGGCGACCGTGTCCCGGGTGATCAACGGCGCACCCAGCGTCGACGCCAAGATCCGCGAGATCGTCCAGCGGGCCATCGCCGAGACCGGCTACGTGCCGAACGTCGCCGCCCGCTCGCTGGTCACCCGCAAGTCGAATTCGGTCGCGCTCGTCATCTCCGAGCCCGATCGGCCGTTCGACTCCTCGTTCCTGAACCGGATCTTCACGGACCCGTACTTCGGCCGGATCACCGCGGGCGCGACCGGCGCGCTGCGCCCGCACGACATCCATCTGGTGATCATCCCGACCGACTCGACGGACCACCACCACGTGCTGCGCTACCTGCGCCAGGGACACGTCGACGGCGTCCTGCTGATCAGCAGCCACGAGCAGGACCCGCTGCCCCGCCAGGTGCACGAGCTGGGCATCCCCGCGGTCGTCTCGGCCCGGCCGGCCTCGCCGCTGGCCGTCAGCTTCGTCGACGTCGACCAGCGCCTCGGCGCCCGGCTCGCGGCCGAGCACCTGCTCGCCCGCGGCTGCCGCCGGCTCGCCACGATCAGCGGGCCGCTGGACATGCCGTCGAGCCAGGACCGGCTCGACGGCTTCCGGTCGTACCTGGCGAATCGCGGCGTCGCGGACGTGCCGGCCGTCGAGGGCGACTTCACCCGGCACGGCGGCGAGGCGAGCGCCCGGCGGCTGCTGGGCGAGCACCCCGACGTCGACGGCCTCTTCGTCGCCAGCGACCTCATGGCCGAGGGCGCCCTGCTGGCGGTGCAGGACCTCGGCCGCCGGGTGCCCGACGACATCGCGGTGGTCGGCTTCGACGACAGCAGCGCCGCCCTCGACTGCCGGCCCCTGCTGACCACGATCCGACAGCCGGTCGAGGAGATGGCCGCGGAGATGGCCGAGGTGCTGATGGCCCGCATCGCCGCGCCGAACCGGTTGCCGCGCTCGGTCACGTTCCAGCCCACCCTGGTGATCCGCGAATCCGCCTAGGGGTGTCTCGCGGATCATGGCCCGCCGCAGGCCGTCATGATCCGCGAGACACCCCCTGGCCGCCCCGCACCCGGTCGACCCGATCGGCCATCATGACTGCGTGGGCGACCTCCTGATCAATCTTCTCGCCAGCCTCATCGCCGGCACCGCCGTCTGGCTCACCGGATTTCTGCTGCGCCGCCGGCGGCTGGCCCGCGAACGCGGGTTCTTCGGCCTCACCGAGGGCGCGAGCTGCCTGCTCGTCGTCTCCCGGCACGCGTCGTCCCCGCGCGAGAACAGCGTCCATCGCCGCGACGTGGCGGCGCTCGTCGAGCTCGCGACGATCGCCCGCGAGTGCGGCGCCCGGGCCGACCGGGTCGGCGAGGCCGAACCGGCCGGGGAGATCGGCCGGCAGACCGAGTTCTGCGTCGGCGGGCCGCTGACCGCCAACCCGCGCAGCGCGGTGCACCTGCGCACGATCCTGCG
Source organism: Amorphoplanes digitatis (assembly GCF_014205335.1). Taxonomy (NCBI): domain Bacteria; kingdom Bacillati; phylum Actinomycetota; class Actinomycetes; order Micromonosporales; family Micromonosporaceae; genus Actinoplanes; species Actinoplanes digitatis. The sequence goes on along the minus strand of NZ_JACHNH010000001.1, from coordinate 1,419,915 downwards.
CGGCGTGACCTTCGCGAACGTCGTCGATCCCGGCGAGCCCCGGCTGGCCTTCACCGTCGGCGGCAAGGAGTACGTCCGGACTCCGGACACGACCTACGTGGTGCTGGCGCGGTTCTGGGGACCGGGCCGCGGTTGCCCCGTCTTCCTGCTGGCCGGCCTCACCGCCGGCGCCAACCTCGCGGCCGCCCGCTACCTCGCCGGCCGGCACCGCCAGCTCGAGCGAAAGTACGGCGCCGACCGGCCGTTCTGCCTGGTGCTGCGGATCGTCGAGCCGGCGGCGTACGGCACCGACTTCATCGACGTGGCGGCCGACGTGTCGGACGTCGCGTTCGAGGCGGCGCCGGTCGCCGACCCGATCGGGCCGACGGCGTCACCGCCCGCGCAGTAGCCTCCGAGGCATGCGGACAACTGAGGCGGAGCGGTGAGGCTCGACGAGGCCTGGGGCCTGGCCCGCGACGACAGCGGCCTGGCCATCGTGTCGACCCTGCGCGCCGACGGGACGATCCAGTCGTCGCTCGTCAACACGGGCGTGCTGGCCCACCCGTCGACCGGGGAGCCGGTGCTGGGCTTCGTCACGTACGGGAGGGTGAAGATGGCCAACCTGCGGGCCCGCCCGCAGGTGACCACGGCGTTCCGCAAGGGCTGGCAATGGGCGGCCGTCGAGGGCCGCGCGGAGCTGGCCGGCCCGGGCGACCCGCGGCCCTGGCTGGACGCGGAGCGCCTGCGGCTGCTGCTGCGCGAGGTCTTCACCGCGGCGGGCGGCACCCACGACGACTGGGCGGAGTACGACCGGGTGATGGCCGAGCAGGGCCGCACCGCGGTCCTGATCACCCCGTCCCGCGTCTACGGCAGCTGACCGGCCGGATCACCCCAGCTCCTTGACCATCTGCTGGGCCAGCAGCCCGTAGCCCAGCCGCTCGACGAGGCGCCGGGCGCCGTCGTTGGCGCCGTCCACGTTGAGGCCGAGTGCGTGCACCCCGCGGCGTACCAGCTCGGCCTCGATCGCGGCGATCACCGCCGTGCCGTGCCCCCGGCCGCGGAACCCCTCGTCGATTCCGACGTGGTGCAGCCAGCCCAGGCCGGGCCGGGGCGGCGCCGGCATCGCGGCCCAGACCCAGCCGACCGGCTCGCCCTTCGCGCACACCGTGCGCAGGATCGACCCCTCGGTCCGGTCGCCGTGCGGTAGCAGCTCGGCCAGCCTCCGGGCCGCGCGGGCCTCGGCCTCGCCGTGCCAGACGCCCTGATCCCGCACGAGGCGCTGGGCGTACTCGGCGAAGTGGGTCTCGATGCGGCCCGCATAGTCGATCATCGGCACGAGCTCGATGCCGGCCGCGGACGGCGCGTCGGCGATCGAACGGGACCACTGCTGAGCGGTCACCTCGAAGCGGAGCCGGTCGTACAGGCGCAGGGCCGTGCCGTTGTCGCCGAAGACGTTCAGCCCGAGCCGCGCCACGCCCAGCCCGGCCAGCTCGGCCTCGACGGCCTCGATGATCGCGCCGCCGTAGCCCCGGCCGCGGTGGGCGGCGTCGACCTCGACGTCGCAGATCCAGGCCATCTCGGGCACGGTCGCGCCCGGCAGCGACACCCAGATCCAGCCGACCTCGGCACCGTCCACAACGGCCTTGCGGAGCAGCTGGCCGCGCGTCGCCGGGCCGCGCGGCAGCCGCTCGGCGATGTCGCGCTCGGACTCCGCCGCCGCCTCCGGCAGGGAGAGGTTGCGGGCGACGGCGATCGCCGTCGCGTAGCCGGTGACCATCGGCTCGCGCCGGGACGCGAAGTCCCGGTCATCCATTTCCAGCAGTGTCAATGCCATGAGGTGACCCTTTCACGACGGAGTGACACGGTCACCGGGCGTGTCCGGAGAAAACGGTGACCAGGGGCTGAATCGGAGCGGTCGTCCCTCGGTCGGGGTATACACACGCCCTCCGGAATCGGGCAATCATCTGACCAACCGGTCCGATAGGGACCGGACAGGAGAAAAGGCAGGATGTGGGGCCCGATGGTGAAGTGGACCCTGGTGCCGTGCCTGGTGACTCTGCGCAATGAGTTCAACCGGCTGGCTCCGAACCGCGACAAGGCGAGCGACGGATCGGTCGGCGACACCTCACACGCCGCGAACTCCTCGGACCACAACCCCGACGAGACCGGCAGAACGCCGCAGGACGACGGCGACAGAAGGAACGAGGTCCACGCCATCGACGTGGACGACCACCTGCACAAGGCCGGCTGGGACATGGAGCGGTGTGTGGAGATCATCGTCGCCCGGCACCGCGAGGGCAACGACGACCGGCTCCAGAACATCATCTACAACCGTCGCATCTGGTCGCGGTCGTGGGGCTGGACGGCCCGGCCGTACACCGGTACCAGCCCGCACACCGAACACGCGCATTTCTCGGCCCGGTACACCACTGCCCAGGAGAGCGACACGAGCCCCTGGGGACTGCTGGAGGAAGACGTGACGAAGACCGAATTCAACGCCTGGATGACCGAGTGGGCACGCAGCCCGGTGGGGCGCGAGGCCCTGGCCGTTGCGGTCCTGGCCTGGGACCCGGGCGTCGACGCGAGCGGCCACGTCCGTCCCGGCGGCGTGCCGAACCCGGACCCGGTCGGATTCAAGAACAACCCAACCTTCGGGCCGAACTACGCGCTGCACCGCGCGGTGGTCGCCGCGACCCTGGGCTACGAGATCCGCGAGCGGGTGGACAACGTGCAGGCGGCGGTCGACGCCCTGGTCAAGAGCCATTCGGCCGCGCCGGTCGGCGCGCAGGTGAACCCGCAGACGGCGCTGGACGCGATCGGCAACGGCCTGTCCAACCAGGAGGCCGCGGCGGCGCTGCGTGCGGCGCTCGGCGACCGGGCGGCGGAGGTCGGCCGGCTGCTGGCGGGCTAGTCCCGCACCGGCCGGTCGTTCGACGAAATGCCGGGCTTCGGTGGCCCGCCTCCGGAGCCCGGCAGTACCGTGAACCGCATGTTGATCAGCTGTGGGTGCCCGGTGTCCGGGGTGTGGGCGGACCCGTTGTCGGTGACCGGCTTCGCGATGCGCGCGGAGGAGCTCGGCTACCACGGCCTGTGGTCGTTCCAGCGCCTGCTCATCGGCGCGGGCCAGGACCTCGAGCCGGTCTACCGCAGCGTCCTCGACCCGCTGCTGGCGCTCACCTATGCCGCCGCCCGGACCACCCAGATCCGGCTCGGCGTCGCCGTGATCAACCTGCCGTACGTCTCGCCGACCTACCTCGCCAAGCAGGCGAGCACGCTCGACGTGCTCTGCGGCGGCCGCTTCGACCTGGGCCTGGGTACCGGCTGGTCCGAGGTGGAGTTCACCGCGACCGGCTCCGACCCGAACCCCCGCGGGCGCCGCACCGCGGAGTACCTGGAAGTCCTGCGCACGCTGTTCCGGGGCGAACCGGCCCAGTTCGACGGCGAGTTCTACACCGTGCCGCCGAGCGTGATGGCGCCCAAACCGGTGCAGGCGGGCGGCCCGCCGATCCTGCTGGGCGGCGGCGCGGACGTCGCGCTGCGCCGGGCCGGGCGGCTCGCCGACGGCTGGGTCAGCAGCAGCCGCGCCAGCCTCGACGACATCACCCGCGGCGCCCAGATCGTCCGGCGCGCGGCCGAGGAGTCGGGCCGGGACCCCGATTCCGTACGCATCGTCGTGCGCGGCGTGGTCAAGGCCGGGCTGCGCGACGAGAACGTGCCGCTGTCGGGCACCTGGGACCAGATCCGGGCCGGCGCGCAGCGGTACGCGGAGGCCGGCGTCACCGAGCTCTTCTACGACCTCAACTGGGATCCGTTCATCGGCGCGCCGGACGGTGACCCGCGCGCCGCGGGTGAGCGGGCCGAGGAGATCCTCACCGCGCTTGCACCTAACGGCTGAAGTTCCTCCCGTATACGTGTCAGCGAGGGGTACCGGGCCTTCCCGGGCCTCCTCGCCGACCGGGAACCTGGGTAGACGCCGCACGCAGCGCCTACTCAGGGAGTGCCATGTTCCGCCGCCCGCTCGCCGCCCTCGCCATCGCCGCCGCCCTGGTCACTCCGGCCGGATGCGGGATGCTCGGCGAGTCGCCGACCCCCGCCGCCGGCGGCGCCCCGGCGCCGCCGGCCGCCTCCGCAACGCCGGCCGCCTCCGCGACTCCCGGCTCCGACAGCGGCCTCGGCGACTCCGTGAAGGACTCCGGCGCCATCCCCGATCCGTGCACGCTGCTCAGCCGCACCGAGGTCACCCGCCTGACCGGCCGGGACATCAGCCAGATCGACGAGGACGGGCTCCCGGACGGCGACGAGAACCGCTACTGCCAGTGGCAGCAGCCCGGCGGCCAGCTTGCGGTCTTCCTGGGCCGGACGACCGCGGACGACTTCAAGATCAAAATCGCGGACGCGACCCCGGTGGACGGCGTCGGCGAGGACGCCTTCGCGCTGGCCGGCCACCTCTACGTGCTCTACGGCACGGTGTCGATCGACGTGTACAGCCGCGGCGACGACGACGCGGAGAACCTGGCCAAGGCCGCGACGATCGCCGAGGTCCTGATCACGAAGATCTGAATGACGGGGTTAACGCGCGGGCCGCGCTCGGCTAGTCTGCTGAGCCGATGACTACGCCCTCTCTCCCGCCGCCCGGCATGTACCGGTCGCGTTCGCGGGTCACCCGCAACCGGGCCGGACTCGCCGCGGCCGGGCTGGCGCTCGTGCTGCTCGGATACCTGATCGGACGCCTTCAGGGCGGCGCGGACGAGCCCGCCGTCGCCGCGCCGCCGCCGGCCTCCGCGCCGGCCTCGGCGACGCCGGCGCCCGAACCCTCGACCGAGCCGGCTACGCCCGAGCCGGCGACGCCCGGCCGGGACGCGTACGCCGTGTTCCAGGCCGAGGCGGCGTCCGGGCAGCAGGGCACCGACGTCGAGGAGACCGAGGACGAGGGCGGCGGCCAGAACGTCGGCTGGATCAGCAACGGCGACTGGCTGCGCTTCGACGACGTCGACTTCGGCGACACCCCGGCGACCGGGTTCGCCGCCCGGATCGCCTCCGACGCCGACGACGACAGCCGCGGCCGGATCGAGATCCGGATCGACAGCCCGGCCAACCCCCCGGCAGGCACCCTGATCACCGGCGACACGGACGGCTGGCAGGACTGGACGAGCCGGAGCACCGAGATCCAGCCGACCACCGGCCGGCACACGGTCTTCCTCGTCTTCGCCGCCGACGACGGCGACGAGTTCCTCAACATCAACTACTTCGCGTTCAGACACTGACACCTTCGCCGCGTTCGAACATGTGTGCGAAGATGGCCGCGTGTCCGACCAGGCGACCATCCTCCACGCCGACCTCGACTCCTTCTACGCCTCGGTCGAGCAGCGCGACGATCCCGGGCTGCGCGGCCGCCCGGTGCTCGTCGGCGGCGGCGTGGTGCTGGCGGCGAGCTACGAGGCCAAGGCCTTCGGGGTGCGCACCCCGATGGGCATCGCGCAGGCCCGGGCGCTCTGCCCGCACGCGCTGATCGTGCCGCCGCGGATGTCGGCGTACTCGGCGGCGAGCAAGGCGGTGTTCGAGGTCTTCCGCGACACCACGCCGATCGTCGAGGGCATCTCCATCGACGAGGCGTTCCTGGAGGTCGGCGGCCTGCACCGGATCCGTGGCACGCCGGCCGCGATCGCCGCGGGGCTGCGCGCCGACGTCCGCGACCGGGTCGGGCTGCCGATCACGGTCGGGGTGGCCCGCACGAAGTTCCTGGCCAAGGTCGCCAGCGCGGTGGGAAAGCCGGACGGACTGCTCGTCGTCGCGCCCGGACAGGAGCTGGCGTTCCTGCACCCGCTGCCGATCGAGCGGCTCTGGGGCGTCGGCCCGGTCACCGCCGGCAAGCTGCGCGAGCGCCACATCCTGACGGTCGGCCACGTGGCCCGCATCGGCGAGGCCGCCCTGGTCGCCATGCTCGGCGCGCACGCCGGACGGCACCTGCACGCGCTGGCGCACAACCGCGACCCGCGCCGGGTGCGGACCGGCCACCGGCGCGGGTCGATCGGTTCGCAGTGCGCGCTCGGCCGGCGGCAGCGCCCGTTCGAGGAGATCGAGGCGACCCTCGCCGCCCTTGTCGACCGGGTCACCCGCCGGATGCGCACGGTGCGCCGGTCCGGCCGCACGATCACGCTGCGCCTGCGCTTCGGCGACTTCACCCGGGCGACCCGCTCGCGCAGCCTGCTCAAGGCGACGATGCAGACCCGGGCGATCCTCGAGACCGCCCGGCAGTTGCTGCGCGAGGCCCGGCCGCTGATCGACGAGCGCGGCCTGACCCTGGTCGGCGTGGCGGTCGGCAATCTCGACCGCGACGGCGCCGTCCAGCTGGAGCTGCCCTTCGACCTACCCGTCGAGGACAGCCTGGACACCGCCCTCGACGCGGTCCGGGACCGCTTCGGCTCGACGTCGGTCACCCGCGCCGCGTCGCTGGGCCGGGACCTGAACCCGTCCGTGCCGATCCTGCCGGACTGATCCCGGCCCGGCTACGACTCGAGGCCGAGCTGGGCCCGGCCGGTGGCGCTGAGATCGTCGGCCATCGGCCGGCCGGCCCAGTCGATCTCGTAGTCCTCGGGCGCGAAGTCCGCCGGGCTGATGCCCTTGATGAAGGCCTGCCCGCACTCGGCGGCGTAGGCGGCGTTCTTCTCGCAGTACGGGCTCGCCGGGATGTACATGACGTTGCCCCAGCCCTGCTGATCCTTGACCGCGCCGACGGAGTGGATCATGTCGCCGTGCCACCAGACGGTGTCGCCGGGCTCGACCGCGGGGATCGGGGTCAGCGCGGGCATCAGCGCCGGGTGCCAGCGCTCGTTGATCGGCAGCGCCTGCCCGTTCGCGGCGCCGCACAGGTCGTCGTCGGCCACGTCGTCCTGCAGGGCGCGCAGCAGCAGGTAGGCCATCGCCGACGGGATCGGCACGACGTGCAGCACGCCCTCGGTCGGCGCCATGTCGGACAGCGCCGTCCAGCCCTGGAAGGTGCGGAACGCCGAGCACATCACCGTCGACTCGTACTCGTGCACGTCGGTGCGGTAGGCGCCGTCCCACGGGTCGTAGGCGTCCGGGTCGCCGCGGAAGACGTGCCGGAAGACGTTCTGGTACGCCGGGAGCAGCCAGCGCTCGATCGAGCCGGAGTCGGTGTGCGCGGACAGGCCGGACGAGTCGCTGCCGGGCTCGCGGCGGCGCACGCGGTCCGGGTACGCGGTGTCGCGGGTGGGGTCGAACCAGACCCGGCCCTCGCTTTCGTGCTTCCAGAAGGAGTTCAGGAAGCCCCGGACCGCGACCATGTTGTCGTCCTCGCGGGCCTGCATCTGCGGCCGCGACCAGTAGATCGGGAAGATCGACGGCCGGCTCGCGGCGAGGCCGCCGAAGACGCCGTCGTCGAGGTAGCGGTAGGTGCCGGCGAAGTCGTTGCGGTCCAGGTAGGAGACCAGCTCGGCGTCCCACTGCTCGGCGCGTACGCGGGGGAAGGTGCCTTTGACGACCGCGCAGCCGCGGCGGCGGACGGCCTCGACCAGGTCGGCCGGAACGGTGCCGGCGGCGACGTCGGCGAACCGCACGACGGGCCAGACCTCCTCACCCCGCCCGCGCTGGGCGACGATCTCGTCGACCTCGGCGCGCACGGCGGCCTCGGCCCGGGCGAAGGCCCCGGCGACGTCGCCGATCTGCGCCCGCAGCCGCGCCTTGGTCTCGCGGATGGCGGTGGGGATGTCGGCCGGTGCGGTGCTCATCGGTGTCTCCCTGCGTCGATTGGGCGTATTTGATTAGGTGACCTAACTAGAAGGTTGTCCTAATGTAAGAGCTCGGCAGGCGAGATCACAAGGGGGGTCCGTGAACGAGGTCGCCCGGGCACTGCCGCAGACGGTCCTGCGCGAGGCCACCGACCGGCGCCTGCTCGACGAGACCATCCGGCAGGGCCGGACCACGCGGGCCGAGCTGGCGGACGTCACCGGCTACTCGCGGCCGACCGTCTCCGAGGCGGTCCGCCGCCTGGTCGAGGTCGGGCTGCTCGACGCGACCGGCCTGAAGGAGACCGGCCGGCGCGGCCGGGTCGGCACCTTCTACGAGCTGGGCGCGCGGTCCGGATGGGTGCTCGCCCTCGAACTGGACCAGTCCGGCGTGCACGCCCGCGCGGCCGACCTGGCCGGGCGCACCCGCGCCGAGCTGCGCCGGCCGCCCACCCCACCGGGCGACGCCCCGGCGCTCGTCGAGAGCGTGCGGGCCGCGGTGCGCACGATCGACGGCGGCGCGGGCCCGCTGCGCACGGTCGGCGTCTCGATCGCGAACCCGGTGGACCCGGCCACCCACCAGACCGTTCCGCTGGCCGGCACGCCGTTCCCGGAGGGCCTGCTCAGTCCGATGGAGATGATCGGCGACCTGGTGCCGGCCCCGGTGCTCGTCGACAACGACGTCAACCTCGCCGCGCTGGCCGAGCACCGGGCGGGCCGGGCGGCGGGCGAGGCCAGCTTCGCGTACGTCTACGTGGGTGCCGGCCTCGGCGTCGGGCTGTACATCGGCGACCAGCTCATCCGGGGCGCGCACGGGCTGGCCGGCGAGATCGGCTACCTGCCCGGCTCCTCGGCGCCGACGCTCGCGGCGGACCTGGCGGCGGGCGGGCTGGGACGCTCGGACGCGCCCTCCAACGACGTGGCCGCGGCGCTGGCGCTGCTCGACCGGGCGGACGAGACGGCGCTGCGGGTGCTCGCGGAGGCGGTGGCCCGGGTGATCAACTCGGTCGCCGCGGTGGTCGACCCCGCGCTGGTCCTGCTCGGCGGCCCGGTGGGCACGCATCCGGCGCTGCTGCCCCGGGTACGCACGGCGATCTCCTTCCCGGGCCCGATCCGGGTGGAGCACGGCGCCCTTGGCACCGACGCGGCGTTGCGCGGCGCCCTGGAGCTGGCCATCGAACACGCCCGCGCGACGGCGGTGGCGGTCTGACATGGCCCTGCGACCCGTTCAGGTGAACATCAAGGCCGTCGATCACGCGGCGGTCGGCCGGTTCTGGGCGGAGGCGCTCGGTTGGAGCGCCTACTCGGGCCGGACGACCTACGTCGGGCCCGCCGGCGGCCTCGTCTGGCCGGACCCGGTCGTCCTCGGCATCGACGTCGTCCCGGTGCCGCAACCCAAGACGGCGGCGAAGAACCGGACACACCTCGACCTCGCCACGGCCTCCGCGGCACACCAGGCCGAGCTGGTCGCGCGCCTGCTGGCGCTCGGCGCGACGCCCGCCGACGTGGGACAGGGCGAGGTGCCGTGGGCGGTCCTGGCCGATCCGGAGGGCAACGAGTTCTGCGTGCTGGAGCCCCGGGAGGTCTACCGGGACACCGGGCCGATCGCCGCCGTGGTGGTCGACTGCGCGGATCCGCGGGCCATGGCCCGGTTCTGGGGCGAGGCGACGGACTGGGCACCGCACGAGGCGAACGACGAATTCGCGTCGTTGCGCTCCGCCGGCCCCTATCTCGAATTCCTCCGCGTCCCCGGCGCGAAGACCACGCCGGACCGCGTCCACCTCGACCTGCTGCCGTACCCCGGCGACGACAATGCGGCGGAGGTGGCCCGGCTGCGGGCCCTCGGCGCCACCGACCTCGACATCGGCCAGGGCGACGTCCCGTGGACGTGCCTGGCCGACCCGGAGGGCCACGAGTTCTGCGTCCTCGCCCGGTCCTGACGGCGCTCGTCGCGGGCCGTACGGCAGACTGCTGGGGTGCGGAAGATCTACGTCATCGGGATCGGATCGGGCGATCCCGACCAGCTGACCCTCCAGGCGGCCAAGGCGATCGGCCGGACCGACGTGTTCTTCCTCCTCGACAAGGGCGAGGCCAAGGAGAGCATGATCGAGCTCCGGCGCCGGATGCTGAAGGCATACGGCCGGCCGAGCCGGCGCATCGCGGAGGGCCGCGACCCCGACCGCGACCGGGCGCCGGCGGACTACGAGGCCACGATCGCCGACTGGCGGCGCCGGCGCTCCGAGGTCACCGAGGCGCTCATCGGCGAGCACCTGCTCGACGGCGAGACCGGCGCGTTCCTGGTCTGGGGCGACCCGTCGCTCTACGACTCGACGATCGCCATCCTCGACGAGATCCTGGCCCGCGGCCAGACCACCTTCGAGTACGAGGTCATCCCCGGCATCAGCAGCGTCTCGACCCTGGCCGCCCGGCACCGGATCGGCCTGAACCGGGTCGGCCGGCCGTTCCAGGTCACCACGGGACGCCGGCTTGCCGAGGGATGGCCGGACGGCGCCGACGACGTGATCGTGATGCTGGACGCGCACCAGACGTTCGGCACCGTTGACGCCGAGAACGTGGAGATCTTCTGGGGCGCGTACCTCGGCACCGAGGACGAGCTGCTGGTGGCCGGGCCGCTCGACGAGGTGGCCGACGAGATCCGCCGGGTGCGCGCGGAGGCCCGCGAACGCCACGGCTGGATCATGGACACCTACCTGCTGCGCCGCCGGGCCTAAGGGCTAGGCGTCGCCTTCCAGGTCCCCCTCGGTCTCCAGATAGACCTGCCGTAGCGCGGCGAGGGTGGCTGGTTCCGGCGCCTCCCACATACCGCGGTCCGCCGCCTCCAACAGGCGCTCGGTGATGCCGTGCAGCGCCCACGGGTTCGACCGGGTCATGAACTTCTGGTTCTCCGGGTCCAGCACGTAGGCCGCCGTGAGCTGCTCGTACATCCAGTCCGCGACGACGCCCGCCGTCGCGTCGTACCCGAAGAGGTAGTCGACCGTCGCGGCCAGCTCGAAGGCGCCCTTGTAGCCGTGCCGGCGCATGGCGGCGATCCACCGCGGGTTGACCACCCGGGCCCGGAACACCCGGGCCGTCTCCTCGGTCAGGCTGCGGGTCCGCGTCGCGTCCGGGTTCGTGGAGTCCCCGATGTACGCGGCCGGCGCCCGCCCGGTCAGCGCGCGCACCGTGGCGATCATGCCGCCGTGGTACTGGAAGTAGTCGTCCGAGTCGGCGATGTCGTGCTCGCGGGTGTCGATGTTCTTGGCCGCGACCTCGATCCGCCGGTACGCGGCCTCCATGTCGCCGCGCGCCTCGACCCCGTCCAGCCCCCGGCCGTAGGCGAACCCGCCCCAGACCGCGTAGACCTCGGCCAGGTCGGCGTCGCCGCGCCAGTCCCGGCTGTCGATCAGCGGCAGGATCCCCGCACCGTATGCGCCCGGCCGCGAGCCGAAGATCCGCGTGGTGGCCTGGCGCCAGGTCTTCTCCGCGGCGACGTCGGCGAGCGCGTGCGCACGGACGTAGTTCGACTCGATCGGCTCGTCGAGACCGGCGACCAGGCCGACCGCGTCGTCCAGCATGGCCACCACGTGCGGGAACGCGTCCCGGAAGAAGCCGGAGATGCGCACCGTCACGTCGACGCGGGGCCGGCCCAGCTCGTCGAGGCCGATCGGCTCGATGCCCGTGACGCGGCGCGAGGCCTGGTCCCAGATCGGGCGTACGCCCATCAGCGCGAGGATCTCCGCGATGTCGTCGCCCGCCGTACGCATGGCGCTCGTGCCCCAGGCCGAGAGCCCGACGGACCGCGGCCAGTCGCCGTAGTCGGCGCGGTAGCGCGCGAGCAGCGAGTCGGCCATGGCCTGGCCGGTCTCCCAGGCCAGCATGCTCGGGATCGCCTTGGGGTCGACGGAGTAGAAGTTGCGGCCGGTGGGCAGCACGTTGATCAGGCCGCGCAGCGGCGAGCCGCTCGGCCCGGCCGGCACGTAGCCGCCGTCGAGCGCGTGCAGCACGTTCGTCAGCTCGTCGGTGGTCCTCGCGAGGCGCGGCACGACCTCGGTGGCGGCGAAACGCAGCACGCTCGCGACCGTCTCGTCGTCGCTGACCCGCGCGGCCGCCTCCGGGTCCCAGCCGGCCGCCTCCATCGCGACGATCAGCGCCCGGGCCCGCTCCTCGACGGCGTCGGTCTCGGCGGTGGACGCCTCCTCGGCCAGCCCCAGCGCCTCGCGCAACCCGGGCAGGGCCGCGACCTGGCCGGCCCACATCTGGCGGGCGCGCAGCATCGCCAGCACCAGGTTGACCCGGGCCTCGCCGGTCGGCGCGGCGCCAAGGACATGCAGGCCGTCGCGGATCTGGACGTCCTTGATCTCGCAGAGCCAGCCGTCGACGTGCAGGATGAACTCGTCGAACTCCTCGTCGTCCGGCCGGTTGTCCAGGCCGAGGTCGTGGTCCATCCGGGCGGCCTGGATCAGGGTCCAGATCTGCGAGCGGATCGCGGGCAGCTTCGCCGGGTCGAGCGCGGCGATGTTCGCGTGCTCGTCGAGCAGCTGCTCGAGCCGGGCGATGTCGCCGTAGGACTCGGCGCGGGCCATCGGCGGGATCAGGTGGTCGACGAGGGTGGCGTGCGCGCGCCGTTTCGCCTGTGTCCCCTCACCCGGGTCGTTGACCAGGAACGGGTAAATCAGCGGCAGGTCGCCGAGCGCCGCGTCGGTGCCGTCCGAGGCGGACATGCCGACGTTCTTGCCGGGCAGCCATTCGAGGTTGCCGTGCTTGCCGACGTGCACGACCGCGTGCGCGCCGAAGCCGTCGGCCAGCCACCGGTACGCGGCCAGATAGTGGTGGCTCGGCGGCAGGTCGGGGTCGTGATAGATGGCGACCGGGTTGGCGCCGAAGCCGCGCGGCGGCTGCACCATGACGACGACGTTCTCCCCGCGCAACGCGGCGAGGACGATGTCGCCGGAGTCCACGTAGAGCTCGCCCGGCGCCGTCCCCCAGTGCCGCTCCATCGACTCGCGCAGGCCGGCCGGCAGCGTCGCGAACCAGGCGCGGTAGGAGTCGCCGGAGATCCGCACCGGGTTGCCGGCGAGCTGCTCCTCGGTCAGCCAGTCCGGATCCTGCCCACCGGCCGCGATCAGCGCGTGGATGAGCTGGTCGCCGTCCTGCTCGGCCACGCCGGGGAAGTCGCCGACCCGGTAGCCGCGCTCACTCATGGCCCGCAGCAGGCGCACGGTCGAGGCCGGCGTGTCGAGGCCGACCGCGTTGCCGATCCGCGAGTGCTTCGTCGGGTACGCCGAGAGCATGACCACGATCCGGCGCTCGGCCGGCGGAATGTGCCGCAGCCGGGCGTGCGCGACGGCGATGCCGGCGACCCGGGCCGCGCGCTCGGGATCCGGCACGTAGACCGAGAGCCCGTCGGGGTCGATCTCCTTGAACGAGAACGGCACGGTGATGATCCGCCCGTCGAACTCGGGGATCGCCACCTGCGTCGCCGCGTCGAGCGGGGAGAGGCCGTCGTCGCTGTCCTCCCAGGCGGCGCGGCTGCTGGTCAGGCAGAGGCCCTGCAGGATCGGCACGTCAAGGTCGGCGAGCACGCCGACGTCCCACGCCTCGTCGTCGCCGCCGGCGGACGCCGTCGCGGGCCGGGTGCCGCCGGCCGCGAGCACGGTCACCACCAGGGCGTCGGCCCGGCGCAGCTCGGCGAGCAGCTCCGGCGCGGCGGTGCGCAGCGAGGCCGTGAAGATCGGCAGCGGCCGCCCGCCCTTTGCCTCGATCGCCCGGCACAGCGCCTCGACGAAGCCGGTGTTGCCGGCCATGTGGTGCGCGCGGTAGTAGAGCACCGCGACCACCGGACCGTCGGCGTCCGCGGCGTCGCGCTCCAGCACGCCCCAGTCGGGAGCCGCGACCGGCGCCGCGAAGCCCCGGCCGGTCAGCAGGATCGTGTCGGAGAGGAAGTCGTGCAGCGCCGCCAGGTTCTCCGCGCCGCCGTACGCCAGGTAGCCGTGCGCCTCGGCGGCCACGCCGGCGGGCACGGTCGAGAGCTTCATCAGCTCGGCGTCGGGCGCCTGCTCGCCGCCGAGGACGACCACCGGGACCGGCCCGGCGAGCAGCGCGTCAAGGCCCTCCTCGAAGGCCCGGCGCCCGCCGAGGAGGCGCACGACGACCAGCTCGACCCCGTCGAGCAGGGCGGGAAGGTCGGCGACCGCGGTCCGGGCCGGATTGGCCAGGCGGTACGCCGAGCCGGCGGCACGGGCGCTCAGCAGGTCGGTGTCCGATGTCGACAGCAGCAGAAACACGGCTCTCCCCTCGGGGTCCGCGCCCCGGGTCGAAGGAAACACGGCGACCGGAGTTCCTGGCTCCCGGGTGATCAGCACCCGGTGACAGTGGCGGGACCGCGCCGGAATCGCACCGGCTTCCTCCGCGGCGTCGCCGCACGTGGACTCCCACTCTCGCGACCGGCGCGGGCCGAGTCAAGGCGGGGCGCCCGGTGTGACGATGCCGACCGCCGCCGGGAAGTTGTCAGCCCGGCTCCGTAGTATCCGGGCCGTGTCCCAGCCATCCACGCGTGCCGACGCCGACGCCTGCCCCGGCGCGCTGCGGTTGCACGCGGCGGCCGACGGCCCGCTCGCGCGCGTCCGGGTGCCGGGCGGCCGCCTGACCGGCGCGCAGGCCGGTGCGCTGCGCGAAATGGCCGAGCACTGGGGCGACGGCAACGTCGAGCTGACCAGCCGGGCAAACCTACAGCTCAGGGCGTTGAGGGACGCCCCGGTGGCGCGGCTCGCGGCCCGCCTGCGCGCGGCGGGCCTGCTGCCCTCCGACACCCACGAACTGGTACGCAACATAGCGGCGTCCCCGCTGGGCGACGGCTCGGATGTGGCGCGTCTCGACCGGGCACTGTGCGCGGATCCGCGGCTGGCCTCGTTGCCGGGGCGGTTCCTGTTCGCCGTCGACGCGGGCTCGGGCGACGTGGCATTCTCGGCCGACGTGGCCGCCCTTCCCGACGGCGCCGCCCTTCCCGACGGCGCTGACCTTCCCGTTGGCGCTGACCTTCCCGTTGGCCCGGCCGGCGGGCGGCCGGGGCGCGCCGCGGTCGCGATCCTCTTCGCCGGCGCCGACGCGGGCCTGCGCGTCGCCGCCGGTGCCGTGGTCCCGGCGCTGCTGGCGGCCGCGCACGCCTTCCTCGACGAGCGCGCCGCGCAACAGGCCGCGGGCGGCTCCGCGGGCGCGCCGGCCGACGATCACCGGCCGGTGGCGTGGCGGGTGCGGGAGTTGGACGACGGGCCCGCGCGGGTGGCGGCCCGGACCGCCGCGGCGCTCGGCCTGCGGCTCGGGCCGGCCGTGGTGCTACCCCGGCCCGGCCCCTGGGAGCCGATCGGGCTCATCGAGCAGCCCGGCGGGCGCGTCGCCGTCGGGGCGCTGGTGCCGCTCGGGCGCCTGAGTTCCGTACAGCTGAGGGTTCTCGAACCCGCCGCGACCGTGACCGTCACGCCGTGGCGTGGGATCGTGCTGCCCGGCCTGACGCCGCAGGCGGCGCGGGCGTGGGCCGCGGCGCTGACGGCGGCCGGCCTCGACGTGGCCGCCGGGTCGCGGTGGGCCGGGGTGACGGCCTGCGCCGGCCGGCCCGGGTGCGCGAAGTCGCTGGCCGACGTCCGGCACGACGCGGACGCGGCGACCACGGCCGGCACCGGCCTGCCCGTGCACTGGGTCGGGTGCGCGCGCGGATGCGGCAGCCCGGCCGGCCCGCACGTGCGGGTCGAGGCGACCGGATCGGGTTACCGGGTGAGCTCGCCGGGCGGATCCGAATCCGCGGTGGTTACCGAGGTGGGGGCGCTGGTCAGCGCCGCGAGGAAGGGCTGAGATGGATTACGTGCGCGACGGCGCGGAGATCTACCGGCGGTCGTTCGCGACGATCCGGGCCGAGGCGGACCTGTCCGGGCTGCCGTCCGATGTGGCCCGGGTCGCGGTCCGGATGATCCACGCCTGCGGGATGGTCGACCTGGCCGGCGACGTCGGCTTCAGCCCGGGCGTGGTCACCGCCGCCCGCAAGGCGCTACTCGGCGGCGCGCCGATCCTCTGCGACGCCGAGATGGTCGCCGCCGGGGTGACCCGGGCGCGGCTGCCCGCCGGCAACGAGGTCGTCTGCACGCTGCGCGACCCGGCGGTTCCCGCGCTCGCCGCCCGGACCGGCGACACCCGCAGCGCCGCCGCGCTGGAGCTGTGGGGTGACCGCCTCGCCGGCGCGGTGGTCGCGATCGGCAACGCGCCGACGGCCCTGTTCCGGCTGCTGGAGATGATCGAGGACGGCGCGCCGCGGCCGGCGGCGGTGCTGGGCATCCCGGTCGGCTTCATCGGCGCGGCCGAGTCCAAGGACGCCCTGGCCGCCTCCGACCTGGAATTCCTTGTCGTCCGCGGGCGGCGCGGCGGCAGCGCGATCACGGCGGCGGCGGTCAACGCCCTCGCGTCGGAGGAGGAGTAGGCATGGCGGGTCGGCTGTTCGGCGTCGGGCTCGGTCCGGGCGACCCGGAGCTGGTCACCGTCAAGGCGGCGCGGCTGATCGGCGCGGCGGACGTGATCGCGTACCACGCGGCCCGGCACGGGCGCAGCAACGCCCGCGCCATCGCGGACCCGTACCTGCGCGAGGGCCAGATCGAGGAACCGCTCATCTACCCGGTCACCACCGAGACCACCGACCACCCGGGCGGCTACCAGGGCGCCATCGACGAGTTCTACGCGCAGAGCGCGGAGCGCCTCGCCGCGCACCTCGACGCGGGCCGCGACGTGGTCGTGCTCGCCGAGGGCGACCCGTTCTTCTACGGCTCGTACATGCACATGCACAAGCGGCTCGCGGGCCGCTACGACGCGCAGGTCGTGCCCGGCGTGACGTCGGTGAGCGCGGCGTCCGCGGTGCTCGGCCGGCCGCTGATGGAACGCGACGAGACCCTGACCGTGCTGCCCGGCACCCTGCCCCCGGCCGAACTCGCGGCCAGGCTGGCCGGCACCGACTCCGCCGCGATCATGAAGCTCGGCCGCACCTTCCCCGGCGTCCGCGACGCCCTGGAACAGTCCGGCCGCCTAGCCGACGCCTGGTACGTGGAGCGCGCGACCACCGACCGCGAACGGTACGGCCGCCTCGCCGACATCGACCCGGCGACGGTGCCGTACTTCTCCCTGGCCCTGCTGCCCAGCCCGGCCGCCGCAGCCTTCGGCTTTGCCGGGGCCCCACCTTCGCCCGCGCCGGATGGCCTGGTAACCGTGATCGGGCTCGGCCCCGCCGGACCCGAATGGCTCACCCCGCAGGCCCGATCGGCCCTGGCCGAGGCGGACGACATCGTCGGCTACGGCCCGTACGTGGACCGCGTCCCGCCCAACCCGCGCCAGCGCCGCCACCCGTCGGACAACCGCGTCGAGGCCGAACGGGCGGCGTTCGCCCTGGACCTGGCGAAGCGCGGCCGCCGCGTCGCGGTGGTCTCCTCCGGCGACCCCGGCGTGTTCGCGATGGCGGCGGCGGTACTGGAGGCCGCCGAGGATCCGCAGTGGAAGGACGTGCCGGTCAGGGTGGTGCCCGGGCTGACCGCGGCCCAGGCCGTGGCGAGCCGGGTCGGCGCCCCGCTCGGCCACGACTTCTGCGTGCTGTCCCTCTCCGACCGGCTCAAGCCCTGGGAGGTGATCGCGTCCCGGCTGACCGCGGCGGCGAGCGCCGACCTGGTCATCGCCATCTACAACCCGGCGTCCAAGAGCCGCAAGCAGCAGCTGGTGAACGCCCGTGAGCTGCTGCTGGAGCGGCGCGCCCCGGACACCCCGGTGGCGGTCGGCCGCGACGTCGGCGGGCCGGAGGAGTCGGTACGGGTGACGACGCTGGGCGAACTGGACCCGGCCACGATCGACATGCGCTGCCTGCTGATCGTCGGCTCGAGCCAGACCCGGATGGCGACCCGCGGCGACGGCACTACCCAGATGTACACGCCCCGGCACTACCCCGCCTGAGCCACTCGACGGCGGCCTCCACGGTCGCCGCCACCTCGACCGACGGCGGCAGGGGTGGCCGGTCGACCACCACGACCGGGATGCCGGCGTCGCGGGCGGCGTCGAGCTTCGCCGCGCTCCCGCCGCTGTCCTTGGTCACCAGCACGTCGATGCGGTGCCGGGCCAGCAGCTCACGCTCGCCGTCGAGGGTGAACGGCCCCCGGTCCAGCAGCACCTCGAGACGCGCCGGCACCGGCGGGACCGGCGCCTCGACCGAGCGGGACAGGAACCAGCACCCCGCCACCCCGGCGAAGGCGGCGAGGGTCTGCCGCCCGGTGGTCAGGAAGACCCGCTCCCCCAGCCCCGGCAGCGCCGCGGCGGCCGCGGCGAGCGACGCCGCCCGATGCCAGACGTCCCCGGGCCGCTCGACCCACCCCGGCCTGCGCAGCACGAGCAGCGGCACCCCCGCCAGCGCCGCCGCGGCCACGGCGTTCCCGGTGATCGTCGCCGCGAACGGATGGGTGGCGTCCACCACCGCCCCGACCGCCTCCGCACGCAGGTAGGCGGCAAGCCCGTCCACGCCACCGAACCCGCCGATCCGCACCTCACCCGCCGGCAGCACCGGCGCCCCGGTACGCCCGGCGAGCGAACTGACCACCTCGACACCGCCCACCGCGGCACAGGCCGAGGCCAGCGCCCGCCCCTCGGTCGTACCGCCGAGGACAAGCACCCTCACGACCGGCAACGCTGAGTCGAATAGAGATGGCTGCCGGGAAAAACCGAGGCCGTCAACGCCGCACCGACCACGATCACCGCGGTACGCCGGATGCCCGCGGCGGTCACCTTCCCGGCGATGTCGGCAAGCGTGCCCCGGACGATCAGCTCGTCCTCCCGGCTCGCCCGCGCCACCACCGCCACCGGGCAATCCGCGCCGTAGTTCGGCACCAGCTCGGCCACCACCGCTTCGATGCGCTGCACGGCCAGGTGCAACACCATCGTCGACCTGCTCGCACCCAGCGTCGCGAGATCCTCACCCGGCGGCATCGCCGTGGCCCGCTCGGCGGTCCGCGTCAGAATCACCGTCTGCGCGACCCCGGGCACCGTGAACTCCCGCCCCAGCGCCGCGGCCGCCGCCGCGAACGCGGGCACACCCGGCGTCACGTCGTAGCCGATCCCGGCCGCGTCGAGCCGCCGCATCTGCTCGGCGACCGCGCTGAACACCGACGGATCACCGGAGTGCAGCCGGGCCACGTCCTGCCCCGCCTTCGCCGCGGCCACCATCTCGGCGAGAATCTCGTCCAGATCCAGCCCGGCCGTGTCGACAAGCCGCGCACCCGGCGGGCAGAACGCCAGCAGCTCGGTGGGCACGAGGCTGCCCGCGTACAGGCAGACCGGCGACGACCCGATCAGCCGCTGCCCACGTACCGTGATCAGGTCGGCCGCACCCGGCCCGGCCCCGATGAAATGCACCGTCACGGCCTGATCACCGACCAGATGGTCACCGGCATCATCGCTCTCCATCCCGTGAACCCGCCGACCGGCGAAGCCCGGTTGACGGCGATCCGCGTCAGCTCGCCGCCCAGCCGCGCATACCAGGCCGCCAGCACCGCCTCCGATTCCAAGGTCACCGCGTTGGCGACCAGCCGCCCACCGGCGGGCAACGCGGCCAGGGCGGCCTCGACGACGCCGTCGCGGGTCAGTCCGCCGCCGACGAAAACCACGTCGGGCGCGGGCAGCCCGGCGAGAGCGCCGGGCGCGCGGCCCTCGACAACCCTGAGCTTCGGTACCCCGAGAGCGGCCGCGTTCCGCACGATCCGCTCGACTCGTTCGGCGGACGACTCGATGGCGATCGCCCGGCAGTCCCGGTGGGTACGCATCCACTCGATCGCGATACTGCCGGAGCCGGCGCCGATGTCCCAGAGCAGCTCGCCGGGCTGCGGGCCGAGAAGCGCCAGGGTTACGGCGCGGACCTCGCGTTTGGTGAGCTGACCGTCGCTCGCGTAGACGGAGTCGGACAGCCCAGGAACCAACGGCCGAGGCCCGACCAGGACCGGATCCCCGTTCCCACCACCCGAACGCCCACCACCCGAGCGCCCACCACCCGAGCGCCCACCATCCGGCAGGCCACCATCCAGGCGCCCACCATCCAAGTGCCGGCCGCCGCCCGAGAGTCCACTGTCCGTGTGCCCGGAATCCATGTGTCCGCTGTCCAAGTGGCCACCGTCCAGATGCCCGGCATCCGGGTGCCCGCCGTCCGAATGGCCGCCAACCGAGCGGCCGCCGTCAAAATGCCCGGCGTCCTGACGCCCGCCATCCGCGTGGCTGACATCCAGGTTCCTGCCGTCCGACAGCCCGTCAGCCGAGCGGCCACCGTCCGCGTGGCCATCGTCCGCGTGCGCGAAATCCGGGTGCCCGCCGTCCGCATGGCCGCCATCCAGGCACCCGACATCCGCATGGCCGCTTTCCAAATGCCGGGCATCCGCGTGGCCGCCATCCGCCTGGCCGCCATCCATGCGCCCTCCAGCCGAGTGCCCTCCAGCCGAGTGCCCGCCAGCCGAGTGCCCGGCGTCGGTCCCACTGGATTTCGGCGAACCGGCCCACGGTGCGGCGGGCCGGGAGGGCCTTGTGGACACGTCGGCTCCTGTCGAACAGACAACGGCGACGACGTTCAACGGGTCGAAGTCGGCGGAGCCGAGGTTAGCCGCGGTTCCGGCGATCAGTTCCTCAGCGGGGCCGCCGAGTTGGGAGAGCACGGTCACGACGCTGTCTGCGTACCCCCGGGAAGTGAGCAGGGCCGCGACGGCCGCCGGGGTTCGCGCACCCGCGCTGAGGATCAGGATCTTGCGGCCCGGGTGGATGAGCGGGTGCAGTTCCTCGACCGGCGCACTGACCAGGCTCAGCACGTCGACATCCGGGAGCGGCCAGCCCAGCCGCGCGGCCGCGAGCGACACCGACGACGGACTCGGGATGACCCGCACCGACGCCGCGCCGACCAGGCGGATCAGGGTCGCGCCGATGCCGTGGAACATCGGGTCGCCGCTGGCCAGGACCGCGATGCGCCGGCCGCGACGTGATTCGAGCAGACCCCGCAGCGCGGGAACCAGCGGCGTCGGCCACGGGTGAAGTTCCGCCGCGACGGACTCCGGCAGCAGGGCCAGCTGGCGCGAGCTCCCGAAGATCACCTCAGCGCCGGTCAATGCCGCCGTGGCCGTACCCGTCAGGCCCGGCCAGCCGTCGGCGCCGATGCCGACCACGGTGAGGACGGCGGGGTTGTCAGTCACGTCGTGACGTTAGCCGCCGGAATCCGGAGGGCTTCCGCGGTCCCTCATAAATCGATATGTTTCACTGCATGATGGGCTCCCTCGCAGTCCTCGCGGCCCTTGCCTCACTGGTAGCGGCACCCACCGCCGCGCACGCCACCTCCACCACCGCCCTCGCATCCAAAGCGGCCGGCGCCACACACCACGCCGAATCCGCCGTGCACGACGCCGCGGCCACCACACTCGATGCCACGCCGAACGCCGCGCTCGGCGCGCTCCGCGCCGCACCCGCACGCGCGCTCGCTGCCGATGCGTCCTATCGGACGCTCGGTTCGGCGAGTCATCCGGACTGGATGCAATCCCTGCCCGATTCGACCGGTCTATCCGCGCTGTCCATTCCCGGCACGCACAACTCGATGTCGATCCACGGCGGCGCGCTGACCCAGACCCAGGAAAGCTTCGGCGACAGCGGTGCGACGCTGGCCCGGCAACTCGACGCCGGCATCCGAATGATCGACATTCGCGCCCGGGTGAACGGCGGGAACACCTTCACGATCCACCACGGCGCGGTCTATCAGAACGCCAATTTCGACGATGTCCTGAACGTACTGCGCACCTTCCTCGCGGCCCACCCGGGCGAGACCGTCGTCATGCGGCTCAAGCAGGAGTGCACGGGAGAAATCGGATCCTGTACCGACGTGTCGGGCCAGAAGAGCTTTCCGGACATTTTCGACTCGTACGTCTCCTCGCTGTTCTGGCAGCCGTCGGTGACCCGCGGGGCCGCCGCCGCGACGCCCACGCTGGGCGCGGTCCGGGGCAAGGTGGTGCTCGCCGTGCTGCACGGCGCGTACGGCAGCCCGATCGAGCACTACGGGCTGACCCAGTTCGCGCAGTGGGGCAACGGCTCCTCGACCTACGTCCAGGACAACTACTCGGTGCCCAACGTCGGCGCCATCGCCACCAAGCGCGACCAGGTCAGGCGCCATCTCGACGCCACGAGCGCCGGCGACCCGGCGAAGATGTACGTCAATTTCGGCAGCGGTTCCAGCATCTTCGCCCAGCCGCAGCAGGTGGCCGGCGGCGCGTTCGGAGTGCAGGGCGTCGACCCGTTTCTGCTGATCTACCTCAATGAGGGTCACGGCCTGACCCGTACCGGAATGGTCATGCTCGACTTCCCCGGCGGCGGCCTGATAGACAAGATCATCTCGTACAACTGACTTTTTCCTCTCAGGTTTGAGCCTTAACCCGCTAAACCGCGTAGTACCCGTCGACGGCCTGCCGAGAACCGGGCCGTCACGTCAGCCGCCGGGGGGCGGCAGACGCCGAACGACGACTGCTGAGCGGGTGAGGTCGATGGCGCGAGCGAACGGCGACACTGCCGGCCGACCAGGGCCGACCGCGTTTCCATCCTTCGACGACCTGCGCGAGCCGGCGTTCACACAGACCCTCGCACCCGAGCGCGAGTTCTGGCAGCAGCCGGACCTGAACGAGGGCGTGCCCCGCGGCGACATCATCGTCGAGGCGCCGTCCGAGCCGTCCGGCTGGCAGGGCACCGGCCCGGCGATCGTCACCGACGACCGCCCGCCGGCCGAGGCCACCTCGGGAAACCGCCTGCTCATGGTGTTGCTGTTCTTCTCCGGGCTGGCGGCCAGCCTCGCGCTCTGGCTCTTCGACACCCAGGCCGGCGCGATCAACGACACCGCGACCATGATGCTGGCGGTCGGCCGGATCACCGGCCTGGCCGGCGGCTACGTGCTCTTCATCCAGCTGCTGATGATGAGCCGGGTCTCCTGGCTCGAGGAGTGGGTCGGCGCCCGCGACCTGCTGCGCTGGCACCGCTGGCTGGGTACGTCGCTCGTGGTCCTGGTGCTCGCGCACATCGTCTTCATCGTCTACGGCTACGCGCTGACGGCCGAGGCCGGCGTGGTCGACCAGGCCTGGACGATCATCACCACGCTCCCCGAGATGATCAGCGCGGCGGTCGCCACCGGCCTGCTGGTGCTGATCAGCCTCATCTCGATCCGGGCGGCCCGCAGCAAGCTGCCGTACGAGTTGTGGCACTTCATCCACCTCACCGCGTACCTCGTGCTTTTGCTGGGTTATGGCCACCAGGTCGCGACGGGCGCGGACCTGTCCGGCCGCTTCGCCTCGATCTTCTGGCCCGGGCTGAGCGCGCTGGTGATCGCCGCCCTGGTCTGGGGCCGGCTGGTCGAGCCGCTCTGGCTGAACGTGCGGCACCGCTTCGAGGTGGCCGAGGTCGTCGCCGAGGGCACGAACACCTTCTCGATCTACATCGACGGCAAGAACCTCGACAAGCTTCCGGCCCAGGCGGGCCAGTTCATGCGCTGGCGGTTCCTGACCGCCAACGGCTGGTGGCAGTCGCACCCGTTCTCGCTCTCGGCGGCGCCGAACTCGCAGTGGCTGCGCCTGACCGTCGCGGCGGTCGGCGGGCACACCGCGAAGCTGGCGGAGATGGAGCCGGGCACACCGATCTGGGCCGAGGGCCCGTTCGGCACCTTCACCGCCCAGCGCCGCACCCGCCGCCGCGCCCTGCTGATCGCGGGCGGCAGCGGCATCGCGCCGATCCGCGCCCTGCTCGAGGACATGCCGCCGGACACGATCGTGATCTACCGCGCCAGCCGCCCCGACGAGCTGGTCTTCCGCGAGGAGCTGGAGGACCTGGCCGAGCGGCGCGACGCCTGGGTCCGCTACATCGTCGGCTCCCGCAACGACCCGGGCCCGCGCCGCCTCTTCACGGCGAACGGCCTGCTCGGTCTGGTGCCTGACGTCAACCGCCGGGATGTCTACCTGTGCGGCCCGCCCGGTCTGGTGGACGCCGCGGTGCAGACCCTGCGCGAGCTGGAAGTGCCAGACAGCCAGTTGCACCTAGACCCCTTCGAATTCTGATTTCCGGGAGTTTCCTCATGCGACGCAGCACCGCAGCAGCCATCGGGACGTTGACCGGCGCAGCTCTGATCGTCGGTGTCCGGCTGAGCGTGTCCGCACCCGTCATCCCCGCGGCCGCCCCGCCCGCGGTCGACCTGGCGAACTCGGGACAGGACGCGGACCCGAGCGCCACCCCGTCGAAGAAGGCGTCGAAGAAGCCCGCCGCCCCCGAGAAGTCCCCCGACGAGGCGTCGGGTGAGGCCGGTGGCGCCGGCCTCACCAACGGCGTCTTCAAGGGCTCGGCGGCGAAGAACCCGTACGGCACCGTCCAGGTCTCGATCAAGGTCACCGGCGGCAAGATCACCGCGGCGGACGCCACGTACCCGCTCACCGGCGACAGCGCGACGATCAACCCGCCGGCGATCGCCTCGCTCAAGCAGGCGACGGTCAAGGCACAGAGCGCCGAGGTGGACGCGGTCTCCGGCGCGACGTTCACCTCGGAGTCGTACGTGAAGTCCCTACAGGCCGCGATCGACGCCGCGTCCGCGTAAGGTCCGGCACCATGCATCACGCCGAACACGTCATGGGCACGGTCGTCAGCATCGACCTCGCGGACGACCTCCCGGAGGCGGACCTGCGGACGATGATCGGCGACACCTGCGGCTGGCTGCACGAGGTCGACCGGCGCTTCAGCACGTACCGGGACGACAGCGAGGTCAGCCGCCTGCGCCGCCGGGAGATCACACCGGCGGACTACTCGGCGGACATGCGCCACGTCCTGGAGGCGTGCGCCGACCTGTGGCGGGAGACCGACGGCTACTTCGACGCGTACGCGGCCGGCCCGCTGGACCCGTCGGGGTACGTCAAGGGGTGGTCGGTGGAGGTCGCGTCGGCCCGCCTGGCCGAGGCGGGTTCGGTGAACCACTGCGTGAACGCGGGCGGGGACATCAGGGCCCGCGGCCTGTCCGGTGCCGGCGCACCGTGGCGGGTCGGCGTCCGGCACCCGTGGGAGGCGGACAAGCTGAGCTGGGTGCTCGCGCTGACCGACCAGGCGGTGGCGACTTCCGGTACCTATGAGCGTGGCGATCATGTCTTCAATCCACGTACGGGCGGTCCCGCCCGGGGTCTCCGGTCGGTGACCGTCGTCGGCCCCGACCTTGCACTTGCCGACGCCTACGCGACTGCCGCGCTGGCCATGGGCGAGGCGGGCATCGCCTGGCTCGCCAAGCGCACCGCCGACGGCTACGACTCAGCAGTCGTAACAGACGACGGACGAGCATTCAGCTCGGCCGGTTTGCCGGCCGCAGTCTGACCCGCGGCCGAATTCCCCAGCGGGCCGACGAGCACGTTCAGCCCGCCCGTATTGCCGACCGCGGTCTGACCCGCGGCCGATTTCGGCGGCCTGCCGGCGGGCGTGCCGCCGGCTGGCCGGTCGCACCTGGATCGGTTTCGCGCCGCGGGTGATCAGAAGTCGGCGAACATGTAGGGCATCTGCTTTGGGAAGAGTGCGGTCAGCGGGTCGATCGCCGCGGCGTCCACCTGGCCGAAGCCTCTCGTCGTGACCTCGATCGGGTCGAGCACGCCGTAGGCGAGGGCCGAGATTCCGGAGCAGGTGAGCGTGGCCTCCGGCTCGTCCTTGCTCTGCTCCACAACGAGCCGGCCGTCCTCGCCGGCCAGCCGGTAGCGCCCGCCGATGAACTCGTCGCCGGTCACCTCCACCGTCACCGCCCCGGTCGCCGGCGTGGCGGTGCCGGTCAGCGCCTCCATCGAAAGCAGCCGAGCCATCGGCCCGCCCCGGCGGGGAAACGCGACGCGCCCCTCGGCGAGCACCGCGAGGTCGGTCCCCCACAACTCCGGCACCTCGTCCACCCCGATCTTCATGACGATCCGGGCCACCTGGTCGACGTGCCGAGCGAAGAACTGCAACAGCAGCGCCCGGCCCAGTGGCCCCGTGACCAGCAGGTCGTCCGTGAACAGGTCACCGCCGAACTCGTCGATCCGATAGGCGACGGCGCCAACCACCTCGCCGTCGACCCGGGCGATCGCCACCCAGCGAGCCGGGCTCTCCCGGAACTCGGCGGTGCGCACCTCGTCGAACACCGAGAAGCCGTGCCGCTCGCCCAGCAGGCGCAGCGTCAGGGCGTTGTAGTCGTCGAAGGCCTCCCGCATGGGCAGGCGCTCCACCTCGCCGCGCAGATCGGCTCTCAGGAGATGCGAGAGGCCCTCCGGGGCGAAGGCGGCGGTCCGGACCCGCGGAAGGCCCACGAAGCCGAAGCGGCCGTAGAACGACGCACGGAACGGATAGAGGGTGCTCACCGTGCTCCCCCGGTCGTGCATCTCGTGCAGGAGCCGGCCCAGCAGCGCCCGGACGAAGCCGCGACGCCGCGCGGCCGGATGGGTGGCGACGGACGCGACCCCGGCCATGTCGTGAACGACACCGCGCACGTTCTGCCGCATCGGGAACGCGGCGACGCCGGCCAGCGCCTGCCCGTCCTCCTCGGCGACGAGGCTGACGGCGGTGTCGTAATACTGCATCCGCCGGGCGTAGGTCTCCCGATCGGTATCGGCCCAGGGCGAGGGCATGAAGGCATAAGACTGAAGGGGGAACATGGCGTCGGTGCGCTCTGCGGCGGTGATCTGTCGGATCTCCATGAGGCCATCCAAGCGGGAACAGGCGCTGGGCGCTCGCCCGTTTCCTGGCCTGTGGATAACCAGCCCGCGACGCGCCGAGGGACCCCCGGTTTGGCAAGGGGCCGGGGTACCCGCTAATGTTTCATCCGTCGCCGGGGAACGCCACCGGAAAGACAAGCGGACGTAGCGCAGCTGGTAGCGCATCACCTTGCCAAGGTGAGGGTCGCGGGTTCGAATCCCGTCGTCCGCTCGGAGAGGCCGCCACAGGTTACGTGCGGGGCCAGCTCGGTGGAGTGGCCGAGAGGCGAGGCAACGGCCTGCAAAGCCGTGTACACGGGTTCAAATCCCGTCTCCACCTCGGCATTACGATCGAGGGCGATTGGCGCAGCGGGAGCGCGCTTCCTTGACACGGAAGAGGTCACTGGTTCGATCCCAGTATCGCCCACCAGGTAGCACAGCAGGTCAGAGCGGGTTTCCTCCCATGGGAGGGAGCCCGATTCTCGTTGGCGGCCAAGATGCAAACCACCCGGCTGTTGATCGAGCCCTAACCCCGGCGACGATAGCTAGAGTTCAGCGGGCCGCCCACCGTCGTCACGTCACCCCGGAGCAAGCCGATGCAGTCGACCGCCAACGCCGATCTGTCCGTCCTGCTGACCGGTGCCGACCGACCGCTGCTGACCTACTACGACGACGCCACCGGCGAGCGGACCGAACTCAGCGCCACGGATCTGGGTGGCTGGGCCGCGCGGACCGCGAGCCTGCTGCGCGAGGACTGCGGGCTGGCGCCCGGTGCGCACGCCGGGGTCCTGCTCCCGCCGCACTGGCAGACCGCCGCGGTGCTGCTCGGCGCCTGGTCCGCGGGGATCGCCGTCTCGTTCAGGTCGTGGGCGCGGGCGGGCCTGCAACCGGCCCCCGAGCGCACCCTGGACGCCGTCTTCGTCTCACGCGCACGGCTGGACAGCTGGCTCGAGGAGGTGCCGCCGGCCCGGCACCGCTACGTCCTGAGCCTGGCACCGGACGGCGAACGGCCCGACGACGTGCCGGCCGGCTACCTGGACTTCATCACCGAGGCGCTGCGCCACCCGGATGACGTCCCGGCCTACGTGCCGGCCGGTCAGCACGACGCGGCCAGCACCGACGGCACAAGCTACGCGCAGTGGGGCGAGATCGCGCAGAGCATCGCCGCCTCGCTGGACCTACGGGCGGGTGACCGCGTGCTGATCGACGCGTCCCAGCGGGAAGAGCCCGTGGGCTGGCTGCTGGCGCCGCTGTCAGCCGGCGCCTCGATCGTGCTCTGCGCCAACCTGGACCGCGACGTTCTCGACGACCGGATCGCCGCCGAGGGTGTCACCCGAGTCCTGTAACCCGCCAAGCCCGGACGGGACGCCGTCCGCCACGAAGCCCGCGCCCAGATCGACACCGGCCAGTAAGGTCGGCGCGTGGATCTGCACGACATTGCCGCACGGCTCGGGGTACCCGTCGAGGACATCGAGCGCGTGGACCGGCTCGCCGGCGACCGGCCGTCGGCTCCGTTGCCCGCCAAGGCCGACGCGCCGGCGATCCTCGACCGGCTCGGGGTCCGGCCGGACGACGCCGCGGAAATCATCGCGGGCTGGCCCGACCCCGACTCGACACTGTGGACCCCGGAGCTGCGCTGGCTGCTCGACCGCTCGATCGCCCTCGTCCGCGGGGACCTCGGGGGCCACGAATGGCTGCCGCCCGGCCCGGAACTGCCGCGCGATCGCGGCCTCGCCTGGCGACATCTCTACGTGTACGCCTACCTGGCCCTGGTCGACGTCGTCACCGAGTACCACCGCGACCACGGCATCCCCGATGCCGTTTCGTGGGTGACCCTCGCCGACCTGGGCCGCAACCTCGCGGTCGACCGGCGGATGCACGGCGAGGGCTGGCCGGTCATGCAGAGCTGGCTGACGCTGCACGCCCGCGGCGGCCTCTACGAGCTGGGCCGGCTGCAACACCAGCGCGGCGACACCGCCATCAGCCTGCACATCCCCGACGCCGGGCCGCTGACACCGGAGGCGGTCGACGCGTCGCTCGACGAGGCCCGCGCGTTCTTCCCGCGCCACTTTCCCGACGAGCCCTACACGGCCTTCTCCTGCGGCTCGTGGCTGCTCGACCCGCAGCTGCTGCGGTACCTGCCCGGCGACTCCAACATCGCCCGGTTCCAGCACAGGTTCGAGCTGGAGCCCTACGAGGAGCCGGAGGGGCTGGACGCCGACGTCGAGATGCTGCGGTTCGTGTTCCGCACCCTGAGCACGCCGCTCGACCAGCTGCCGCGCCGCACCGTGCTCCAGCGCGCGACCATCGACCACCTGAAGGCGGGCGGCCACTGGCACTGGCGCCGCGGCAGCTTCCCGATCTAGGTCCCGAAGGAGTCACGTGAGCTTGTCGCGTCATCCGCATCCCGTCGATCGACCTGTACTGCCCATTCTCATGATCGCTTTCGCCGTGCTCGCCGCGCTTGGAGCTTCAGGCTGGAACGGCGACGGGGGCTTCTTCCAACCGTTGGCTGCCGTTCTGGCCGTCGTGTCGGCCGCGAGCTTCGTCGTTCTGCTCGCGATCTACTGGATCGGCTGGGTGGTACGAGGACACCTGCTCTGGCTCGAGGAGCGATCGAGCCCCGGCGGAGAGCCGCCGACCAGCTGACGGCGTCGAGGCGAGGGCGCAGCTGTAACAGAGTCTTTCCGGAAAGGATCCTGGTGTGATCGTCGAACTGCGCCGCTACACCCTGCGCGAGGGCCGCCGCGACGAGCTGATCGACCTGTTCGACCGCGAATTCGTCGAGACGCAGGAGGAGCTCGGGATGGCGGTGCTGGGCCAGTTCCGCGATCTCGACCGGCCCGACCAGTTCGTGTGGCTGCGCGGATTCCCCGACATGCGGTCACGCCGCGCCGGCCTGGCCGCCTTCTACACCGGCCCGGTCTGGGCCAGGCACGGGCCGGCCGCGAACGCGACGATGCTCGACTCGGACGATGTACTCCTGCTCCGCGAGATCGTTGCGCTGCCGGTGTTCGACCGAGCCGACGCCGATCCGGCCTCGATTCTGCACGCGACGATCTGGTACTGGGCCGACCCCTTCCCCGATCCCGCCGGGTACCCGCCGGACACCTTGGCCGTACTCCGAACCGAGTACGCCACGAACGACTTCCCCGCGCTGCCGGTTCGCGAGGGCGAGCACGCGCTCCTGTGGCTCACCCGGTCACCCCTTCAGCTGGATGCCCCCGAGAAGGTGACGAGGACCGAACACTTCCGCCTCTCCCCCACCCGACGCTCCAGCCTGTACTGAGGCCGGCGGCGCGTTCGCGTGGTCGCGCTGTTACTTTCCGTCCTCCGACTCGCGTAGGCTCGGGGCACGCGCCGAGGGAGGCCGGGCACCCGCCTTCCCAGCAGGCATTTCGAGAACCGCCGGTGAAGGAGTGGAATGCCTACTCGCCTGATCGAGCTGACCGACGGCACCCTGGTGGAAGTAGAAGCGACCACCACCTACTCGCGCGAGATCAGCGGCGGACTCGCCGAGCGGGTCCAGACGGCGTTCGACCAATTGCAACCCGTTCTGGTGCGCGTGTGCCGGCCGGTGATCGCCATGTGCAGGGAGCTGCGGTCCGAGGGCGAGATCGAGGCAGCCGAGATCCAGCTCGGTTTCAGCTTCGAAGGCGAAGGCAACATCTATTTGGCCAAAGTCAAGTCCGGCGCGAACATCATGGTGAATCTGAAGATCAAGACCGCCGCGGAATAGCCGACGCCAGAAAGAGGAACGGGAATGGCCGAAGCGTCCTGGGCCGACTCCATCGTCCGCCTGGCGAGCTCCGATCTTGAAAACACCCGATTCGGCAGCGGCTTCGTCATTCATCGGGACGCGCACTCGACGTACATCCTGACCTGCGCCCATGTCATCCGGGAGATCGGCGGCGCGGAGAGCGTGACCGCCGACGGGCTTCGCGCCCGCGTGATCGCGTCCGGCGAGGACCAGGATGTCGATCTGGCCATCGTCCGGGTGGGGTTGCGCCTCGACCGGGTTCCGCTGATCCTCCAGCCGTCCGGCGCCAAGGGAATGGCGATCAGGACCGCCGGCTTCCAGCGCGTGCACGGCCAGGAGTACGTCATCCGGGAACTGAGCGGCGTGCTGGGCCAGCAGGTCGGCCTGGAGTCCCGTAGGCGCCCGCACCGGCTGGAGGCCTGGGACATCAAGATCATCGATGATCTCACCCTGCAGCCGGGCCAGAGCGGCTCACCGATCATCGACCCCGAGAACGGCGCGGCGGTCGGCATCCTGCGGATGATGCAGGGGCACGGCGAGCGGGGCCTGGCGATCTCCGCACAGGTGATGGAGGACCTGTGGCCGCACCTGCCGTCGCTGTTCCTCGCCGACCAGGAGGAACGGCAGTACGTGGACTGGGGCCACGCGCCGGACGTCCCGAGCATCTTCGGCCGCACCCGGGAGATGACCGAGCTCCGCCGGTGGATCGTCGACGAGCGGTGCCGGATCGTCAGCATCGTGGGCCTTCGGGGGATCGGTAAGACCGCCGTCACGCTCGGGCTGGCCAGGGGCGGGATCACCCGGACCGACCTGCCGGCCGAGCTGCGACACGGGGTCGCCGGCAGCTTCGACTTCGTGGTCTGGCGCAGCCTGCTCAACGCGCCGCCCGTCGCGGAGATCCTGCGGGACGTCATCGCCTTCGTCTCCAACCAGCAACAGGTCTCGCTGCCGGATTCGCTCGAGGAGCAGATCGAGACGCTGCTGCATTACCTGCAGAACCACCGCTGCCTCATCGCCTTCGACAACGTGGAATCGGTGTTGCAGAGCGGCGACGCGCTCGAGGACGGATACCGGCCCGGCTACGAGGGCCTCGGCGAGCTCTTCAAGCGGATCGGCACCACCGCGCACCAGAGTTGCCTGCTCATCAACAGCCGCGAGAAGCCGATCGACGTCTCGCACATGGAGGGCATCAACCGTCCGGTACGCAGCTTCGAGATCGGCGGGATGGACGAGGCCAGCGGCCGGAGGATCCTCGACGACATCGGCAGCTTCACCGGCGTCGAGAGCGACTGGTCCGACCTCGTCATGCTGTACAGCGGAAACCCGCTGGCGCTCGAGCTCGCCGCCAAGCACGTCTCCGAGGTCTTCTTCGGCGACATCTCGCGATTCATGGCGCAGGGCAAGCCGGTCTTCAACGGCCTGCAGGACCTGCTCGACTGGCACATCAACCGGCTGTCCGAGCCCGAGCTGGAAGTCCTCGTGTGGCTCGCGATCGACCGGGAGCCGGTGACGCTTGTCGAGCTCGAGGCGAACATCCTCCGCCTCGACTCCCGGCGGCGGCTCCCGTCGACCATCCAGTCGCTCCAGCGCCGGGTGCCGCTCGAGCGGGCCTCCTCGCGATTCAGCCTCCAGCCGGTCATCATCGAGCACCTGACCAACCAGCTGATCGAGGGCGCCACCCGGGAGCTGATCACCGGCGAGCGCAATCTCCTGCACAGCCACGCCCTGCTCAAGGCGCTGGCGCGGGACTATGTCCGGGAGACCCAGGTCCGGCTGATCGCCAACCCCATCGTGGACAACCTCAAGGGCCAGCTGGGCGGTGAGGCGGCGGCCGAGAAGCGGCTCCGCGAGTATGTCGGCAGGCTGCGTGACCTCGCCGACTCCACACCGAGCTACGCCGCCGGGAACGTCATCAACCTGCTCTGCCGCCTGACCGGGAGGATCGAGCGCTACGACTTCTCCGGGCTGAACGTGCGGCAGGCGTACCTCCAGGAGATCAGCCTCAACGGGGTGAGTTTCGCGCATTCCGCCATGGCCGACTGCGCGTTCACCCAGACCTTCGGGCCGATCTCCTGCCTGGCGCTGAGCCCGAACGGGGAGCTGGTGGCCGCCAGCGCCTCCAACGGCGACATCCACATCTGGCGGCTCGCGGACCTCCAGGTCGTGGCGACGCTGCGCGGGCACATCAACTGGATCTTCGCTCTGGTGTTCAGTCCGGACGGGCGGACCCTGGCCAGCGGCGGTGAGGACAAGGTCGTCCGGCTGTGGGACCTGGAGACCGGGCAGTACATCAAGGAGTTTCGCGAGCACACCAACTCCGTGTGGGCGACCGCGTTCAGCCCGCGCGGCAACCTGCTCGCGACCGGTAGCGAGGACCGCACCATCAAGGTGTGGAACCTCGCCACCGGCAGGTGCATCGCCACCATGGCCGATCACGAGCGCAAGGTCTTCTCGCTGGACTTCAGCCCGGACGGGCAGCGGCTGGCGAGCGGCAGCGCGGACCACACCGTCAAGGTCTGGAACATCTTCGACTGGACCGACCCGATGACGCTCACCGGCCACACCGAGACGGTCCGCGGGGTCCGGTTCAGCCCGGACAGCCGGCTGGTCGCGAGTTGCAGCTGGGACAAGACGATCAAATTGTGGGAGGCCGATTCCGGCGACTGCGTGCGCACCCTGCGCGGCCATACCGACAGCGTGCACTCGGTGGCGTTCCACCCCGGCGGCCAGACCCTGGCCAGCAGCGGCGAGAGCGGCGCCATCCGGATCTGGAGCCTGCGGGACGGCGCCTGCCTCACCACGCTGGCCCGGCATCGGGGCGAGGTATGGAAGATCGAGTTCTCTCAGGACGGGCAGATCCTGGTCAGCGGGGGCTATGACACCACGCTGCGGATCTGGGACACCCGCGACTGGGTCTGCCGGAACACGCTGCACGGATACATCGACTGGGTGCAGGCGCTGGCCGCGTCGCACGACGGACGCACGCTGGTGGCCAGCTACGGCGACCTCACGATCAAGATCTGGGACGTCGACAGCGGCGCCTGCCTGAGGACGCTGCGGGCTCACACCGGATGGACGTTCTCGGTCGACTTCAGCCCGGACGGGCTGTTCATGGCCACCGGCAGCGACGACCGGACCATCAAGATCTGGGACACCCGGACGTGGACCGTGGTCAACACCCTGACCGGGCACGCGAACTGGGTGCAGGTGATCCGATTCAGCACGGACGGCCGCATCCTGGCCAGCGGTAGCGACGACCGAACGATCAAGCTGTGGGACGCCGGTTCCGGCGAGTGT
Source organism: Amorphoplanes digitatis (assembly GCF_014205335.1). Taxonomy (NCBI): domain Bacteria; kingdom Bacillati; phylum Actinomycetota; class Actinomycetes; order Micromonosporales; family Micromonosporaceae; genus Actinoplanes; species Actinoplanes digitatis. Next base: position 1,386,388 of record NZ_JACHNH010000001.1, on the reverse strand, counting down.
CTCGAGACGCTCACCGGGCACACCGACGGCATCTGGTCGCTGGCGTTCACCCCGGACGGGAAGCTGCTGGCCAGCGCCGGCGAGGACAAGGCGATCAAGCTGTGGCGGCTCGCGGACGCGACGTGCGTGCGGACCATCGAGGGGCACGAGGACCGGGTGCACGCGGTGTCCGTGAATCCGGCGGGCACCCGGCTCGCGACGTGCAGCGACGACAAGACGGTGCGCGTCTGGGACATCGCGACGGGCGAGCCGGTTCAGGTTCTCAAGGGGCACGGCAGCTGGGTCATCTCCGCCGTCTTCGACGGGACCGGGAAACGCATCTGGAGCGGCGGGAAGGACCGCACGCTGCGGGTCTGGGACACCGAAACCGGAGAGTGCGTACGCGTTCTGCGGGGACACGCGGAAGGCATCTGGGCGGTGGTGTTCAACGAGCGCCGGGAGTACGTGGCCACGGCGAGCGAGGACGGCAGTATCCGCCTGTGCAATTCTGAATCGGGCGCGCCGATCAGGGTGCTCCGCCCGCCGAAACCCTATGAGGGAATGAACATCTTTGGAGTCACCGGATTGACGGAACCGCAAATGTCGTCGCTCAGGGTGCTGGGAGCGGTCGAGGAAGAGGTGTTGGTCGTGGACGGCGACACGATTGAGTCGAGCTCCCCGAAGACCCACGACTACGCGAAGTTCGCCGGGTCGTACTCGACCCTGGGCCTGGACGGCACCTTCTATCTGGCATTCCGCGACATTCCCGAGCTGTTGGCCCGGCACGGCGGCGGCACCGCGGCGCTGGACTACGGATGCGGACCCGGGCGGTCGACCCGCTTCCTGAAGAGCCTGGGCTACGCGACGATCGGCGCGGACATCAACCCGGAGATGCTCGGCAAGGCCCGGCAACTCGATCCGTTCGGCAAGTACCGCCAGGTGGAGAGCGCCAAGCTGCCGTTCGAGGACGCATCCTTCGACGTCGTGTTCTCCAGCTTCGTCTTCATCGAGGTGCCGACCCGCGACGAGATCGTCGCGATTCTGCGCGAGATGAAGCGGGTGCTGAAGCCGGACGGCCGCATCGTCGTGGTGACCGACCCGGCCGACGGCTTCGAGGGCGACTGGGTCTCCTTCTCCTATGACTTTCCGGAGAACTATCGGGTCCTGAGCAGCGGCGAGAAGGTCAAGCTCCAGATTCTCGGCACCGATGTCGTGCTCTACGACTACTACTGGTCCGACGGCGACTACCGGTCGATGTTCGATGCCGTGGGACTCGGCCTGGTCGAGAAGCATCTGCCGATGGGCCGGGACGAGGACCCGGTCGAATGGCGCGACGAGAAGGAACGGCCGTTCATCGTCGTGTATGTCGTCGGCAAGGATGGGTGAGCGCGGGCCCCGTTCACCAGACGAGCGAGCGGATCGGGATGTGCTTCCCGGCGGGTGTACGAGCAAGCTCGGCCACCGTCTCCACCCGCACGGACAGCAGGCTGCCGAACTCGCCCCGGAAGCTCTGCCGAATCATCTCGCCGTGTACCGGATCGTCGTACCCGGCCGCGGTCACGATCCTGACGGTCACGTCGGTCGTCGCGGTCTGCACCACCTCGAACTGCGCGATCGGCACGGCCAGGTCGATGAACAGCTTGTAGGTCCAGTCGAGGATCCGGCCAGAGGGGATCACGTCTCCATTGGTCAGCCGGAACGACGAGTTCTTGCGGCCGGAGATGTCGTCGAGGATCCGGCCGGTCCGGCCGCAGTCGCACGCCGCAGGCCGCAGCGAGCCGAGGTCGCCCTGCCGGTAGCGGACGAACGGCATCGTCGGATTGGTGAACGAGGTGCCGACTATCTCGCCGACCTGGCCGTCCGGCCGCACCTCGTTGCGTTCCGGGTCGAGGATCTCCGTGTACACGCAGTCCTCCTGTAGGTGGTACGCGCCGTGCGCGCATTGGAAGGCCACCTCGCGCAGCTCCTCCGTCGAGTATTCGTCGGGCACCGGGCAGCCGAAGAACGACGCCATCTGATCGCGTTGGAGCTGGGTGGACTGCTCGGAGTTGGTCAGAATCGCCTTCGGTCGCAGGCGGCGGCATTCGGCGGGAAAGTGCGCCATCAGCTCGGCGATGATGGACGGATACGACACGATGTACTCCGGTTCGATCCGCACCAGCCGGCGGATCATCTCGGCTCGTGGCATCAGCGTGTTGAGGTAAGCCGCCGTGTACAGCCCGAACCTCGCCTGGAACGGCAGCTCCGAGGTGTAGATCACCGCGCCGCCGCGGGATCGGAACGGGTTGAATCCGAAGGACTGTTGCATCATCCGGAAGGTCGCCAGTGCCGAGGCCAGCCAGTGCCCGGTGTCGGAGTAGACCTCGATGAACTGCCCCGACGATCCTGAACTTCGCGAGCGCCTGAGCCGGTCTGTGCGGGCGCCCCGGACGAGGCACTCCCGCTCGGAGCCCATGATGTCCTGCTTGGTCACGGTGGGCAGCCGGGCGAAGTCCTCCCACGTACGCACGTCGGCGGGCTGTACGCCGTGCGCCCGGTACAGGCGCTGGTAGAAAGGGCTGGAGTGGTACGCGATCTCCAGGATCGCCTTCACCCGGGCCCATTGGAACTCACGGACCTGCTCGGCGTCGCGGTGCGGGAACCGGGCGAAGTCCGGATAGTGCGCGAGATACGACCGGAGCAGGCGCAGATGTTCCCGGGGTGAGAACTTGTCCACAACGTCACCCTTCAGCATGCGTGCCATGGATGAGTTCGTGCCGTACGCGGGCCATCCGGCGCTGATCCGCGGCGTCGTCGCTCCTCGGTTCGCGGGGCAGGGCCGGGCTGTGCCACAGGCCCATCCGCGCGACGAAGCCGCCGCGGAGCACCACACCGTCGATGTCCACGACGCAGAGCCGGTCACCGTCCCGGATCATGAGTTGCTCGGTCTTGAAGTCCGGGAAGTGGAGTCCGAGTTCGTGCAGGTGCTCGATGGTGCGTTCGGCCTGCCGGACCAGGCCCATTCGGGACGCGATCGGGCGGCGCCGGACCCAGTCGGTGAAGGACGGCTCGTTGTCCCAGGCCGCGTTGTGCCGGTGCGCCAGCGAGATGCCGTCGACGTGTTCGACGAGCAGGTGCAGCCGGCGCTCGCCGGCGAGCTGGGTGAGGCGGAAGTCGATGATCTCGGGGAAGCCGTCGACGACGCCGCCGATGAGGCGTTCGAGGACCTCGCCGATCTCGGCGTACTCCACGGCGCGCAGCGTGCGGGTCTTGTAGACGAGTCCACGGCCGGGCACCTCGACGATCGTCGACCGGAAGTCCCGCACAAGCCGGGTGCTGCCGAAATCGATGTCCCATCCCCCCGGGACGCCGGGAGGACCGGGGCGTGCCGTCAGGCCCGGGTCGCCACGACGCGTGCGCTGGCCCAGGTCAGACATTCCTCGAAGGTAGCCCGTTCGACGACCTCGGTGGCGAATCCATGGAAGTAGTTCTTGAAGTCGACTTCGACGATCGGATAACTGGTGTTGTGCTGCGCGTACTCCTCGGCGATGAGTCTTGCCTCGACCCGGCTCAGCAATGGCTGGGTCGCGGCCTGCCGCACGACCCGCCGGCTGAAGTCGTCGACCTGGGCGTCGTCGGCCCGCAGCGGGATACGCAGCCCGTTCTCGGCCAGATGCACCGTGGTGACGACCTCGCCGCCGCGTTTGAGCACGCGATGCCATTCCGACACCACGGCCGGCTGATCGGCGAACGGCACCTTGTTCAGGAACATGTCCGTGGCGATGAGGTCGACACTTCCGCTGCGCAGGGCGATCTCCTCGGCCCGGACGAGCCCGAAGGAGACGGCGGTGCCGGCCGGCGCCACGATCCTCAGGAAATGCCGGCCCACCATGATCGGTGTCGGGCACGAGTCCAGGATGAATACGTGGTGCCCGCGCCCGCCGCCCAACGCCTGGAGCGTCACCCTGAGCATTTCGAAGTCCGCGAGCGCGCAAATCACAATGGACAACGGCCCCTTGGCGGCGGCGGTCTGCCGTATGTATCTGACGAAGAAGCTTTCGTTGTGACCGGCCGAGGCGACCGCCGACAGCAGGCTCAGCACGGGCCATGACGCGTGGTACGGCGCGCACGAACGGGGACTGCCGTCCGCGTTTCTGCAATAACGCTTGGCGATGGCACGCGCGTCGAGGGCCAACTGCATCGCGGCAGAGTCCGGCAAGGGCCCGATCCTCGGTGGTGGTGAGGGCTGAGCTCAGATCCTAGTCGAGACCCGTCTATTCCTCCTCGGCGAACACGACCTCGCGCCGCCTGCGGATCGCCGGGAGGACGGTGATGACGAGTGCCGCCGCGGCCAGGGCCAGGAGCGCCGCGGAGATCGGCCGGGTCAGGAAGACCGAGGTGTCGCCGTGGGAGATGATGAGCGCCCGCCGCAGGTTCTTCTCCAGCAGCGGCCCGAGGACGAAGCCGAGCAGCAGCGGCGCCGGCTCGCAGCCGCATTTGATCAGGACGTAGCCCAGGATCCCGAACAGGGCGATCGCGTACACGTCGTAGGCGTTGAAACCCAGCGAGTACGTGCCGATCGCGGCGAACAGGATGATCATCGGGAACAGCACCTCGTACGGGATGCGCAGCATGCGTACCCAGATGCCGATCAGCGGCAGGTTCAGCAGCACGAGCAGCACGTTGCCGATCCACATCGACGCGATCAGGCCCCAGAACAGCGCCGGCTCGTCGTTTATGACGTTCGGCCCGGGTGTGATGCCGTGCACGATGAACGCGCCGACCATCAGCGCCATCACCGGGTGGGCGGGCAGGCCCAGGGTGAGCAGCGGGATGAACGACGTCTGCGCGGCGGCGTTGTTCGCCGACTCGGGGCCGGCCACGCCCTCGATCGCGCCGTGCCCGAACTCCTGCGGCCGCCGCGAGATCCGCTTCTCGACGACGTACGAGGTGAAGGATGCCAGCACGTGGCCGCCGCCGGGCAGCACGCCGAGGGCGGAGCCGAGGCCGGTGCCCCTCGCGATCGGGCCGACCATCCGGCGCCGGTCCTCGGCCGTCGGCCAGAGGTTGCGCACCTTGCCGACGATGGCCGTGCGGATCTGCCCGCTCTCCAGGTTGCGCAGGATCTCGGCGACCCCGAACATGCCGACGGCGACCGACACGAAGTCGATGCCGCCGTAGAGCTCGCGCTGCTCGAACACGAACCGCGGCGTACCGGTGTAGATGTCCTGTCCCACCGTGCCGAACAGGATGCCGAGCGCGATCATCGCCAGCGCCTTGAGCGCCGAGCCGCGGGCCAGCGCGATCGACACGATCAGGCCGAGCAGCACCAGCGAGAAGTACTCGGCCGGGCCGAACCGCAGGGCGACGCCGGCCAGCGGCGGGGCCGCGACGGCCAGCACGACCGTGGCCACCGTACCGGCGATGAAGGAGCCGATCGCGGCGACGGCCAGGGCCGGGCCGGCCCGGCCCTGGCGGGCCATCTCGTGGCCGTCGAGCGCGGTGACCGCGGCCGACGACTCGCCGGGGAGGTTGATCAGGATGGCGGTCGTCGAGCCGCCGTACTGTGCGCCGTAGTAGATGCCGGCCAGCATGATCAGCGCCGTGACCGGCTCGAAGTTGAAAGTGATCGGCAGCAGCATCGCCACCGTCGCGGTCGGCCCGATGCCGGGCAGCACGCCGACCGCCGTGCCGAGCAGTACTCCCAGGAAGCAGTAGAGGACGTTCTCGATCAGCAACGCCGTCGAGAAGCCCAGCGCGAGGTTGTCGAAGAGTTCCATGCCTCACGAGCCCCACAGCGGGATCCGCAGCTGGAGTCCGATGACGAAGATGAGGGTCGCGGCGACGGTCAGCCCGGCGGCGACGGCGACGGCCGTGAGCGGCCGCACCCGCGGGCTGGCCAGGGTGGCGAGCAGCGCGGTCACCGCCGAGGTCGGCACGAACCCGAGGCGCCGGATGGCGAATCCGAAGAACAGGATCGCGAGGACGATGGCGGCGACCGCGCGCCAGGGCACCGGCCCGAACGGGAGCACCTCGCCGGCGACCAGCCCCTTGACGATGATCGCCAGGCCGAGCGCGGCGACGATCGCCCCGACCAGCAGCGGGAAGTAGCCGGGGCCCATCCGCACGGGGTCGCCCAGCCGGTAGCCGAGCGACCCCACCACGAAGGCGCCGCCGATCACGACGAAGAGGCTCCCGGCGAGGATGTCCGGGACGGACCGTCGGCGTTCCACCTCAGGAGGCCTTGACCCCGGCGTCGGAGATGACCTTCGCCCAGGTGCCGAGCTGCTCCTCGAGGTGGGCCCGGTGCGCCTGCGGTGTCGCGTCCGCGGCCGGGACCGGCGCGGTGCCGAGCTTCGCCATCGCGTCGATGACCGCCTGGTCGGCCAGCGCCACCTTCAGCGCGTCGGACAATTTCTGTACGACCTCGGGCGGCGTTCCGTCCGGGACGTAGAGGCCGTGCCAGACGCTGACCTGTAGCTGAGGCATCCCCGCCTCGGCCGTGGTCGGCAGGTCGGGCAGGCTCTTCACCCGCTCCGGTGTGGTGACCGCGTACGCCTTCACCGCGCCGGCGGAGATCTGGCCGGTGGTGTTCGTCGTCTGGTCGCACATGAAGTCGACCTGGCCGCCGACGAGGTCGGTCAGGGCGGGGCCGGTCCCCTCGTACGGGACCTCCTGGAGCTTGACGCCGGCGGCGGACTGGAACAGCAGGCCGCACAGGTGCGACGCGGCGCCGATGCCGGCGTTGGCCAGGGTGACCTTGGCGGCGTTCGCCTTCACGTAGGTCACCAGGTCCTGGAACGTGGCGGGCTCGAAGTCCTTGCGGGCGACGATCGTCATCGGCACCTCGGTGACGAGCCCGACCGTCTCGAAGTCCTCGAGCGGCTGGTAGCCCAGGTCCTTGTACAGGGCGGGCGCCGTGGACATGCCGATGTGGTGCATCAGCACCGTGTAGCCGTCGGGTTCGGCCCGCGCGACCTCGCCGGCGCCGACCGTGCCGCCCGCGCCCTCGACGTTCTGGACGACGATCTTGCCGCCGAGCGCCTTCGCCATCGGCTCGGAGATCATCCGGGTGACGGTGTCCGTCGGGCCGCCGGCGCTGAACGGCACGACGATGGTGATGTTCTGGTCCGGGTAGCCGGCCGCCCCGCCGTCGCCCCCGGTGCCGCCGTCGTCGGAACACGCGGCGACGAGCGAGACGACGCCGACCGCGGCGAACACCCGCGCGGCGAGCCGGTGCCTGCTGATCATTCTCATGGTGCGGCCTCCTGGTTCGATGCGGGCATCGCCTCAGTCTTGACCGGCGAGAACGCGGGTGGTGTCAGAGGAATCCCAAGAACTAGAATCTGCCGGTATGCGGATTACCGTCATCGAGGATGACGACCGCGTGGCGCGGGGTCTGGTGACCGTTCTGGCCCAGGCCGGCTTCGAGGTGCACCGCGCCGCCACCGCCGCGGAGGCCGCGGTGGCCGCACCGTCCGAAGTGGTGCTCGTCGATCTCGGCCTGCCCGACGGCGACGGGCTCGACGTGATTCGCCGGCTGCGTGACCGGCCGGAGACCGCCGTCATCGTCGTGACCGCGCGGTCGGAGGAGCACGAGCGGGTCCGCGGCCTTCGCGCCGGCGCCGACGACTACATCGTCAAACCGTTCGGCGTCGCCGAGCTGCTGGCCCGGATCGACGCCGTCCTGCGGCGCACCCGGGGCGCCCGGGCCCTGTGCCACCCGGGCGAGCCGCTCGTCCTCGGCCCGATGCGCATCGGGGTCGGCACCCGCGAGGTCACCGTCGGCGGCACGCCGGTCGCGCTCACCCGCAAGGAGTTCGAGCTGCTCCTGCTGCTGGCCCGGCGGGCGCCGAACGTGGTCAGCCGCGACGTCATCATCGACCAGATCTGGGGCGCGACCTGGGAGTCCACCACCCGCACCCTGGACACCCACATCGCGGCGTTGCGGCACAAGCTCGGCCGGGGCGGGCTCATCCGCACCGTACACGGGGTGGGCTATCGGCTCCTGGCCGACCAGCCGGAGCTGATCGGCTAGGCCGCCGTGCACCGCCGGCTGCTCATCGTCCTTGTCCCCCTCGCCGTGCTGCTCGTCGCGGCGCTCGGGGTGCCGCTCAGCGTCACCGTCGCCGAGCGGGAGATGCAGGAGGTCTACGTCGACCGGCTGGGCGACATCGACCGGTTCGCGTCCCTGGCCGAGACGGCGCTGTCGACCGGGCGGACCGAGGCGCTCGACCAGGAGCTGACCCGCTATCACGAGCTGTACGGCATCCCGGTCGCGGTCATCGACACGTCCGGCTCGGTGCTGGTCGGTCCGGCCGGCGCGTACCGGGAGGCGGCGCGGTCCGAGCCGGCGCTGCCCCGGACCGTGACCGCGGCGCTGGCCGGTGCGAGGTCCGAGCCGTCCGGGGAGTGGGCGCCGTGGCACGACTCCGCGCTGGTGGTCGCGGAGCCGGTCGGCCGCGACAGCGAGGTCGTCGGCGCCGTGGTGACGATCTCCGACCTGTCGCGGACGCGCGATCGCATCCTGGTGCGCTGGGCGCAGCTCGCCGGGCTCGGGCTGCTGCCGCTGATCGCCCTGGTCGCCGTCGCCTGGCCGGTGTCGGCGTGGGTGCTGCGGCCGGTGCGGGAGCTGGACGCGGCGACCTCGCGGATCTCCCGGGGCGACCTTACGACCCGCGCGGACGCGGAGGCCGGCCCGGCCGAGCTGCGGCGGCTGGCGGGGTCGTTCAACACCATGATGGACGCGGTCGAGAACGCCGCGCAGCGCCAGCGTGCCTTCGTCTCCGACGCGTCGCACCAGCTACGAAACCCGCTGACCAGCCTCCGGCTCGCCGTGGAGAGCCTCGAACCGCATCTGTCGCCGGCCGGCGAGGGCCGGCAGGTCTACGACGTCGCCGTCGACGAGATGACGGCGATGCAGCGGATGCTCAACGCGCTGCAGGCCAGTGCGCGGATGGAGAGCATGCGGACCGCCTCGCCGGTGGAGCTGGACGCGGTGCTGGCGATCCGGCTGGGCCGCTGGCGTGCGCTGACGGCGATGGCGGGCAAGACGCTGGCGGTCGACGTGCCGCCCGGGCTGTGGTTGCTGGAGCCGCCGGGCGGGCTGGGCAGCGTCCTCGACGAGTTGATCAGCAACGCGCTGCGGCTGTCGGACGCGCGGGCGGTCGAGGTGAGCGCCGAGGCCGCCGGGGGCGTCGTGATGATCGCGGTCCGGGACGACGGCCGGGGTCTTCCCGCGTCCGAGCGGGCGCAGGCGCTGTGGCGGTTCTGGCGGTCGCCGCGGCACCAGAACGTGCCCGGTACCGGCCTGGGGCTGGCGATCTGCGCCGACCTGGTCGGGACGGCCGGTGGCGAGCTGCGGCTGGAGGAGGGCCTGCCGCGTGCGGACTCCTCCGGGCACGGCTTCGCGGCCGTGGTCACCCTGCCCGCCGTACCGGATCCGGCGTAGCCGGTCAGCGCTTGCGGTCCCGGAACCAGGCCGCCGCGCCCGGATGGAGCGGGATCGAGGCCGTGGAGATTCCGGTACGCACATTGATCTGCCACGCCTCCGGCACGGCCTCGGCGCCGGACGCGATCGAGCCGGTGTGCACGAAGATGGTCTCGGTGATGGAGTAGACCAGGTCGTGGGGCAGGTCGTTGCGCGCGAGCAGCACGTTCGGCACGGCGACGGTGCGGGTGGCCGGCACCCCGGCGTAGGCGGTCGCCGAGATCGTGGCCGGGGTGTATGAGCTGGGGTACGCCGTGACGAGCGCGTCCGCCTGCCCGCCCAGCGGGATCAGCCGGACCGGATGCCGCTGCGCCAGGTCCGCGATCGCGGGCGTCGGCACGCCGGTCAGGGAGAACATCGCGTCGAGCCCGCCGTCGCGCAGCGCCGCCGCCGACTCGGCCTGGCTCAGGTACCGGCCGTCGACGTTCACGCGTCCGAGCTTGAGCACCCGCAGCGAGGTGAACTCGGTGCCCGAGTCCCGCGCGCCCAGCGAGACGCGCCTGCCCTCGACGTCCCCGAAATCGTCGATGTCCGAGCCGGCCATGACCACGAGGTGCAGGTGGCTGTCGTAGAGCCGGCACACCGCGGACAGCCCCTCGGGCACGCTGCCGTCTGCGGTGACCGCCGCGTCCAGGCTCGACAGTCCGAGGTGCACCTCGCCGGCCCGCAGCATCCGGATGTTGTCCGTGGAAGCCCCGCTCGGCACGGTGGTCACCGTGACGCCCGGCACCTGCTCGGTGATGCGTTCGGCAAGCGCGCCGCCGATGCGCCGATACACCGCGCCCGCCGGCCCGGTGGCCAGCCGCAGCCGGACCTCGCCGGCCTCGGGCTGCCGGGAGCAGCCCGCGAGCAGACCTCCGGCAGCCAGCAGCACCACCCGCCGGCTGAGCGGTAGCACCATGCTCAGATGGTACGGACAAACAGCTCGGTGTCACCGCCGACGATCAGCACACGATGGGAGCACTGCGACGATGACTCCACAGGTTCTGGCCGCGTTGATCGGAGCCGTCGGCGTGCTGTCCGGTGTGGTCGCCGGCTCCCTGTTCTCGGCCGGGTATCAACGGCGGGCGCTGGCCCGCGAGCACGCGGCGCGGTCGAACGACGAGCGCCGGAAGATCTTCGCCGCCTTCCTCACCTCGGCCCGGGAATGGCGTTCGGCCCTGCTGTCGCCCCGATCCAAGGTGATGGACGCGTCCGCGGTCTCCCCCCGCCGCCACGTCGACGGCGGACAGGCGGTCACCCGGACGTTCGGGCTGCGCTCCGAGGTAGCACTCGTCGCGCATCCACCGACGATCCGTGCGGCCTTCGCACTGGTCAAGGCCGTCGGTGCGCTGGCAGAGGGCGCCGCGCAGTACCGGGACGCGGTGGCGGCGGACGCCACCTTTCCGGGCGACCTCGTCGTAGCGTGCCGGGTGGCGGAGGTCGAGTTCACCGTGGCCGCTCGCGAGGAACTGGGCTTCGCCGGCTTCGATACCGAGCTGCGGGAGATCTTCCTCGGCGTCGGCCGGACTCCGCTGCCTGTGGAGGCGAGCGGCTGACGGGCTTGGAAGCCGGCTTCCCGACAGGGAGGGCCGGCACCTCCCCGGTGCCGGCCCTCGTGGCTCAGCCGGTGGCCCGCTCCGCCGCCGCGGAGCGCGCGGGCGCCTCGGCCGCGACCGGCGTACCCGCCATGGGCAGCGGCCGCGCGATGGCGTACCCCTGTGCGAAGTCGAGGCCCATGTCGCGGAGCAGTTCCACCGTCGCGGCGTCCTCGGCGAACTCCGCGGCCGTCCGTACGCCGAGTTCCCGGCACATCTGCACCACGTGCCGGACGGCGATGCGGTCGAACGCCGAGCGGCGCAGCCCGGTCACGAAGTCACCATCGATCTTGACCAGGTCGATCGGCAGGTACTTGAGCAGCATCAGCGACGAGTGCCCGGTGCCGAAGTCGTCGAGGGCGAGCCCGCAGCCCCGGCTGCGCACCCCGGCCGCGAACTCGGCCGCGGCGGCGAGGTTGTCGACGGCCGCCGACTCGGTGATCTCGAACGTGATCGTCCGCGGGTCGACGCCGTAACGGTCGAGGGCCTCGATCACGAACTCGGCGAGCCCCGGCCGGGACAGCGTGCGCCCGGAGAGATTGATCTGGTGGTGCGAGGTCTGCGGCCCCTGCCCGATCAGCGCCAGGCTGTGCTCGACCACCCACTGGTCGACTGCCCCGATCTGGTCGTAGCGTTCCGCGACGGCCAGGAAGGCCGCCGGCAGCTCCGGGCGTCCGTTATCGTCGAGGACCCGGACCAGGATCTCGTGCCGGGTGATCTCGTTGAGGGCCAGGTCGAGGATGGCCTGTGCGTGGAGGCAGAGGCGGTCGTCGGCGACCATCGCCGCGATCATCCGGCGGGTGGCGGCCTCCCGCGTGCCGGCCTCCCGGGGGCCGGGCAGCTCGGCCGGCATGTCGCCGCCGCGCCGACCCTCCCGCCAGGCCCAGCCCGCGTCGAGCAGGAGGTCCTGGCCGCTGGCCCGGTCCGCGCGGGCGAACGGCACCAGGGCGGCCCACGCGCGCAGCCGCACCCCGGTGGAGATCGTCAGGGTCGGGCGCTGATGCAGGCATTCCAGCACCGCCCCGGCCACCGCCCGCGCGTGCCCGACGTCGCCCAGCACCATGCCGAACTCGCCGGAGCCCAGCGCACCGCAGAGGTCGCCGCTGTCGGTGATCTCGTCGAGGATGCGCGCGACCGTCCGGGCCACCTGCTCGCTCTGCGCCTCGGACAGCGCCCGGTCGGGTTCCACGGCCACGACGAGCAGCGTGCCCTGCCCGCCGCGGGCCACCCGGTCCAGTTCGTCGGTGAACCGGTCCCGGCCGAGCATGCCGCTGACCGGGTCGCGGCCGGGCAGGTCGGCGGCCTCGGTCTCGCGCCGCCGGCGGCGGCGGTCGATCTCCTGCCGTTCGAGCTCCTGGCCGGTGATGTCCCGGACGGTCGCCACGATGCCGGTCGGCTCCCGGCCGTCGTCGCTGAGCAGCTCCACCAGGCAGCCGGCGTACCGCATGGCGCCGTCCGCGCGCAGCACCCGGAAGCTGAACTCCTGCGGAACCTGGTCACGCCAGCCCTGCTCCACCAGCTCCTTGACCCGGGTGAAGTCCTCCTGGTGCACCCCCTTGATCAGGGTGTCGACCGGGAGATGCGTGGTCACGGCCGGGTAGCCGAACAGCCGCGACATCTCGTCCGACCAGGTCAGCTCGCCGGTCGCCGTCGTCCACTTGATCCAGCCGGTCTTGGCCGACTGCGCCGCCCGGGTGATCCGGGTCGCCTCGTCGGCGTCGGGGGCCAGCACGTCCTCCACGTCGAGGTCGCCGAGCAGGTTGCGGCCCTCGGCGGTCGCCTCGGCGTGTTCCCGCAGCACCCGCTCGGCGGCCCGGCGGGCCCGGGCCCGGTCCAGGGACGAAGGCGTACGGGCGGCCGCGAGCTCGAGGATGTCGTCGAGGTTCATGTGCGCCTCCGCCCGGCCGGGGTGATGAATCCGTCCGCCTCCGCGAGCTGCTGGAGCTTCCTGCGGGCCTTCTTCTTGGTGTCGCGGACGGTGTTGTGCGAGATTCCGAGCTCGAGGGCGACGGTCCGGTCGGGCAGGCCCGCGAGCGACATGCTGATCACCTCGCCCATCCTGGTGGGCAGCAGCTGGATCCATCCGGCGAGCCGCTCGTCGGCCTCCTCCGGGTCGGTCGGTGCGGGAATCTCGGGCATGCTGAGGTCGTCGAAGAACAGGACCCGTCGCCGGCCGCGACTACCCTGGTGGTCCCGCAGGATGTTGCGGGCGACCCGCAGGGTCCAGGCCCGCGGATCCCGGTAGTCCTGCACGTCCGCCCACTTGTCCCGGAGCGCCATCAGGGCCTCCTGAGTCACGTCCTCCACCATCCCGCCGTCCGCCTCCAGCCGGCGCAGGAACCGCTTGACCGTCAGGTGGTGCTCGTGGACGAAGCCGGTGAACGTCGCGTCCAGCGCCGCCGTGCGAAGCTTCGCGGCCGTGGCGGCGTCGTCGCCTGCCCGCGAGTGCAGGATGCTCACGCCGCTTCCTTCCGGGAGCCGCCGGCCGGGCCGCGCATCTCCACCACGCGGTGGCCGTCCTGGTCCTTCTCGTCGATGAGAACCGTCTCGTGCCGCCTGGCGATCCGGGCCAGGCCCGTGGCGCGCGCGACGGCCCGGGCCGACCGCTCGCGTTCCACCTGAAGTCTTGTGCGGTGGCGGATCCAGGCGCGTACCAGGCCGCTGAGGCCGAGCCCGCCGACAACCGCAACGGCTGCGCTGAGCAGCTCTCCGCTGATGTGCTCCACCGGTTCTCCCGCTCGTACTCCGGCCCTCCTTGAGGGGCCGCTGATCACTACTCTCTGTGGGTATGCCGAATGTAGGGGTGTGACCGTGTGCCAGGTTCCGTCGAAGATCGCCAGCACGCGGCCGACCTGGGGTACGGCGGATGATCGTGCACTCCAAACTGGACGAATGGGGGAAGAATCCAACCGGCGAGTACCGTGATCAGAATTTGACTCAACGTAATCAGCTGGCCTTCGGCCGGCCGCGGTAGGGGTGCCAGGCCGCTCTACAGTTGTGGATCTCAGACCGCCCGGCGGAGGGAATGGCTCATGGAGGTGGCGATCGCGCGACGTAGCGTCGCGCATCGACGCTCGGACGACTATGCGCTCACCGCCGTCCGGGGTCCCCGGCCGGAGACCGGCCGGACCACCGCCCTGGTCGAGTGCGAGCACTGCGGGCAGGCGGTGGCGTGCCGGGTCTACAGCGTGGCGGACACCCAACGGATGCGCGCCCGCTGGCGGCTGGTCACGGTCCTCAGCGCCGTCGCGGTCGTCGCCATAATCGTCGCGTTCACGATCATTATCGCCGGCAAGGTGCCGAACGAACCGACACCGCAACCGGAGGCGACCCTGCTCGGCCTCTCCGGCCTCGCGGCGGCCCTCGGCGTCCTGCTGAGCATCCGCGCCCGCCGCCTCGCGCGGGAGGAGGACGGCGTCCGCCTGGCGGCCTGGTTCGGCACGCATCGCCTGCGCTGGAGCTCGATCATCCGGGACGACCAGTAGCGTGTCCCGGCCCGTCGCCGGGCCGGGACACCTGGCTACACGGCGGAGTACTGGCTGTACAGCGCCGAGAGCGCGGCCTGGGTCACCGCGCCGCCGCCGGAGGTCGCGGATCCGGACAGCTGGTTGTCGAACGTCAGCCGGGAGACCGGATTGTCCTGCTCCCGGACGGGGCCGGCGATGATCTTGTCGGCCAGGCCGGCGGCCTGGTCGGCGGTCAGCGACGAGTCGGCCTCGGTCAGGGCCGCGGTCAGGGTGGTCCGCAGCGTGTCGGCGTCCATCCCGTACGCGGCCGCGACGTCGGTCAGGCTCGTGCCGCTCTGCAGTTCCGAGGTGAGGTCGTCCTCGTCGATGCCGAGGGTCTCGGCCAGCGACTCCATGGCGGCGCCGGCCGCGGGCGGCGGGCCGCCGTGGCCTCCGGGCGGCGGACCGGCCGGGCCACCGGGCGGCGGCCCGCCCTGCGCACCACCCTGCGGTCCGGCGACGATCCGCTCGGCCAGCTCCGTGGCCTTCTCCGCCGACAGCGACGGGTTCGCGCTGCTCAGCGTGCCGCTGATCGCCGAGGTCAGCGTGTCGCTGTCGACACCCTTGCTCTGCGCCAGCGAGGACATGCTCTGCCCACTCCGGAGCGCGGTACGCAGATCGACGGCGCTCATGCCGAGGGTCTCCGCCGCGGTGTCGATCGCCTTGCGCATGTTGCCGTCGCCGGACCGTTGTGCCGGCCAGCTCACACTGCTCTGGCCGGTGCCGCTCAACGCGGTGATGCTCATGTTCACTCCTGGTTGCCGTTCGTGTCGGACGGCGAACCCATCGGTGCACCTGCCCACGCCGGTGAGCGATTCACAGGCACGCACAGCAAGTCACAGGCTGCTGACAGCCTCAGCGGGCCAGGCGGCTGACCGCGGCGGCGCGGCCGGTGACGCCGAGCTTGGTGTAGATCCGCGACACGTGCGTCTCGACGGTGCGCACGCTCACGTACAGCTCGGCGGCGATCTCGGCGTTGGACATGCCGGCCGCGATCAGCACCGCGATCTCGCTCTCGCGCCGGGTGAGCTCCGCCGCACCGGGCGCGGCCGTCGGCGGCACGTCCGGCCGCAGCCGCCGGGACAGGCGCCGGATCGCCGTGTGAAGGTCCTCGGCGTCCGTGTGCTCGCCGAGCTCCGCGGCCCGGGCGAGGGCGGCCAGCGCCGCCGGCTCGTCGCCCGCGGCCAGGCGCAGGGTGCCCGCCGTCAGCCAGGCCCGGCCCGCCACCAGCGGCAGCTCCGCCTCGGCCAGCAGGGCGGCGGCCCGCTCGGCGAGCTCGGCACCGCCGGCCCGGTCGTCGGCGCCGACCGGGAAGGCCCGCGCCAGCAGCGCCAGCGCCGGCCCGGCCCGGTGCCCGGAGCCGGCGATCCGGTCGGCCAGGTCCGCCCAGTGCCGCGGCGACTCGGGCTCGCCGGCCTTCGCGGCGATCTCGCTGAGCACGGTGCAGGCGATCAGCCGGTTGTGCGGGTACAGCGCGGTCAGCTCGGGTCCGCCGCCGGCGGCCACCAGGTCGGCCGCGCCGCGCCGCACGTCACCGGCCGCGACCCGGCTGAACGCCAGGATCGCCCGGGCGGTCGCGAGCCAGCCGCGGCTCACCGACGCCGCCGCGACCGACTGCTCGCCCGTCGCGATCGCCGCCGCGTAGTCGCCGGCGCAGCGGTGCAGCCAGCTCTGGGTCAGCAGCGCGAGCGCCAGCGGCTCGGCGGCGGCGAGCAGCCGCGAGATGGCGAGGGCCTCCTCGGCGGCTCGCTTCGCGTCGCCGATCCGGCCCAGCCGGGCCTGCATCAGCGCCTGCATGGCCAGCAGGTACGGCAGCACGAAGCTCTGTCCAGCCTGTACGGCGATCTGCCGGCAGCGCAGCAGGCGGCGCAGCGAGTCGCGCGGACCCTGCGCCTCGAGCCCGGTCCAGCAGAGCCAGGCGACGACCTCGAACCGGCAGGCGATGTCGTCGTCGCTGAGCGTGTCCAGCAGGTCGGCCGCCGGGCGCGGCTCGCCGGACCGGTCCGCCGGCCCCGCCGCGTACCCGGTCATCGGCCGCATGGCGCGCGCGATCGCGACGGCCGTGCCGCCCGGTGCCCGCGCGATGACCTGGCACAGGCGCTCGTCGGCCTCGACGAGCCGGCCGCGCATCAGGGCATAGGTGGCGATCTGGAGCAGCACATCCGAGTTGTCCGCGTCGGGCCGGTGGTCCAGCTCCGCGGTGAGCAGCGCCTGCGCCTCGTCGTGCCGGCCGAGCAGCCGGATCAGCACGCCGGTGTACGCCACGGCCGTCGCCCGGGCGGGGTGCCCGGCCGGCAGCAGCTCGTCGAGGACCACGCCCATCGCCTGCCGCGCCTCGGCGAGGTTCCCGCTCGCCGCGTGCCGTTCGGCAAGGTAGGTGAGCAGCTCGGCGCGGGCCGGCAGCCCGGCGCCGGTGGTATCGCCGGGCACCAGGCGCAGCGCGGTCCGCAGCCACTCGGCCGCGGTGGCGGGCGCCTGCGCGCCGACCGCCCGGGCCGCCGAGACCAGGGTGACGGCCGCGGCGGCGTCACCGACCGCCGCCGACCGGGCGACATGGTGCGCCCGGGCCCGCGGCGGCGCGCCCACCCGCTCCAGGTGCGCCGCGGCCCGCGCGTGCGCGCCGAGCCGCCACCCGGCGGCGGCCGACGCGTACACGACGTGCCGCACGAGCGGATGCCGGAAGCGGAACCGGCCGGTGCCGGCCACCACCTGGACGAGGTCGCGGGCCACCAGCTCGTCCAGGCAGCGCAGCACGGCCGGCATCGGCAGCTCGGCCACCTCGGCGAGCAGCGCCGGCTCGCACTCGTCGCCGCCGACGGCGGCGGCGGAGGCCAGCAGGCGGCTGTCCGGCCCGACGGATTCCCACTCCGCGCCGAGCGCGGCCCGCACCTCGGCGGGCAAGGCTGCCAGCGCGGGGTCGGGGTCGTCGCGGGTACGGGCGGCGCCGAGCGCGGTGGTGCCGCAGCGGCGCAGCGCGTCGAGGTACAGCGGGTTTCCCCCGCTCAGGCGGTAGAGGTACGCCGCGTCGCGGGCGTCCGCGCCGGGCCCGAGCAGCAGGGTCGCGTCCGCCTGCTGCAACGGCGCCAGCGCCAGCCGGCGGTGCGACCGCCCGGCGTGGCCGGCGGCGAGCGCGGCGGCCAGCCGGGGCGGCGCCTGCGCCGGCCGGTAGGCGAGCGCCAGCACCACCGGGCCGGCGGGCGGGCGGCGCAGCAGGTAGTCGATGAGGTCCGTGGTCGCCGGGTCGCACCAGTGCACGTCGTCGAGGATGAGCAACAGCCCGTCCGGCTCGGCGATGGTCTCGAGCAGCCGGCGCAGCGCCCGCAGCGTCCGATAGCGCTCGGCGGCGCCACCGGACGAGGCCGGCGGCGCGCCCGGCCCGGCCCGCAGGCCGTCGAGGATCTCGCCGAGCCGCAACACGTCGTCGCCGGACAGCCCGGCGCGCAGGGCCTCGCCGTGCAGGCGTACGTGGTCGTCCAGCGCCTCGGTCAGCAGCGCGAACGGCATCTCGGACTCGAACTCGGTGGCGCGGCCGGTGAGCGTCAGCAGCTTGCTGTCCCGGGCGTACCCGGCCAGCTCGGCGAGCAGGCGGGTCTTGCCGATGCCGGGCTCGCCGACGACCTCGATCACCTGTGCGCCGTCGCCGAGGGAGTCCAGCGCCTCGGTGACCGTGCGCCACTCGGCCTCCCGGCCGATCATCGACTGCACGCCGGCCGCCCTCCTCCCCCACGCCACGGGCCGCCATTCTTGCAGCACCAGGCCAATGGCCGGGCGTGGGGGCGCATATTCGGGAAGGGACGACGGGAGGGAAAGGGAACGACAAGCGCCAATGTCGCGGCCCCGGCGGCACTTACGGGCCGTTCGTTCAACTCTGCGAAACGACAGCTAACGCATCCGCGAGGGTTCAATCGACGGGTGTCGGATTACAGACCCGGGAGACACCCGTTCGAGCCTTCCGATCATGGGCCGGGATCCCGATGCTGATCCGGTCCCTGCAACGCTCCGTAATCGGTGAAGGGGAGAGCGAGCACGTGGCAGGCGCCAGTCGAGCACTCTCCGTAGATGGAAACGCCATCAGACCGCGGGGACCGAGGCGACCGCCTCAATCACATCAAGGCTGTGAAGGGTGCACCCGCAATGCCATTGAGGAATGAGCGATGGATCTGGGCCGGACGTGGTGCCTTCGGTGTCATCGTCATAGCGCTGGCGGCCTACCTCGCCACGACCGGACTCGACAAAGCGGACAAGATCGCCGGCAGCATCGGCGCGGTCCTCGCGCTGGCCGCCCTGTGCGCGCCGTATCTGTTGCCCCGGCCGGGAGAAGCGTCCACGTCGGAAACGAACCGGGTCGAGGGCTCCGGCGATGCCACCGCGGTCCGGGGCGGAGCGGCCAACACGGGAGTCCAGATCACCGGCGGCGGACCCGCGCACGTCACGCGGTCCGGAAACGCCCACGCCGAGGGACGGGGCTCGATCGCGAACACCGGCGTGTGGCGCGGGGCCGACCGGTGACCACCACCGACGAGACCACACCGCAGTCCGAGGCCGCCGTCACCGGCTCCGGTAACGCCACCGCCGCCTCGGGTGGCATCGCGAGCACCGGCGCCATTGTCTTCAAGTTCGCGAACGCGTCCCCGCAGGAGAAGACGGCGGGACGATTCGTGGCGTACGCGTTCGCCATGACGATCCTCCTGCTCGTGGCCTGGCTTGTCTGGAGGCAGGTCCAGGCTCCCGACCTGGCGGTCTCCGCCGCGCCGCTGGGATCGGCGCCCGCGGACGTCCGGGCCGGCCTTCCGGTCCAGCCGTCCGGCACCGGCGAGGACCCCGGAGCCGGTAACGCCGCCGCCCCCGGTCCCCGGGCTCCCGATCCCACGACCGGCGGGTCCCGACGGACCTCCCCCGACGCGTCACCGTCACCGTCCAAGGCGGTCCAGCCGGCCGTCACGCAGAAATGCACCGGGCGGCTCGCTCTTCGGGCCGGAATGAGCGCGGACCTGGCGACCTGCACGGCGAGCAGCGGGGGCGCCTCCGCGGACCTGCTGTTCACCAGCGCGGGGATCGATGTGAGAGACGGCATCAAGACGCGACAGGCGGGCAAGAACGGATCGGATACGGCCACCAACTACGACACCTGCAACGGTCTGTTCCTCTACCCGGGCCATCCGGACGCCGAGGTCCCGATCACGACGGCCGCCTGCCTGAGGTCGGACCGGAGCGTCGCCTACATCGACATCATCGAGAGGGACTCCACGCACATTGTCGTGAACCTCCTCGCCTGGAAGCTGCGGTGATTCCGGCTACCGGCCGGACGGGGTGATCAGGGTCCGGGCGGCCGCGCAGGCCCGGGCGGCGACGTCGTCGACGTTGTTGGACTTGCGGGCGAAGAAGCCCTCGGCGTACAGCGAGGTGTAGCCGTGTGCGACGGCGAGGGTCGCCTCGATCAGCAGGACGGCCGCCTCGTACGAGCTGGGGCCGGTCGCCGCGGCCAGGTCGAGCAGCGTGGTCATCAGCGCACGGGTCTGCTCGGCGCGGGCGTCGTCCGCGAGGCCGTACAGCTCGGCGGCGTAGATGACGTGGATGCCGGCGCCGGTGCCGGCCACGTACCGGACATAGGCGCCCGCCGCCGCGGCCAGGCGGTCGGCCGGGTCGGGGCCCGCCGCCTCGGCGGCGTCGGCGATCGCGGCGCGCAGGTCGCGGGCGGCCGCGGCCGAGACCGCGCCGAGCAGGCGGGAGCGGTCCGGGAAGTGCCGGTACGGCGCGGCCGAGCTGACGCCCAGCCGGCGGGCGACCGCGGCGACCGAGAAGCGTTCGAGTCCCTGCTCGGCGAGCAGGGTGAAGCTGGTGTCGATCAGCGCCGCGCGGAGGTCACCGTGGTGGTAGCTCCGTTCCGCCGACATACCCGCCTCCCCGCTTGCCGCCGTGTAAGTTACCTCTTACATTAGCAAGTGATAGCCCTCTTACATGGCGGAGGCACCGTGAGTATCCGGCTCGGCTACCAGATTCCGAACTTCACCTATCCGGGCGTCGAGGTCGGTGACCTCTTCGACACCGTCGCCGCGCAGGCCCGGGAGGCCGAGGCCGCGGGCTTCGACACCGTGCTGGTGATGGACCACTTCTATCAGCTGCCGGGCATCGGCGCGCCGGAGAACGCGATGCTCGAGGCCTACACGACGCTCGGCGCGCTCGCCGGCGCCACGTCGACGATCCAGCTGTCCACGCTGGTCACCGGCAACACGTACCGTAATCCCGCCCTGCTGGCGAAGACCGTGACCACTCTCGACGTGGTCTCGAAGGGCCGCGCCATCCTCGGGATCGGCGCCGGCTGGTTCGAGCGGGAGCACCACGACTACGGCTTCGAGTTCGGCACGTTCGGCCAGCGCTTCGAGCGGCTCGAGGAGGCGCTGACCATCATCGCGCCGATGCTGAAGGGCGAGCCGGCGACGCTCGACGGCAAGTGGTACACCGCGCGCGGCGCCATGAACAACCCGCGGCTGCGCCCGACCATCCCGATCATGCTGGGCGGCAGCGGCGAGCAGAAGACGTTCCGGCTCGCCGCCCGCTTCGCCGACCACATGAACATCATCTGCGACGTCGCGGAGCTGCCGCACAAGGTCGCCGTGCTGCGGCAGCGCTGCGAGGAGATCGGCCGCGACCCCGCCACGCTGGCGACCAGCTACCTGAGCATGGGCCTGGTCGGCGAGACGGAGCAGGAGGTGAAGGAGCTCGGCGAGCTCGTTCCCGAGGACCGCCGCAACCGGGTCTTCCTCGGCACGCCGGACCAGGTCGCCGAGCAGCTGCACGAGCGGGTGCTGGGCGCGGGGATCGACGGGATCACCATCAACCTGGTCCGCAACGGCCACCGGCCCGGCTTCGTCACCCAGGTGGGCGCCGCGCTCAGGCCGCTCGTCGGCTGAGGATCCCGCCGAGCTCATCGGCGGGGTACGGCGTGCGCTTGCTGACGTTCACGATGTCCTCGAAGAACCGTTCCGTGGCCACCGCGACGGGCGTGTGCCGCGCCACGATCCGGCCGGCGCACGCCGAGGCCTCGACGTCCCAGGGCTTGCGGGCGTGCTCGCGCAGGTAGGCCGGGCAGTCCTGCCAGGGGATCTTCAGCAGGTTGCTCACCAGCCAGACGGTCAGGTGGGTGGCCGTGTAGCAGCGGTCGTAGCTGCGGTGCCGCCGTACGAAGGCGGACTCCTCGGCGCTGAGGTCGAACCGTGCGTGCGCGGCCAGGCCGAAGTCGGCGAAGTAGAGGCGACGGCCGTCGGTCAGCAGGTTGCGGAAATGCGCGTCGAAATGCAGGAACCCCTGCGACTCCAGGAAGTCCACGCCGGCACGCAGGGCGCCGTCGACGAACGCGTACGCGGCGTCGGCGGCCTCGCCACCGTCGGCGGTGCGCGCGGTCAGCCAGGCGTCCACCGTGTACGGGATGTGCTCCATGAACAGGGCCACGTCGGCCGAGGCCGAGCCGATCGCCAGCAGCCGGGCGCGTACCTCGTCGTCGCCGTCCCAGTGGGTCACCCAGCGTTCCAGCTCGGCGTCCGGCATCGGATCCGGCCGCCGCGGCAGCACGCGCCAGTGGTACAGCAGCGGAAAGCCGTCGAAGCGATCCTCCAGCACCCAGCGGGTCGTCATGGCGTGCGCGGCGACCTCCCGCCAGGCGCCGAAACCGGTCGAGCCGATGCCGTACTGATAGAACAGCGGAAGCCGGAAGAGGTTCGCCGTCGAGCCGACGTTCTCCGGGCGTCGTTCCAGGTCGGTCAGGGGCACCCGCTTCACGAACACCGGCAGGCCGCCGACCTGGACCGTAACCGTCGTCCCGCCGATGCCCGCGGCGGACGCCGCGGCCTCGGCGAGCAGCGCCTCGACCTCGCCGTCGCGGAGCGCGGCGAGCCTTTCGGACAGTTCGGTGTGGCGCTCCACGCGGTCGGACACCCGGCAACCCTGCCACAAAGATCAGGTACGCAGGGTACGGCTGGGGCTGGTGCCGTATGCGGCGCGATAGTCGGTGCTGAACCGCCCGAGGTGGGTGAAGCCCCACCGGTTGGCGATCATCGCGACGGTGACGCCGGTGGTCGGGTCCGAGGCCTGCAGATCGCGGTGCGCCCTCTCCATGCGGACGGTGCGGGCGTACTGCGTCGGCGTGGTGTCGCGGTGGCGGCGGAACGCGAGCTGAAGCGCGCGGGGGCGTACGCCTGCCGCGGCGGCCATCTCCGCCACCGTGAGCGACCGGTCGATGTTCTCCTCGACGAAGGCCATCGCCCGGCGCAACACCTGCGACGAGACCTCTCCCGGGTGCCGCGGCCGCACGTCGTGGCCGGTGTTGGGGAACACCGCCAGCGCCGTCGACGCGAGAAGCTGGCGAGCCTGCCCGGCGATCAGCGGGTTCGACATGAGTGCGGGGTCGGACAGCACGGTGCGCGTGAGGTAGGCGACGGTGTGCACCCAGTGGCGGCCCAGCGCCGCGGAGATCGGCCGAGGGGTGTCGAAGCGCAGGTCCGCGCCGCTGATACCGGTCTGTGCGTCCGCGACCTCTTCGAGCAGCTTTCGGGGCAGCCGGACGTTCAGCGCGTCGACGTCGCCGAAGTCGACCTCCAAGGGCTGGTCCGGCAGGATCAGCACCACGTCACCCGGCCGCAACAGGTACTCGTCCTTGCCGTGTGCCGCGACGTAGTACCCGCTCATCAGGTGGGTGACGATCAGGTCCCCGGCGGGCGACGTGTCGAGCCGGGTGCGCGCCGAGTAGTGCAGCCGGTTGACCCTGACGTCGTCGAGTTGGGTGAAGACGGTGCGCAGGCCGGCTCCGCCGGGTCCCTCGCCGGCGAATCGCACGTTGACGTCGATCAGGGATCGCCGGATGAAGGCGTGCGCCTGATCGGAGTCGGTGGTGGCGAAGCGCTGCCACTGCGGGCCGGAAAAGACCGCGCCGGCGGTCATACCGACCACCTCCTCCTCGAGGATGCACCCACGCCCCGGCCCTGGGGCGGGGCCTTTGTCCACGATACGCATCGCCTTCGCGGCCGACGTAGTCCACGCGCTGATTCGCTGGCAATACGGCGCGTGCGGCCGCTATACAGGAGGTCGAAGCTGCTCAGGCGCAAGCCTGGGTGGTCCGGCGGGTGCCCGTGGTCAAGTAGTCGGCCTGGGCATCCGTGCGTTTGCGGCCGATGTGCCGCCACCGTCGCGATCGGTGTCAGCGGCCCCCGGGTATCTGCCCCTCGGCGAGGCCGAAGTGTTCGGCCAGCCCGGTGATCTGGAGAATGCGGTGCGCCATGGGGTGCGCGTCGGTGAGCCTCAACTCGCAGTCCACGAGCCGTGCATCGCTGTGGCACAGCAACAGGACCCTGATCCCGGCGGAGTCGAGGAAGCCCACGCTGAACATGTTGATCTCGATACGGCTGGGGCGGTACTTGCGCAGTACGCCGAGGACCACCTTGTGCAGCTGGCCGGCGTTGAGCGCATCGATCTCGCCGACCACGATGATGGTCTGCACGCACCGGTCATCGCCCCGGTCAAGGGTGATGAACAACGACCGCGACTCCGGTTGTTCGACATCGAGCACGCGTTCGTCGCACATTAGGTGCCTCCAGCGCAGTGGTGGAACTACCCCTCACTGCTGAAGGCTCTTGGCGAGACTAGCCGCCGCCCCGCGCCCCGGTCATCACCCGGTAGAGCGACGAGCCGCGGCCCGGATTACCCCAGCACCATCACGGCGGGAGCCCTTTCGGACCGGCCCTCCCAGGACGCCAGGCGCCGGCGCAGCTTGGCCAGGCTCAACGCGAGCAGCCGGGAGGCGTGCATCGGCGAGACCCCGATCCGTTCGGCGATCTGCGCCAGCGTGTGATTGCCGTAGAAGCGCAGCGAGACGACGCGCTGTTCGCGTTCGGTGAGCGTCGCCATGGCCGGGCCGAGGTCGATTCCCAGCTCCGCGAGCGCGTAGCCGTGCTCCGGCACGCCGAGCGTGTCGACGAGCTCGCACGATCCGTCGGGCCCCACCGGGGTCGACAGGGACCACGCCCGGTAGGCGCGGGATCCCTCGAGCCCCTCGATGATCTCCTCGTCCGAGACCCTCAGGTGCGCCGCGAGGTCGGCCACCGTCGGCGTGCGGCCGTGCCGCGCCTGCCACAGGCTGTTCGCCTCGCTGATCGCCAGCCACAGCTCCTGAATCCGGCGCGGCACCCGGACGGTCCAGGTTCGATCCCGGAAGTGGCGGCGGATCTCGCCCAGGATGGTCGGCACCGCGTAGGCGGCGAAGTCGCCGCCGCTGGCGGGATCGAACCGGTCGACGGCCTTGATCAGGCCGATGGCGGCGGTCTGCTGGAGATCGTCGAAGGGCTCGCCGCGGCCGGCATAGCGGCGGGCGAGGCGGTCCGCCATGGGAGTCCAGGCCTCGATGGACCGGCGGCGAAGATCCGGCCGGGCCGGATCGGCGACCGGCAACGCCGCGAAGGCGACGACCAGCCCGACGGCGTGTTCGTCCCGGCTGGTCGCGGCGACGGCCGACGTCTGCGCCGATGCTGTGCGCATGTGGTCCTCTCGGTACGCGAGCGCCCGCGATCAGGGCGCCGGAGCTCGGCGCTCTGTTTGACCGATGCACCCGACCCTAACGGCTATTCGTCCTGCCCGGTCGCCTTGGCGACAAGTGCCGCGGCGACTTCGCGGAGCTTGCGATTCGTGTCCTGGGAGATGCTGGTCAAGATCGAGAAGGCCTCGTCGGCCGTGCACCGGCGCTCGCCCATGATGATGCCCTTGGCCTGCTCGATGACGGCCCGGTTCTCCATCGCCCTGCGCAGATGTTCGGCGAGGCTGGAGGAGGAGTCGTAGAGGTGCGCGTTGGCCAGCGCGACGGCGGCATAACCGGCGAACGTCTGAGCGAGGGCGACGCTTTCACCCTCGAAGGCGCTGGGCGTACCGCTGTAGACGGTGAGCGCTCCGCTGTATGAGTCGTGCATGGGCAGGCCCACCGACAGCGCGGCGCGCACCCCGGCCGCGGTGGCGTGTGCGGCCCACTCGGCCCAGCGAGGATCCGCGGCCACGTCGGCGATGACCACGGGCAGCTCGCCGGCGGCCGCGTCGACGGACGGTCCCACGCGCCGCTCGTGCTGCCATTCCTCGAGACGCCGGGCATGATCGCCGGTGGCGACCGTACGCGAGACGAATTCACTGATAATGGTGACCGCCGCCGCGTCGGCGCCGGGCAGGCTTCGCCGGGCGAGGTCTGCCACCCGCGCGAAAACGCCGTTCAAATCGGTTTCGCTGAATTTGATCTGGCCGATCTCCGCGAAGGTGCAGAGGGACTCCACCGGCTGGTCCGTCAACGTCAGTTTCCCTGCAGCGGGCGCATGGTCTCGACAGACGACCATGCGGTACGGGTGGCTTACTGCCCGAGAGTGGTGGACACTCACGGACCTGCGCCGCTGCTTGACGCTGGTACACCAGCCGATGATTCCGACGGCCGGCCGCAGGACCGCCATGCTACTCGGCGGCGAACAGCCGGGTCCGCTCCGGATCGGACTCACGTGTGGACACGCGGCAGGCGCATCCGCACATGATCAATCGTCCATTCGCAGAATACCGTTCAGCCCGGTGAGGTCGAGAACCTGCGCCGCCACCCCGTGCACGCCGCGAACCGAGAATGCGCCGCGGGCGTGCGCGGCCTGAAGGTGCGCGGTGGCGAGAACATTCGCGCCGTCCGCGCCGAAGAAGTCGACTCCGCGCAGGTCACAACAGATGCGCGGCGTGACTCGGATCGCCGCGGTCAGGGCGGCGGACAACGTAGGCGCGGTATCGGCGTCGATGTCGCCGGCGACCTCGACCACGAGGATCGGACCACGCCGAACCCGCCGGATCCGCAGTGCCCGCGGCGAGAGTCCGGCACTCCCATGAGGGCGTGAATGCCCTCGAGTGGTATGCGGAGAACCTTCATCCGCACACGACGACCGCACTCGCGAATACGGCATCCACCCACCTCTGTCAAAAGGGTTCGGCGGGCACAGTGGCTTGACCCATGTCCAGCATACGGAGGCCGGGACGGTCAGGCCAGCGCTACGGGCCGTGCTGAA
This sequence comes from Amorphoplanes digitatis, assembly GCF_014205335.1. Taxonomy (NCBI): domain Bacteria; kingdom Bacillati; phylum Actinomycetota; class Actinomycetes; order Micromonosporales; family Micromonosporaceae; genus Actinoplanes; species Actinoplanes digitatis. The sequence goes on along the minus strand of NZ_JACHNH010000001.1, from coordinate 1,359,798 downwards.
TCGTCTGCGCGACCAGGGCGGCGGCGACGTCGCGGAGCTTTCGGTTGGTGTCCTGCGACAGCCGGCTCAGGATCCGGAACGCCTCGTCGGGACCGCACCGCCGGTCCGCCATGACGATGCCCTTGGCCTGTTCGATGATCGCCCGGTGCACCATGGCGTCCTGTAGCTGCCGTGCCAGCGTCGCCGCCGTGTCGTAGACGTGCGCGTTGGCGAGCGCGACCGCCACGGAACCGGAGAACGTCGTCGCCAGCACGACCGCCGCGCAGTCGAACACGTCGGGCTTCCTGGCGTAGAGGTTCAGCGCCCCGGTGACGTTGTCGTGCACCGGCAGGCCGATCGAGAGCGAGCTGTGAATCCCCGCCTTGAGCGCCTGCCGGATGTAGATCGGCCAGCGCTCCTCGAGGGTCAGGTCGGGCACCGAGAGGGTCGCGGTGGTCGCCGCGGCCTCCAGGCAGGGGCCACCACCCTCGTACTGCCGTTCGTCAAGGCTCGGCGCGAGGTTCCCGGTGAACGCCGCGGCGTGCGCGTTCCGGCCTCGGATCAAGGACACCGACGCCTCGTCGGCGCCGGCGACGGCACACTTGGACAGCTCGGCGACCTTGTGCAGGACGCCGTCGAGGTCGGTGTCGCTGAGATTGATCAGAGTGAGTTGCGCGAACGCACTCATCGGGTCGAAGGGCTGCTGTGCTTCCACGAGGGACCCCTTGAACGGGAGACAGACCCGCACCGCTCCTGACGCCGACCGGCCGATGCTGGCGGGGACTTTCAGCCTAGGCCCGGGGCAAAAGCATCCGTCGGCGCGGGCCGGGTGTGACGCCACTCACCCCCGTCCGGGTACCCGGTCCGGCGATCTGCTCAAGAAGGCATCGCGGCGGCCGATTGGATCCGGTTGCTCACCCCCCTTCGAAAGGCGTCTGAATGCTGGCTCTGGTGGTCGACGACTCGAGCACGATGCGCCACATCTTGCAGCGCATCGTGGGCGGGCTAGGTTTCGCCTCGTACGAGGCCGGCAACGGGCGGGAGGCTCTCGACCTGCTGTTGGAGATCCCCACGGTGCCGGACGTGGCGCTCATCGACTGGAACATGCCGGTGATGGACGGCCTCGAGCTGATCCGCCACGTCCGCAAGATTCCGCCGCTGCGGGACATGTGCATGATGATGGTGACGACCGAGGCCGAACACAGCCAGATGGTGCGCGCGCTGGCGGCCGGTGCACACGAGTACGTGCTCAAGCCGTTCACACCGGAGATCATCCGGCAGAAGCTGGCCTATCTCGGTCTGGTCGCGCCCGAGAAGCCGGTAGCGGCCCGGGTGTGACGCGCCGGATCGGTTAGGGGGCGATCAGGGGATGTCCCCCTGCCGGTACCCCTGAGCCTGTTCCTACAGTAGTGACATGGCAGCGGCGCGATCCCTTCACGAGATCATCGCGGGGTTGACCGGCGGCGCCGGGACCTCGGGCGACCTCGCCGCCGCGCTGGACGCCGGCGGGCACCCGGACCTACCGGAGGAGCTGCTCGCCGAGGCCGTGGTCAGCTACGCCGGCACCGCGCCGGCCGAGGTCGCGGAGCATCTCGCCCCGTTCGTCATGGCACACGGCCCGATCGCCGAGGACGACGCCGGCGCGGGCGATATCGGTCAGCTCCCCGATCTTCTCGCCACCGCCCCCGCGGGCGGGTTCGGCGACGACCCGGACCTGACGGCGGAGCTTGATCCGCCGATCGAGGCCGGCGACGGGGCGGGCGACGCCCTCGACGACGTGGACGCGGAGCCCGGCTGGGAGCCGCTGGACATGGCGTTCGGCCACGGACACGGGGCCGCGCCGTTCGACGACGCCACAGACGGCGCCCGGGACGACGCCGCGATCGTCGAGGCCGAGCCGACCGGGCACGCCGATTCGCACCATCTGCCGATGCACGAGGAACTGCCGTCGCCGGCCGACGAGCTGTGGGCGACGCACACGCTGCCGGACGAGACCCCGGAGATCGACGACCTCGACGACGAGTAAGGCCGGGTCACAGACCCGGCCACGCTCGTAAGGAACACCCCATCCGGCGGGATCAGCTGACGATCGCCGCCGCGTGTTCCCGCAGCTGCCGCAGGCGGTCCAGCTCGGCGTTCAGATCACGCAGCCGGCTCTCGCGCTCGGCCGTGCTGCGCTTGGCCGCCTCCGACGCGGCCGACAGCGCCTTGGCGTTGGACTGGGCAAGCTCCTCGGCCAGGCCGCTGTAGTGGTCGCGGAGCTGACGCTGGATCCGGCGCAGGGTGTCCCGGGAATCCTTGGTCATCACGAAGGTGACCTCGTCGCAGTAGCGGCGGATCGCGTTCCGGGCCTGATTCTGCCGATTCGTGCGTTGCCGCTTCTTCTCCTCGCGCAGGCCCTTGCGGCCCATCACCAGGCCGATCCCGACGCCGATCGGGCCGAGGGCGATGCCGGCCAGCGTGCCGAGCATGGTGAACATCAGCGCGCCGCCGTAGGCGCTCTTGAGCGCCACCATCGCCTGCTTGCCGACCTTCATCTTGTCCAGCTCGATCTTGTGGTCGACCTGGGCGGTGCCGGCCAGCGGCACCGGGTTGGCGATCGCGACCTGGCGCAGGATCTGGCCCGCGGCCTCCTGGAAATGCGTGCCCACCTGGTCGCTGAGCGCGATCGCCCGGTCCCGGAGCATCATGTAGTTGGCCAGCAGCTCGTGCGAGACCCGGGCCTGTAGCCACCGCTCGGTCTCGTCCCAGGTGTCGGCCGGGTCGTTCTCCTCGATCTCGGCGTCCGCCTCCTCCACCAGCCGGCGGATCCGGCCGCGCAGGTCGTGGTCGATGTCGGAGCTAAGATCGGCGATTCCGTCGCTGAGGGTCTGCTGCCACTTCGCCGCGGCCGCCTTGAGCGCCTCCACGCGCTTCTTCAGCCCGGCGAGGTCGTCCATCACCCGGGCCGCGGCGGCCGGGTCCGCCAGCGCGGCCCGCTCGGCCTCGAACTGGCTCTCGATCTGCTCGCAGATGCCGACCACCGACGCGCCCGCCTGCGCGGCGGCCCGGGAGGCCGCTCCGCCGGACACCCGCTGGGAGACGAACTTGACCAGGTCCGGGAAGCCGGACTCGACGTTGAGTTCCTTGTCGCCGCCGGCGACGGCGCGCAGCCGGAGGTCGGACGAGACCGGAATGATCGGCAGATCTCCCGCGCCGCGCAGGTGTCCGGCGTTGAGGTCACGGATCTTGCGCCAGTACGGATAGAAGTCGGTCTTGGTGAGCACGCACACCGCCGTCGAGCACACCTCGCGGGCCTGGCGCAGGAACTCCAGCTCACTGCGGGTGAGCTCCTGGGCCGCGTCGGTGACGAACAGCAGCGCGTCGGCCATGGAAGCCGCGGTCAGGCTGGCGGCCGAGTGCACCGAGCCGAGGCCGCCGACGCCGGGTGTGTCGACGATGACCAGGCCGCTGGAGAGCAGCTGGCGGGGCAGGCGGACCTCCACGCCGGTGACGCCGTCGACCGCGCCGCCGGCATCCTTCTCCAGGACGTACTCCCGCACCCGGTCGACGGGCACCGACTCGCGCCGGGGCGGCACCTCGTCGAGGAGCACCTGGGCGGAGGGTTCCTTGCCGTAGCGGACGTAGGTCGGCAGCGCGGTGGCGACGTCGTCGTTCACCGGGCAGACCTTGGTGCCGACCAGCGCGTTCACCAGCGAGCTCTTGCCCTGCTTGAACTCGCCGACGACGACGATGTGCACCACCGGGTCGGCCAGGGTCGCGCGGACGGCGGCCAGCCGGCCGGCGAGATCCGCACGCTCATACGCCTCGCAGGCGCGCAGCGCGAGGTCGACGACCTCGGTGGCCCGGCGCAGCGTGCCGCCGGCGTCAGGTGGTGCCGTATTCGCGGTCATCGTCGATCCTCCCGGTCACGGTACGTTACGGCGAACCGGAGTCGGCCCGGCCGGCGGGCGGGCGCGAGCGGGGCGTGACAGGTCCGCCACCTGCCACGCCCCGCTGTTCCCATTCGCCACGGCCCGACATCCGCCGGTCTGAGCACGATCCGATGATCAGGAGTCGAGGCTCGGGTCCGACTCGGTGCTGTCCTCGGCCTTGAGGACCGGCGCGACGTCGTTGAACGAGTCGTCGTTGTTGAACGAGTCCTCGTTGTTGAACGAGTCGTCCGTGGACTGGTCGTTGAAGGAGTCGTTCGTCGACTTGTCGTTGAACGAGTCGTTCGTCGACTGGTCGTTGAACGAGTCCTGCGTCGTGTCCGCGTCGCCGCCGGAGGCCAGCGACGAGTCCTCGACCTCGGAGTCGGTGACGGCCTGCTGGCTGCCCCCGCCGAAGTTGATGTTGATCGGACCGACCTCGCCGCCGCTGCCGCCGCTCGCGTTGCCGCCGACCCCGGCGCCGCCGCTCGCGTTGCCGCCGACCGCGGTGCCGCCGGCGCCGCCCGCGCCGCCGTCGCCGCCCGCGCCCTGGCCGAAGCCCGAGCCACTGCCGCGGAGCCCGACGCCGACCCCGGCACCGACCCCGGCACCGACCGCGCCGTCGCCGCCGCTTCCGCCACCGGCCTGCGCGTCGCCGCCGATGCCCCCGGAGCCACCGGTGCCACTGGCGTTGCCGCCGGCGCCGCCCCTGGTGTCGATGTCGAACTGGGCGGCCTGGTTGTCGTCGCCGACGACGGCCTTGTCCACGTCGTCGCCGACGATGCCGAAGTTGTCGCCCTGGAGCACCTTCTCGGCGTCGCCGCCGGCCTGCACGCCGGAGTTGATGCCGGTGTTGGTGGCCCCGGTGATGTCGCGACCCGCGGTCACCGCGTTGTCTCCGGTGTTGCCGACCACGTCGCCGAACTCCGAGGTGCCGAGGAACGAGCCGTCCCCGGTCGAGCCGAGCACGTCGCCCTCGCCGGTGCCGACCACGGCGCCGTCGCCCGCGGTGACCTTGTCGCCCTCGACGACCTCCACCGACGAGTTGTCGCCGGTCGCGGCGGTCGCGTCGTCCCCCGCCGCCACCGAGCCGCCGGTCGCGGCGACCTGGTCCCCGTCGCCCTGCTGCGCAACGGCGCCGTCGCCGGTGGCCGCGTTGACGTCGCCGTCGCCGGTGCCGGCCACGTTGCCGTCGCCGGTCTGGTTGACGTTCTCCGAGTCGATGTCGATGTCGCCGAGGACGGCGCCGTCGACGTCGACGTCCACCGAGTTGTCGATGTCGGTGCTGTTGTCGGTCGAGTTGTCGATGAAGTTCCGCGAGTTGTCGACGAAGTTCTGGGTGGTGAAGGTCTGCGCGACCTGGGTGACCTGCTGCACCGTCTGCGCGGCCGGGGCCGAGGCCGCCGCGGCTCCGCCGCCACCGCCGCCACCGCCGTGGTAGCCACCGCCGCCGCCGCCGCTGTAGGAACCGCCACCGTAGGAGCTTCCGCCGCTGTAGCCGCTCGCCGATCCGTCCTGGCTGCCGTAGGCGGCGTCCGAGACGATCTGGTTGATGTCGACCGCGTTGAGCGTCTCGGCGTCGATGTCGTTGGCGGCGAAGGCGCCGCCCGGGTCGGCGAGGAACTTCGCGGTCTCGGCGTCGCTGCTGAACACCTTGTTGAACAGCGCCTTGATGTTCTCGATGATGAGCGGGGTAACTTCGACTGCGGCCATGACTTTCTCTCCTGTTTTCAGGCCCGCCCCGGTGGTCGGACATGTGAAGCGTGCCGGTTGTAACCCCTGCCGGGCATCGGGGCTATCCCCCTTCCGGGCGCTGGGGGTTAGGGGGTGCCCCGGCCCGTCAGGCCTCCTCCGGCAGGTGGCTGCGCAGCGCGGCGATCATCTCGGCCCGGTTCGCGGCGCCGAGCTTGACGCGGATCCGGGCCACGTGGTGCTCCACCGTCTTCGGTGACAGGTAGAGCTGCGATCCGATCTCGCGGTGCGTGCGGCCCGCCAGCACCAGCCGGGCCACCTCCACCTCCCGGTCGGACAGGCCGCCCCGCCCCGCGTCCTGCGGCGACTCGTCCACCGCCGGCTCCGTGCGGGACAGCTCCCGCGCCCGCTCCAGCAGCCGGCGCGCGGCCGCCGGGTCGCCGGTGCGGATCGCGGCCTGCCCGAGCAGCCGGGACGACTCCCACGGCAGATCGACCGCGACGAGGGCGGCGGCGTCCGCCAGCACGTCGTCGGGGCGTACCTCGCCGGCGAGCGCGGAGGCCCACCGGACGGCGGCGGCGCACTGTGCCTGCTGCCGGGCGCCGGAGGGTTCCAGGTCGGCGAGCCGGCTCGCGGCGTCGGCCGCGCCCGGCTGGTCCTCGCCGACGACGGCGATCTGCAACCGGATCCATCCGAGCGACACCGCCCAGGCGTCCGGCCGGCCGAGCCGGTCGACGATCGCGCCCAGGTCGTCGAGGATCGGCGTGATCCGCACGTGCCGGCGCAGCCGGGCGGCGGCCACCAGCAGCTCCTCGACCATCTCGAGCTGGAGCAGGTCTACCGCGCGCCGCGCGAGCACCGGCTCGGCGAGCTCCCACGCCGCACGAAGCTGGGCGATGTCGCCGCGGCGGCGCGCGATGCCGGCGGTGAGGCAGGCGAACGCCAGGCGGTCGCGGCCCGGCAGCGGCACGCCGGTCAGGCGCTGGATCTCGGCGAGCGCGGTGTCGTACCGGCCGGCCCGCAGCCGCGCCCAGGCCAGCAGCAGCCGGTGCCGGTTCTGGGCGGCGGGCCCGCCGGCGTGTGCGTGCAGCGCCCGCTCCAGCAGATGCTCGGCGGTCGGTGTGTCGCCGGCGGTCACCGCGACCAGCGCGCCGAGCGCGTGCGGAAGGTCGGGAAGCGTGACCGCGGGCGGCACCTGCTCGTAGGCCTCGGCCGCCTCGATCAGCAGCGGCAGGGCGGCCGCGGGGCTGCCGATCTCCAGCGCCGCCCCGGCGAGACGGCGCAGCGGCAGCGGCGCCGGGCCGGTGGCCGCGGCGCGCGCCGCCTCCGGCCGGCCCGTGGCCATCAGCGCCGCGACGGCCAGGACCGGGCCGGGGGGACCCGTGCTCAGCAGCGCCTCGGCCGCCCGGCCGGCCCGGCCGTCGTGTGCCGCGGCGGCGCCGGCGACCATCGCGAGCCGGGCCGCGTCGGACTCCGACGCCGTCGCCACGTCCAGGTCGACGGGCAGGCCGAGCAGGGTGGCCGCCTCGGCCCGGCCGGCGGCCACGACCGCGGGCTCGGCGCCGGCGTTGAGCGCCTCGTCGTACCAGGACACCGCCCGCTCGGGCGCGGCGAAGCGCAGCCGGTCGGCGGCGCGCCGGTAGACGTCGGCCGCCGCGGGGGTACGCGCGCGGGCCGCGCGCAGCTGCTCCGCCGCGCGGACCGGGTCGGCGCCCGTGGACAGCAGGGCCGTCGCCACCGTGTCGTGCAGCCGGCGCCGCTCCGGCGGCGACAGGTCGGCGAGCACCGCGCGGGCGACCGCCGGGATCATCCGTTCGCCGTCGGGCGTCAGCAGCCCCTGGTCGCGCAGCGCGCGCGTCGCCGCCGCCGCCCGCGCCGGCTCCAGCCGGGCCGCCGCGCAGACCACGTCGTCGTCGAGGTCCAGCCCGAGCGCCAGGATCGTGGCCAGCTCCGCCGTGTCACGACCGGGCCCGGCGAGCCGGCGTTGCAGCCGGGCGACCAGCGCGGGCGGCGTGCCGTCCGGTTCGGCCGCCACCGCCTCGGCCACGGCGGCCAGGCCGGCCGAGGCGGCGTGCACGGCGGCCAGGTGCTCCGGCGCCGGCGGCCGGCCGATCGCGGCGGCGACCAGCGCGGCGAGGGCGCCGGGGTCGAGCGGGCCGAGGTGTTCGACCTTGCCGACGGCGGCGACCGCCTCGTCCAGATCGGCCAGCTCCGGGGTGTCGATCGTGGGGCGGCGGGCGATCGCCATCGGCGTGCCGGAGCGGGCGGCGGCGGCCAGCGCCCGCAGCGCGTCCGGCGGCAGCCGGTGTGCGTCGTCGACGATGACCATCGCGTCGTTCCCGCGGGCGCGGGCCAGCAGCGTCTCCAGGTCACCGACCGTGGTGAAGACGACGGGCACCACCGGACGGCAGGCGGCCGCGGCGATCTCGCCGAGCCTGCGGGTCCGCCCGGAGCCGTCGACCCCCACCACGACAGTCACCCGTGACTTCCCCTCTCGCCGGCGCCGAACTGGCAGCTTACGGCTGGTGGCGGCGGCGGTCGCACAGCCCGTCGCCGCCTGAGACGAGCGTCTACCGTTCGCCGGGCTCGCGGCAGGAAGCTGTCGGAAAGCCGAAAGGGACACAGACCGTTCGGCCGAGCGATAGCAGACCGCCCGGCGCCTTGCTCCGGGTGCCCGCGCTCCGAGAGGCTTGTTCCCGGGTGGCATGCTCAGTGCGTCTGCCAGGGCGGACGACGGTCGGTGTGCGGGAAGTGACGGAGCGCCAGCGGAGGAAAACGGCATGAGCCTGATCGACCGTACGCGGGCGGTGCTCAGCCAGGCCGTCGACGTGTACCGCGGCACGCCGTACGAGCGGCGGCTCGCCGCCGTGCTCCACCGCCTCGACGAGCCGCTCCGGGTGGCCGTCGCCGGCCGGATCAAGGCCGGAAAGTCGACTCTGCTCAACGCCCTGGTCGGCGAGCGGCTGGCGCCGACCGACGCGGGCGAGTGCACCCGCATCGTCACCTGGTATCAGGACGGGCACACCTATCAGGTGACGGCCCAGCCCTATCAGGGTCCGCCGCGGCAGCTCCGGTTCAGCCGCGAGGACGGCGCCATCGAGATAGACCTGGGCGACCTCGGCGTGGACGACGTGGCGCAGCTACAGGTGAGCTGGCCGTCGCAGGCGTTGCGGACCGTGACATTGATCGACACTCCGGGTATCGGATCACTGTCCGAAAAGACCTCGCTGCGCTCCTGGGACCTGCTCGTGCCCGACGAGGAGGAGACGCCCGCCGACGCCGTCATCTACCTGATGCGTCACCTGCACAACAACGACGTCGAGTTCCTGCGGGCCTTCCACGACGTCGAGGTGTCCCGGCCCAATCCGGTGAACGCCATCGGGGTGCTGTCCCGCGCCGACGAGATCGCGGTCGGCCGGCTCGACGCGATGGCGTCGGCGCGCCGGATCGCGGGCCGGCTGAGCACGAGCGCGAGCGTACGGCGGCTGGTGCAGTCCGTCGTGCCGGTCGCGGGCCTGCTCGCCGAGACCGCGACGACCCTCACCGAGGTGGAGTTCGCCCGGTTGCGCCGGATCTCGGAGCTGCCGGTCGCCCAGGCCGAGCAGCTGCTGCTCTCCGCCGACCGGTTCGTGCAGAGCATGCCGGAGCTGGGCATGACCTCGATCGAGCGTGAGGAGCTGCTGGGCCGCTTCGGCCTGTTCGGACTGCGGCTGTCCGCGGCCCTGCTGCGGCACGGCACCTGCGGCACCGCGACGGAGCTGGCCCGGGAGCTGGCCGAGCGCAGCGGCCTCGGGCAGCTGCGTGAGGTGCTCGGCTCGCTCTTCTTCGAGCGCCGGGACGTGCTCAAGTCCAGGTCCGCGCTGCTCGCCCTGGCCGAGGTCACGCGCGTCAGCCCCCGGCCGGGCAGCGAGAAGATCGCCGGCGCGGTGGAGGAGATCATCGCCTCGGCGCACCCGTTCAACGAGCTACGGGTGCTCTCGGGGCTGCGCTCCGGATGGGTGACCGGCAAGCCCGACGTGATCGCCGAGCTGGAGCAGCTCATCGGCGGCGCCGGCGCCGGCGTGCACCAGCGGCTGCGGCTGCCGCCGGACGCCTCCGGCGCGGAGGTGGACGCGGCGGCGGACGCGGCGCTCGCCCGCTGGCAGCGCCGGGCCGAGAATCCCCTGACCTCCGCGGAGATGGCGGTCGCCGCCCGGGTGGCCGTCCGATCCTGCGAGGGCATGATCACAGAACGGCGGCGGCTTCGATGAGCTTCCGGTCAGTACCGTGTGAGGCGCGACGGTTCCGCCGCCGTCTGCGCGACGACCTCCTGAGCCTTGTATTGATGATCATAATCGGAGCATCCATCCATGTACGCGCTTGGAATTGACCTCGGAACCACGTTCACGGCGGCGGCGATCTGGCGCGACGGCCGGGCGGAGACCGTCTCGCTCGGCGACCGGAGCGCGGCCATTCCGTCGGTGGTGCTGCTACGGCAGGACGAGACGTTCCTGACCGGGGACGCGGCGCACCGCCGGGGATTCTCCGAGCCGCAGCGGGTGGCGCGCGAGTTCAAGCGGCGGCTGGGCGACACCACCCCGTTCCTGCTCGGCGGCGTGCCGCAGTCCGCAGAGGCCCTGATGTCGCGGCTGCTCCGCTGGGTCGTCGACGAGGTGACCCGCCGGGAGGGCGGCCGGCCCGCCGCGATCTGCATCACGCACCCCGCGAACTGGGGTCCGTACAAGATGGATCTCATGCGCCAGGCCGCCCGGATGGCCGACCTCGACGTGCCGGTGACCTACACCACCGAGCCCGAGGCGGCGGCGGTCAACTACACCCAGCAGCAGCGCGTCGAGCAGGGTTCGGTCGTGGCCGTCTACGACCTGGGCGGCGGCACCTTCGACGCCGCGGTGCTGCGCAAGACCGCGACCGGGTTCGAGGTCATGGGGCAGCCGGAGGGCATCGAGCGGCTCGGCGGCACCGACTTCGACGCCGCGGTCCTCAACCACGTCCGCGCGGCCCTCGACGGCAAGCTCGAGGCGCTCGACGAGGACGACACCGCGGCGATCAACGCCGTCGCCCGGCTGCGGGACGAGTGCGTGCAGGCCAAGGAGGCGCTCTCCTCGGACACCGACACGACCATCCCGGTGCTGCTGCCGGACGTGTCCACGGAGGTCCGGCTCACCCGGGCCGAGTTCGAGGCGATGGTCCGGCCGGCGCTGCACGGTTCCGTCGAGGCGCTACAGCGTGCCCTGCGGTCGGCCGACTGCACGCCGGAGCAGGTGAGCTCGGTGCTGCTGGTCGGCGGCTCGTCCCGGATGCCGATCGTCGCCCAGCTGGTCGGCTCGGAGCTGGGCCGCCCGGTGGTCGTCGACGCGCACCCCAAGCACTCGGTCGCGCTCGGCGCGGCCTGGCTGGCCGGCGCCGCCCTGGCCAAGCCCGCGGGCGCCGCGCCGGTGTCGGCACCGCCCCGCCAGCAGGCCGCACCCGCGACCCCGGCCACCCGGCCGCCCCGGCGGACGGTCCCGCCCGCGCGGCCCGCGGCGTCGGCGGTACCGTCCGCCGGGCCGGTGCCGGGCACGTACCGCGCCGAGTCCGTGGCGCCGACCCCGGCTCCGGTGCCGCGCGTGCACCCGGCGCCTCCGCCGGCCATGGCCGCGACCGTGGTCGACGGCCCCGGCCTACCGGCGGCCGCCGCCCGCTCGGCCGCCCCGCCGCCGCGGGCCAGGACGTTCGTGTCGGCCGCGGCCGCGGCGGGACCCGCCGCGCCGGCGGCACCGGCGCCCGAGCGGCCGGCCCGGCGCCGCCGGGGTGCCCTGATCGCGACCGGCGCCGCGCTCGTCGTGCTGCTCGCCGCCGGCGTCGCGGGCTGGGCGCTGACCAGGGCCGACGGCAAGGGCGACGACAAGGACAACCGCAACGTGGCCGGCAACGACACCCCCGAGGTCCCGGCCGACGAGCAGTGCACGGACGAGATCAAGAGCAACCCGCGCTGGGTCTGCCTCACCGCGGCGACGGTCGCCGACGGCAAGCTCACCGTCGAGTACGACGCGGAGTTCGGCGACACCCGGCCGTCCAGCTCCGGCGGCTGGCACCTGCACATCTGGGGCGGCGACGGCACCAACCCGCCGGACCGGATCATGGGCGAGCAGGCGCCCGAGGACGAGCAGGGCACCTGGTACGTCGACGACGAGCAGCCCTCGGTGATCGGTACGGACGAGCCGGCCTTCGTCAAGGCCATCGGCAACGCGCCGAAGGTGTGCGCCCGGGTCGCGAACTCCCAGCACGGCCTCGTGACCGACGCCGACGGCACCTACAAGACCGGAAACTGCGTACCGATCAAGTGGTAGTGCAGGTCAGCGTCGGCGGCGTGTTCGTTCCCGTCCACGATCCGAGGAAGCCGAAGGTCGTGCTCGCCGCCGGGTTCAGGGTGCCGTTGTAGGTCTCGTTGCGGGCCGTCACGGTCGCGCCGCTGGTGGACAGCACGGTGTTCCAGCCCTGGCTGACGCGTTGCCCGTTGGCGAAGGTCAGGGTGACGGTCCAGCCGTTGACCCGCGCCGCTCCGGCGGTCACCCGCACCTCGCCCTGGAAGCCGCCGGCCCACTGGCCCACCTGGGTGTAGGTCGCGGTGCAGCCGCCGGGCGCCGGCGTGGGCGTCGGCGTGGGCGTCGGCGTGGGCGTGGGCGTGGTGGTGCCGCCGCCCCAGGCCGCCGTGCCGTCGAGCCAGGCCGCGCGCCGGGTCATCCACGAGCGCATCGCCTGGACCTGGCCCGACCAGGTCGCGGCGGTGTCGGTGACGAACGGCCCGATCATCCGGGTGGTCAGGTTGGGCCACCGCTGGAAGTTGCGCTGGGCCGCGGCGGTCAGCGGCGCGCTCAGCGCGTCGATGCGGGCGCCCAGCGCCGAGTCGGAGAGCAGGCCCCGGCGCAGCGCCTGCCAGCGGGTCCTGAGGTCCTGCTGGAGCGCGGGATCGGTCAGCAGGATCTGGAACCAGTCGTTGGCCTGCGGCGTACGGGTCTGCTGGTGCTGCCATCCGGCGGTCTGCTCGTTGCCGAAGAAGCCGCCGGTGCCGAAGGTCAGGTCGTAGTCCCACAACGGACCGGCCACGATCGGGCCCTCGCGGTCCTTGTAGAAGTAGGTGCTGCGCAGGTACGAGTCCATCTCGCGGCTGAACTCGTTGAGGATGATCAGGTCGACCCAGGAGCCGACGTCGATCCAGCTCCGGTAGCCGGTCTGCGGGTCGGCGAACCGGGAACTGTGCAGCAGGTCGTGGAACTGTTGCAGGTACTGCGTCAGCCAGGACTTCTGCTGTGCGTTCAGCGGTGACGGGTCCTCGACCTCCAGATAGTTCCAGCACGTCGCCGCGGCGCCCGTACAGGTGAGGGTCGGCTCCTCCGCGGCCAGCCACTCGAACTTGAAGATGTAGCCACCGGTGATCTTGGGAAGGGTGGTGTCGGCCTCCTTGAGCTGCTTGAGGTCGAGCCGCTCCTTGCTGTTCTTGATCGTCTCGACGAGCATGTAGACGCCCTGGTAGTCGGCGGCGGCCACCGGCGCGGAGTCGACGTTGAGGTAGAGCTCGACGAAGCGGTAACGCGGCGCCACCATGCCCATCTCCCGGCCGAGGTCGTAGACCAGCGCCTCGCGGATCAGCGACTTGTCGCTGAAAGGCCCGCGCAGCACCCAGTCCGAGTCGGCCGGCATACCCAGCACCGGAAGGTCGGCGTCGTCGTCGGTGCCGTCGCGCAGCTCCAGCCGGTACGGCGCCTTGTCGAAGGTGGCCGACGACTGGCCGCGCAGGTGGATGCCGGCCCGGGTGGCGACGGCCGGCGCCGCCGAGAGCGAGGCGGCACCGCCCGCGGTGTCGAAGATCATGGCGGCGGCGTCGACGAAGTCGCGGCCCGGCTTGCCCCTGCCGTAGTCGTCGATGAGCACCAGCGGCAGGTTGTGCTGCGCGTCGAAGGAGCGGGCGACGTACAGCCCGGTGCCGCCGGCGCCGGTCGCCACCCCGTTCACGTACGCCTGCGCGCGCAGTTGGGTGGTCGCGGTCAGGCTCAGCGCCCGGCCGGAGTAGAGCGTCGAGGTGGGTTCCGGCGGCCGCCCATCCGTGGTGTACCGGATCTCGGCGCCGCCGATCGCGGTGCTCATCGCCACCGAGACGGAGCCCTGGAACGCGCCGCTGGGCACGGAGAACGTGATGTCGTCGGCCAGTGCGGCCGCGGCCGGTGCCGCCACCGCACGCGAGAGCGCGGCGACGACGCAGACGGCGACGAGCGCGGCGAGGACGACCCTGATGCGCCTACCCATGATGCAGTTCCTCTCTCACAGCGGTGAAGTGCCGCCTGAGCACCCGGCGCCAGGGCGCCGCCGGCAGGTCCGCGCGGAAGGCGGCCAGCCCGGTGGCGTACTTGGAGATGGCGACGGGCCGGTGGCCCCGGCGCCACAGCCGGCGGTCGGCGGTCGATGCGGCGGCGCCGGTCTTGGTCTCCACGATCGCCGTGGCCGGCAGCCGCAGTTCGCGGCCGCCGGCGATCCACCGCAGGTCGGTGTCGACGGTGACCCGGCTGTCGGAGTCCGGCAGCAGCAGCGTGAAACGCAGGTAGGCGGTGCGCAGCACGGGCCCGAGGTCGGCCCGGCCGTCGGCGGCCAGGCCGTGGCGCCCGAAGACCTCCTCGACGAAGGCCCGCCCGGCGCCGACGGTGTCGCGCTGCTCGAGGTCGTGCGGCACCCGGTACTTGACCGTGCTGCCGCGCGGGCCCGGCACCTTCACCTCCAGCCAGCAGGAGCCGGTGTCGGCGTACGTCCGTGTCCGGATCTTGAAGCGCCGGCGATGCCGGTACGCGGTCCGCAGGTAGCTGCTCAGGTCGGGGGTGTCGAAGTAGAGCGACTCGTAGGTGAAGTGCCGGATGCCGTCGATGTCGAGCACCACGGCGTGCGGCGCCAGCCGCAGCAGCAGCCAGCCCGCCTCCGCGACCGGCACGATGTACTTGCGGTCGACCCGGCTCTGCAAGGCCGCCCTGGCGTCCAGCTCGGCAAGGCCGATGCCGGGCAGCGCGGCAAGCGCCGGGAACGCCGTGCCGGCGGTCATCGGTGCGCCGCGTACGCGGCCGGGCTGACCGGCGCGACCGGCCGGCGCGACGAGCCGGCGTACCGGACGTCGACCACGGTGGAGTCGTTGATCAGGTCGATGCGCAGCAGCCGGGCGGAGTGCACGTGCGCGCCGAGCAGTTCCTCGAGGCGGCGGACCAGCTCGTCCTGATGGGTCACGGCGGAGTCGAGCACGATGATCTGCTGCCGGTACCGGGCGAGCAGCCGCTGGTTGTCGACGATCGCCATGACGACGAGGATCAGGCCCATCAGGGCGAGGTTGCGCCAGAGCGAGGCGGTGTCGAGCGCGCCGAGCAGGCCGAGGGCGAGCGCGGAGAAGAAGTAGGCGACCTCGTGCTGGTCCAGCTCGGTGGAGCGCAGCCGGATGATGGACAGCACGCCGAACAGCGCCAGACCCAGGCCGAGCCCGGTGCCGGTGTTGCTCGTGCGCAGCGCGTCGGCGACGGCCAGCACGCCGATGTTGACGCTGAAGTAGGCCACCACCAGGTCCCGGCGCCGGTGCCGCGGGAAGTACAGCCCGAACACGAGCACGGTGACGGCGACCACCTCGGCCCCGAGCAACGCCAACTCGGACATACTTCCGTCCCCTCCGAGCACTGAAAGTTCACCGGAAGTTCCGGTGAACGACCGGAACCTGAACCGCAGGTTAAGGCGACCCTTCGACGCATGTCAATGCGTTGCAGGCCGCCTGGAGGGTCCATTGGGACGTGGATCAGCTATTAAGCTGCATGAATAAGCAATTCACAGAGCGAGAATGGCACCGAAACTTTCAGATGCGTCGCTTCATGGGCGCCGGTCGGACACCCAGCTCCCGCATGCGCGTGGTGTAGGTCCGGTAGCGCCGGGCGGCCTCGCCGTGGCGGCCGCTGCCGGTCAGGACGTCGACCATCCGCAGGGCGCCGTCCTCGTCGTACGGGTCGTGGTCGAGCAGCCGCCGCCAGGCCCGCACGGCGGCGTCGGTGTCGCCCGCCTCCGCGCAGGCGGTGCCCAGTGCCCGCATCGCGGCCAGGTACCCGGTGCGCGCCTCGTCGCGCAGCGGCCGCACCGCCTCCAGGTCCGGCTCGTCGTCCAGCACCGCGCCGGCGTACGCGGCGTCCGCCGCCTCCAGCAGCGCCCGGGCCTCGTCGGTGCGCCCGGCGCCGAGTGCGGCGGCTCCGGCGGCGGCGAGCTGGAGGAAGACGTCCACATCGACCGAGAGCGTGTGCGGGTCGTACGCGACGCCGGCCGGACCGGTGACGACGTAGTGGTCCGGCGGGACGGAACGCGTGGGATCCAGGACCGTGCGCAGGATCGACAGCGTGATCGACAGCCGGTTGGCGACCGCGTTCTCGCCCGGCCACAGCGCCTCGCCGATCGCCTCCCGGCTGATCGGCCGCCCGCGCCGGGCGACCAGGAGCTTGAGCAGGTCGCGCGCCTTGCGGCTCTGCCAGGTCGCCGCGGTGACCGACTCGCCGCCGTGCAGCACCGCGAACGAGCCGAGCATCCGCACGGTGACCGGGCTCTCCTGCGGCCGCAGCGACGGCGCCAGCGAGCGGGTGCCGGTGGCCGACTCGACGCCCAGCGCGAGCAGCGTGCGCTCGGCGATGATGCGCGACGCCGCCGGCGTACGGCCGGCGTTGCGGCGCGCCCGCGCCAGCTCGACCCGGGCCACCGCCACCGGATCGCCGATGTCCGTCCAGACCCGGGCCGCGTCGGCGAGCAGCGGGTCCGCCTCGGCGCCCGGGTGCGTCATCGCGGCGAGTTCGAGGCCGTCGGCCAGGGCCGCGGGATTGCGGCCGGTCCGGGCCAGGCCGATCGCCCGCTCGGCGTGGTCCCGGGCGACCGCCGGCTCCGCGGTCAGCACCGCCCACCCCACGGCCACCCGCGCCGCCGCCTCGGTCAGGCCGGTGGACGCGGCGAGCGCCCGGGCCGCCGTCGGCACCGCACCGGCGTCACCCGTCGCGGCCAGGACCCGGGCGAGTCCACACAGGGCCGGCACCAGCGCCTGCGCGATTCCGGTGGCCTCGGCGACCAGCACGGCCTCCTCGTACGCCGCGCGCGCCTGCGGCAGGTCGCCGCAGAGCTCGTAGCTCTCGCCGAGGCCGGTCAGGGGGTATGCCACGCTGCCCGCGCCGGCGCGCTGCAAGGTGGTGCGGGCGGCCCGGAACCCGTCGCGGGCCGCGCGCGGCCGGCCGCCGCGCAGCAGCAGGTCGGCCCGGTTGTGCTGGGCCAGGCCGACCATGGCCGGATGGGGCTCGGCGCCGCCGGAGGTCAGGCCGAGCGCCTCGTCGAGCTCGGCGAGCGCGCCGGTGAGGTCACCCTCCTCCAGCCGCTGCGAGGCGCGGTTGGCCCGGATCCGCAGCTGCTGCGTCCGGTCACCGGCGGCCACGGCGGCGTCCAGCGCCAGCGCGTAGTGCCGGTCGTTGCCCCGGCGGTCACCCTCCGCCGCGGCCAGCAGGGCGAGCACCGTGTGTACGGCCGCCAGCGCCCGCGGATCGCTGCCCGGCCGCGCCAGGGACAGGGCGCGGTCCGCCGCCAGGCGGCAGGCGGACACCTCGCCGCGGGCCCAGGCGACGCTGGCCGCCCAGGCCGCGAGCAGCGCGCGGTCGGCGACGTCGTCGGCCGGGTCCGGCGGGTGCGCCACCCGCTCGCGGACCGACTCGGCGGCATCGAGCCGCCCCTGTAGGTAGAGCACCATGATCACCGGCCACGCGGTACGGGCGGTCAGCGCGCCGGTGTCGCCGGCGGTGCGGCCGGCGTGCTCGGCCGCCTCTTCCCACTCGCCCGCGTCGGCGTGGCGCAGCGTCCCCTCGGCAGGGCCGTCGAACACCCTGGACACCCCCACAAACCGTCTCTGTACCGCGAACTCCGGCGGGCGCGTCACCTGCGTCAATGATCTTACCGCCCCGGCGCGAACGCAGGCAGTGACGATGATCGCTGTGCGGCGGTGCCGGAATATGCGTGCGGAAGCGGCGTACTCTGCCCGTGGCGGCTCGAGGGGGAGGCGAAAGTGCGGATGGCCGGGGTCATCGTGCAGAGCTGTGACGACCCGCCCAGCGTCCGGGAACTGGCGCCGGGCCAGGCGGCGACGTTCGGCCGCGGCTCCCCGCACTCCCCCGTGGACATAGTCCTGCCGGACGCGGCGATCTCCCGGGTGGCGGGCAGCGTCCTCGCCGTCGAGGACCACTGGCTGGTGAGCAACCTCTCCTCCCGCCGCACCTACGTCATCGAGAACCCGGAGGGCGGCGGCGAGTTCATCAAGGTGGCACCGCGCCGCCTGGAGATGCCGGTCCCGTTCGAGTTCTCCCGGGTCGTGGTGCCCGGCTCCGACCGGCCCGCCGCGTTCTACGTCTTCGCGCCCCAGCACGCCTACGCCGACATCTCGCTCACCCCCGACGGCTCGGCCGACGCCACGCGCACCTCGTTCCCGCTGGACGAGACCGCGAAGTACTTCCTCATCCTGCTCGCGCTCTGCGAGCCGCGGCTGCGGAACGCCTCCAGCCCGGTCATACCCACCGCGCCGGAGATCCTGGTCCGGCTCGCCGGCCTGCCGGGCGCGGCCGGCCTCACCCGGGCCGCGATCAACTTCCACATCGGCTACCTCGCCCGCGAGAAGCTGCGGGTGAAGACGCCGGACGACGCGGAGAACACCAAGTGCGACTGGCAGCGCAGCGCACTGGTCTCGCTGGCGCTCCAGTTCGATCTCGTACGCGAGGAGCACCTCGCGCTGCTCACGGCCTGACGGCTACGAGGACGAGGGGAACGGCGTGCCGGCGGCGGCGGGGCGGTAGAGGGTCAGGAACGTGCGCAGCCGCTCGATGTAGGCCGTCAGCTTGGGCCGGTCCTTCGGCACCCCGCCGGCCAGGCGGACCACGTCCGTCGACGTCCGGTACGCGGCGGCCAGGTTCTCCTCCGGGCTGCCCGGCACCTCCTCCAGCGCGGAGGTCATCGAGCACAGGTACCTGCCGACCGCCGGAATGGACACCTCGGGCGGGAACGGCGGGGTGGGCACCTTGTCCCGCTGACCGGCCGGCATGTAGAACTTGAGCACGCTCGGTGTCCAGCGCGCGATGCCGTACTCGTCCGCCGCCGGATCGGACAGGTCGGGGTCGAAGTCGCTCTCGGCCTTGAGGATGGCCGCCACCAGCCACGGCGACACCGCCCGGTTCTCCGGGCACAACGTCCCCGCCTGGACGATGAGGTCGTAGTAGGCCGGCGGAATGCCACCGTCGGTGCGGAAGTAGCGGTCGTATCCGGTCGGCGGGCCCGAGGGCGCGGCGCCGGCCGGCCGTTCTCCCAGCGGAAGCTGCCACATCGTCAGCAGGGCGACGCCGGCCACACCGAGGAGTCCCGCGGCGACGGTGATGCCGCGCCTCGAGGCGAAAAGGCGCCGGAGCGGGGCCGGCGACTCGCCGCGCTCGGCCGCGATGATGTCCAGGGCCCGCCGGTGCATCCGCGCGGCGTCGTGCCGCTTGCGGGTGGCGTGATCGGGTGCCAGGCAGTCGGCGATGAACCGCCGCCACGGCTCGGTGAGCGCGTCCGGCAGGTTGAGCACCGCCTGGCCGGACGCGTACGCGGCGGCCGCGGCGGCGCGCGCCCGCGAGGTGACTCCCGGGAAGGGCAGCCGGCCGGTGAGCAGCTGGCACGCCGCGACGCCGAGCGCCCACAGGTCGGCGGTCTGGCGCACGGGCGTGCCGCGGCGCCGCACCGGTTCGGCCCACCGCTCCGGCGGCATGTAGTCGGAGGTGCCGCCGGGCGGCAGGTATGCGTGCGTGCCGTCGACGTGCGCCGCCAGCCCGAAGTCGGCAAGCCGCACGGAGCCGTCCGGCATGAGCAGGATGTTGCCCGGCTTCAGGTCGCCGTGCACCCAGCCCGCCCGGTGCAGGTGCGCCAGGGCGGCGCACACCTCGGCGATGATCCGCGGCGCGTCCGCCAGCCCGGCGCCCTTCGCCTCCTCCAGCGCCGTGGCCGCGGAACCGGCCGCCAGCTCCAGCGCCAGGACCGTCCCGCCGTCGAGCGCCGGGTTGGCCGGGTCGTCGATGACCATCACGTCCAGCACCCGGATCAGGCCGGGGTGGTCGACGTGGCGGGAGACGGCGACCTCGCGACTGGTCATGTCCGCGAGATGGCTGAGCTGGCGCGAGGTCAGCGTGCCGGTCGCGATGAACTTGAGCGCGGCCTCCTGCCGCTCCGCGCCCGGCTCGGCGTCCACCCGCGCGGCGGAGTAGACGCTGCTCCAGCTACCGCTGGCCAACGGCTGCTCCACACACCAACCGCCGACGCGGTATCCCGTCGGTACACGCACGGTGCAGGCATCCTGCTCCATGGCTTCCCCCGTGAGTCCGGTAACGCAAGACATTATTCACAGCCATCACTACATCGCGCTACGTCGAAATTCGGTGGCATCGATGGGCTCCCTGGAACCTTGCAGGTTTCCCGGACAGGTCGCCTCCGCGATGCTGGTCCGCGATTGACCTCTTCGAAGGAGCAGGATGCGTTCTTCTATCGGAAGACAGCTCTCGTGCCTGGTCGTCGTCGCGTGCACTCTGGCCACCTCGACCGCCGCCGGCCCGGCCCGCGGCGCGCAGACCGCCGCCGCTCCCGCCTCGGTAACGGTGCCCGCCGGGGTCACGGCCGGCGTCGCCGTCTTCGACCGGCAGACGGGTGCCTTCACCGAGCAGCTCAACATCGACATGCAGTTCCGGTCCGCGTCCGTCGTCAAGCTGCTCATCGCGCTGGACTTCCTCTGGCTGCGCGGGCCGGACTACGCCGTTCCGAGCGCCGACCGCACCCGCCTCGACGCGATGCTGCGCGGCAGCGACGACGCCGCCGCCTCGTATTTCTGGGCCGGGAACGGCTACGAGCAGGTGATCAACAGAATGGTGCCGCGCCTCGGGCTGCGTAACACGGCGCCGCCGCCGGCCGCGCAGCGCGGGTACTGGGGATACACCGCCATCACCGCGGGCGACGTGGTGCGCGTCTACCGGTACCTGCTGGATTCGGCGCCGCCGGCGGTGCGGCAGTTCATCATGGACGACCTGCGGCAGAGCACCCGGTGCGCGGCCGACTCCTACGACCAGAACTTCGGCATTCCCAGCGTGTTCGCCCGGCCCAGGGCGGTCAAGCAGGGCTGGTCCGGCTTCGGTGACGCGCCCATGACCTGCACCGGTGGGTCGGCGACGCGGGTCACCGCGGCCGGCGTCGACCTGGTACGGGAGGCGCTGCACACCACGGGCACCGTCGGATCGGACGACCGCGCCATCGTGGTCGTGCTGACCCTGCACCCGGACGGCACGCCGTACGCCAAGGCGTACAACGCCCTGACCGGCATCGCCCGATCGCTCGCCGTGCCGGGCGGCACGCGGCTACCGGGCACGGCGTTCGGCACGTGGGGCTCGGGCGTGCGGGTGCGCTCCGCGCCGAACTCCGGCGCCGCGCCGCTCGGCGTCGTCCCGGCCGGCACCGAGGTCCTGGTGTCCTGCCAGAAGCTGGGCGAGGAGGTCGTGGTCAGCCCGTACCGCAACCCGTGGTGGGCCTACCTGCCACAGTTCGGCGGCTACATGACAAACATCTACATCAGTTCCCCGGACAACCGGCTGCCGAACGTTCCGGACTGCTGAACAACGGGGCTGGCGCCGGACCGCCTCACCGGGAACGCTGTGAGGCGATGACGATGCGAGCGGTACTCACCGACCTGTCCGTTCCGCGCTACCTGCTCACCGCGGCGGCCCAGCACCTGCCCCGCGGCATCGGCAGGGGCACCGGGTGGGGGCTGTCGGGCATGATCTCGCTGCGCGACGACCTGGCGACGCCGGTCCTGCCCGAGGCGCCCGGCTGGGTGCTGCTGCGTCCCGAGCTGTCCGGGATCTGCGGCAGCGACACCGCCGTCGCGCAGGCCAAGTCGTCGCGCGTCCTGAGCGCCTTCTACGCCGCGCGCCGGCAGATCTTCGGCCACGAGATCGTCGCCGTCGTGGACCGGACCGGGCCGGGGACGACCTCGGTCTCGCCGGGTGACCGGGTGGCGATCGATCCGGTGCTCTCGTGCGCTCACCGCGGCTTCGCGCCCTGCCGCTCCTGCCGCGAGGGCTTTCCGTACGTCTGCGAGCGCTTCGACCTGCCCGGGTCGTCCCGGTGCCGGTCGTCCACGCTGGGATTCGACGCGGCGCTGGGCGGCGGCTGGGGCCAGTACGTCGTCGCGCACCAGTCGCAGCTGCACCGGCTGGGCGCGCTGCCGTCCCACCGCGCGGTCCTCTCCGAACCCGCCTCCATCGCCCTGCACGCGGCGCTGCACTGGCGACGGCGCGGCGACCGGGCGGTGGTGACCGGGCCCGGAACCATCGGCCTGCTCCTGATCGCCGCGCTGCGCCGGCTCCACCCCGACCTCGACATCACCGCCGTCGGCCCGGGCGCCTTCAGCCGGGACCGGGCCGTGCGGGCGGGCGCCGACCGGGCACTGGAACCCGGGCCGCGGGTCGTGGAGTCGCTCGCCCTGCTGCACGGCGGCCGAGTGATCAGGCCGCGGCTGACCAGGACGCCCCTTCTCGAGCAGGGCGTCGACGTCGTCTTCGACTGTGTCGCGCTGCCCGCCTCGCTCGACCTCGGGCTGCACCTGCTCCGGCCGACGGGCATGCTCGTGCTGGTCGGCGGCGCCGGCCGGCAACGGGTCGACTGGTCGCTGGTCTGGAACCGCCAGCTCACCGTCCAGGGCACCGTCAACTCCGGCCCCGAGCCCCGGCTGGACGGGCGGACCACCATGTCGCAGGTGGTGGAGTGGCTCGCCGATCCGTCCTACGCCGTCGACGACGTGCTGACGCACACGTTCGGCCTCGACGACTGGCGCACCGCGCTGCGGACCGCGTCGGCCGGGCCGCGGGCGAACGCCGTCAAGGTGGCCCTGCGCCCCAACCCGGACATCGCCCTGGTGCAGTGAGAGTGCTGGGGGCGGCGCCGGAGTGCCGGCGCCGCCCCGATGATCGACGGACGAGCGCTATCGGGCGTGGGCCGCGCTGCGGCCGCCGCACCCGTACGCGCAGGCGCTGAACTGGGCGAAGTGCGGATGGTTGACGCCGCCGAAGGCGGTGAACTCGCCACCCAGCGCGATCTTGCTGAGCGCCGGGTTGGCGTCCATCGTGAGCACGCCCCACTTGCCGTTGCTGCGCGGGTTCCAGTCGAGCAGCTTGCCGGTGGCCCCGTCCAGCGCGACCACCTTCGGCTGGCTGCGCAGCTTCTTGCCCGGGCACCAGGTGGTCGCGGACGCCGACGGCGTCGGGCAGACCTCCGTGAAGTGCCCGCCGGCGTAGACGGCGCCGCCCAGGTTGGTAATCGCCTGGATGTCGCCGTCCGTGACAGTGCTCCAGATGAACCCGCCGTCGGGCTTGTACGCGGCCACCCGGCCGCCGACGCCGCCGAGCCCCGCGTACACCGTGCCGGGCACGAGGGTGATCGCGAAGACCTCGTACGGGGTGGCCGGGCGGAACGTGGCGTCCACCGTCCCGTCGGAGGTCTTCAGCGCGCCGAACCGGGGCGTGCCGGCGCCGTTGAGCTTCTTGAACTTGCCGCCGACGTACAGCCGGGAGCCGGCCACGGTCAGGGCCCTGACCTGCTCATCGGCGGTGCCGGGGAACGCGGTGTCGACCGCGCCGCCGGTCAGCTTGAACGCCGCGAGGTTCTTCACCGCCCTGCCGTCGACCTTGGTGATCTTGCCGCCCAGGTACAGCCGCCCGCCGCCGGCGGCAAGGGCGGTGCCCTCACCGTCCACGGTGTGCTTGAGCGGGCCGACGGCGCCGGTCTTCAGGTCGATGCCGGCCAGGCCCGCGCGGGCCTGTCCGCCGACGTTCTTGAACTTGCCGGTGACGTAGAGCTGCGTTCCCGCGGCGGTCATCGCGAACACGGTGCCGTCGATGGCCGGCGCCCAGGGCAGCAGCTTGCCCGTGCGGGCGTCCAGCGCGGCGAGCCGCTTGCGCAGCACCGGCTTGCCGTTCACGAGCGCGTTGCGGAAACTGCCGCCCACGTACATCGTGTTGCCGACGTAGGTGCTGGTGTACACCAGGCCGTCGAAGCCGACCGAGGGGACGGGCGCGGCGGACACCATCTGAATGGCCTTGGCGTCCGCGACCGCCGCGACGGGCGCGCCCAGCACGGCGAGCGCGGCGGCGAGTAACAGTGCCAGGTGGCGCCGGCGCGGCAGGGCGCGGCGGATAATCGGAGCAAAGAGCATGAATACGACGTTAAGTTTAATAAGTCAACAGAGTCCCTGAATATGGGACGTACACCCTAAAGTGCGGGTAACCGCCACCTGGCCGCACCGGTATGGTGCACCGATGAATCGCACCGCGCTTGTCACCGGGGCCTCGTCCGGCATCGGCCTGGCGACGGCCGTCGCGCTCGCCGCGCGCGGCTACCGCGTCCTGGGCACCAGCCGCGACCCGCGGTCCCTGCCCGCCGAGCGCCGGGCGGACGGCGTGGAGTACCTCGCGCTCGACCTCTCCTCCGAGGAGTCCATCGAGGCGCTGGCCGACCGCCTCGCGGGCGTCGACATCCTGGTCAACAACGCGGGCGAGAGCCAGTCCGGCCCGTTCGAGGAGCTGCCCGCCGACGCCCTGCGCCGGCTGTTCCAGGTAAACGTCCTCGGGCCGGTCCGGCTGAGCCAGCTCGCCCTGCCCGGCATGCGGGAACGCGGCTACGGGCGGGTGGTCATGGTGGGCTCGATGCTCGCGTCGTTCCCGCTCTCCTACCGCTCCTCCTACGTCGCGACGAAGGCGGCCCTGAAGGGCTTCAGCAACGGCGCGCGCCACGAGCTCTCGCCGTTCGGGATCTGGCTGACCACGGTCGAGCCCGGCTCGATCAACACCGGCATCAGCGAGCGGCGCACCCGGTACATAGCTCCGGACTCCCCGCATCGGCGCGACTTCGAGACGATGCTGGCCGCCCTCGACCGCAACGAACGCGCCGGCGTCGCCGCCGAACGCGTCGCCGGGGTGATCGTCAAGGCGATCGAGGCGGCCCGCCCCCGGCCCCGGTACGCCGTGGGCAGCAACGCGCCGTTCGCCTTCGCCCTGCGCCGGGTGCTGCCGGCGGCCCTGACCGAGAAGGCCGTACACCGCCGGCACGACCTCACCCGCTGACGCTCACCCGCCTGACGCTCGCTCGTCGGGCGTGAGCCGGAAGATCCGGATCTGCCTTCTCTCGGCACGCCTGGCGTACGCGGCGTAGCCCGGCCAGATCCGCCGCAGCAGCTCCCAGAGCCGCTCCCGATCGTCGCCGGTGGCCAGGGCGGCGTGCACGCCGAACTCGCGATCGGCGAGGGTCACCCGGGCGGCCGGCCGCGCGAGCAGGTTCCCGGACCACGCGGGGTGGTGCTCCTGGCCCCAGTTCGAGCCGATCACGATGTATTCGTCGCCGTCGGTCGCGTAGAGCAGCGGCTGGGTGCGGGGCAGGCCCGACTTCCGGCCGGTCGTGGTCAGCAGCAGCGACGGCAGCTGGTGCCGGCCGATCACCGACCAGCGCCCGTTGGTCAGCCGGTACAGGCGGCGGTCCAGCGGGGTCACCAGGCGGCCCAGGGCGGCGAACCACCGCTGGTTGCCCAGGCGGCGCAGGAGTGCGGTGTAGTGCGACATCAGACAAGTATCCCGATCACCCGCGGTGGCTCAGACCGGCCCGCCACCGAATCCGATCTCGTTACCGTCCGGGTCGCGGAACGTCGCCTTGCGTACGCCGTTGTCGTAGGTCTCCCGCTGGACCGGCTCGAGGCCCCGCCCGGCGATGTCCGAGAGGCGGGCGTCGAAGTCGCCGACGAAGAGCGTGTGCATGGCGTGCCCGGCGTGCGCGGGCCGCACCTCGATGAACACGTACCGGTGGCCGGCGAGCTCCCACACCGCCTCGGTGTCGTTGGGCAGGAACGACGGCGGGGCACCGAGGAGCCGCTCGTACCAGGCGACCGCGGCGGCGTAGTCACGCACCGGGATGCCCGCGAACAGATCAATGGTCATGAAGCCATGCTAGGAGCGGCGTGGCGGCCCGGGGCCGCCACGCCGCCGGGCCTCACCGCTTCATGCCGTGCTCGATGGCCTCGATGATCCGCGGCCGGAGCTCCGCGGCGCTGATGATCGCGTCGACCGAGCCGACGTCGACCGCGCGCTGGATGCTGTGCACCCGGTCGAACTCCGCGGCGACCTCGCCGAGCTTCTCCGCCCGGACGGCCGACTGCACCTCGGCGAGCTGGGCGTTCAGCGCCGCCCGCTCCGCGCCGCTTGCCGCCGAGACCTGCGCCTGTAGCCCGGTCACCCGGGGGTCGGTCGCGGTGCGGTTGTTCACCTCGCCGGAGAAGACCACGGCCGCCGCCGGTGCGCCGCCGAGCACCGAGGCGAACGAGCCCTCCAGCGCCAGCACCGTCATGTTCGGGTTGAGCGCCTTGGAGAACACCACGAACGCGCCGCCGTGGTACCGGGAGATCACGCAGAACACGATCGGGCCGTCGAAGTTGACGATCGCCCGGCCGATCTCGGCGCCGTACTCGAGCTGGAGCTTGCGCATCGACTCCGGCGAGCCGTCGAACCCGGAGAGGTTCGCCAGCACGACCACCGGACGGTTGCCGGACGCCGAGTTGATCGCCCGCGCGGTCTTCTTCGACGACCGCGGGAACAGCGTGCCCGCGGTGTAGGTGTCCGGCCCGTCGGTGGGCGGGAAGCCGCGCCGCGGCACCGACCGCGACTCGATCCCGATCAGGCAGACCGGCCACCCTCCGATGTGCACGTCCTGCACCGCCGAGGTCTCGGCGTCGGCCATGCCCGCCCAGCGCTCCAGCACCGCGTGGTCCTGGTCGGACAGCGCGCGCATCACCGTACGGATGTCGAACGGCTTCTTGCGATCCGGGTTGTGCTGCGCCGAGAAGATCTCGCCGACGGTGGTGAAGTCGCTGCCGGCGATCGTGTGCGGGAACCCGGAGACGTCGCGGTCGGCCGGGTCGCCGGTGCCCGCCTTGCGCGGCGTCGTCTCGCCGGGCGCCACGTAGGTGTGGTCGTAGTGCGCCATCAGCACGTCGCGCGCGGCCGGCAGACTGGGCGCCCAGTACTGCGCCTGGCCGTTCGGGCCCATCACCCGGTCGTAGCCGCCGATGCCGAAGTTGTCCTCGGCCGACACGCCGCCGGAGAAGTCCAGCGACTGCTTTCCGGTGAGCACCATCGCCGAGTCCGGCGTCATCACGAGGATGCCCTTGGTGTGCATGAGCATCGTCGCCTCGGCGTTCCAGTACGGCTGGGCGCCGACGTTGATCCCCGCGACCACGATGTTGATCTCGCCGCCGGCCTGGGTGAACGTGACGATCCGCTTGAGCGCGGCCGCGACCCAGTCCATGTTCTCGGTGCCCGAGGACATCGAGATCCGGGCGCCCGCCGACAGCGCGAACCACTCCAGCGGTACCCGCATCCGCTCGGCCAGGTCGAGGGCGGCGATCACCCGGGCGCACTCGGGCTCCGACAGCGCGCCCAGCGCCTTCACCGGGTCGCCGAGCAGCACCACCCGCGACATGCCCTCGGGGTAGCGCACGGTCGGCGTCGTGACGACGCCCGCCACGATCGCCGCGGAGTTCCGGCCCTTCGGCCGGTCGACCGGCACGAGCACGCCGTTCCCGTCGAGGTCGTGCTCGGTGAAGCTGCCGCCGGGCCCGGCGAGCATGCCGGTCAGCTCGTACGGGTAGACGTTGCCGCGCCGCGCCGCGCGCAGCACCTTCTGCCGGTAGTCGTCCAGCGGCTGCACCGGCTCCGTCGACGGCTCGCCGACGTGCAGGTGCGCGCCGTCGCCCGGGTCGATGGTGATCCGCACGGCGACCTCGGTCAGCTCGCCCCCGGCGGTGCGCTGCCGGGCGATGAACTGGACCTCCTCCAGCCCGGCGCCCGCCGTGGTCGGCAGGATGCGCTGCACCAGCGCGTGCAGCTCCTCGCCGGTCAGCTCCGTCGACGGCCAGACGTACATCATGATCTGGTTGGTGTCGAACCGCTTGTTCTGCGGCCGCTGCGCCTGGATGTTGCGGATCGCGTCCAGGCCCGCGTTGATGGCCTCCTCCACCGCGGGCAGCGCGACCAGCCGGCCGTCGGCCTCGCGCAGCGGCGTCAGGTCGCGGACCTGGCCCATCGCGAAGAGCCGCTCGTCGGCCGGGTTGCTGCGCGCGACGGCCTTGAACAGGTAGATCTCCTCGTCCGCCGACGGCAGCCGGGTGAGATCGAACTCGCGCAGCCGCTGCAGTTGCAGGCGCTGCGCGATCTGCGGGTGCAGCCCGCGGATCAGCCGGTCCTCGGCGAAGCCCGCGCCGTCGGGCCGGAAGGTGCGGAAGGTGAAGTGGTGGTGCATCACCGCGCCGGTGGTTCCGGCGACGGTCATGGTGATCCGGCGGACGCCCGCGGGCAGCGGGTGCTCGGCCAGCAGCTGTCCGAGCCGCACCGCCATGGTGTCGGCGTCGGGCTGGTCCTCCCACGTGACGTAGAGGTCGGCGACCAGCCCGCCCTCGGCGACGTCGGCGGCGAACCCGCCGAGCGCGCCGATGGCGTCCGGCAGGGCGGCGATGTCGATGGCGGTGGTGACCACCCGCGTCGCGCCGGCCAGGCCGGTGAACTCGGCGGTGACGAACCGGCAGCCCGCGGCCTCCCGCGCGGTGACACCGGACAGCCTGCGGTTGCCGTAGTAGCGGCGGGTCAGCACCTCCAGCAGCGGAACGTGGTCTCGGCCGGGCCGCCCGATCCGCTGCCCGATCAGCCGGACCAGCGGCTCGGAGCTGGCCACCATGGCCTGGATCCGCTCGGCGCGGTCCGGCGCGTCCGGGTTGCGGTCCAGGTGACGCAGGTCGGCGCGCACCGCGGCGTAGACCTCGGCGCGGTTGCGGCGCAGCAGCGGCTGGGCGAACCAGCGGAACACCACACCGCGGGCCAGGTCCGACACCACGGGGAAGCGCACCTGGGTCGCCTCGATCAGGTGCTCGAGGGTGAGCCCGGCGCGCTCGCTCAGCGACTCCAGCGGCGGCGAGCCGGCCAGCCACTGCCGCAGCAGCTCCGACACGATCGCGACGTCGCTCGACATCCGCTGCTGCGCCAGGAAGATGCGGAAGACCGCGGCCTCCAGCTCCGGCGTCCGGTCCAGGTCGACGATGCCGTAGTGCCCGAGCACGAACTTCAGCCGGGCCTGGAACGCCTCGGTGACGCCGGCGCGTTCGACGTCGAGGCTCTGCAGGTAGCTGTGGAAGTACTCGCGGGGGCTGTGCACCAGGTTGCCGGGCTCGAGCTCGCCGCCCGGCTTGTTGCGGCTCAGCTCCGACAGGTCGGCGAAGACCGTCAGCAGCTCCAGCTCGCCCGGCAGCGGCCGGTCGCCGAGCTCGGCCCGCGCCGCCAGGTAGTCGGTCAGCACGCGCCCGCGGTCCTGCGCGTCGACGTCGAAGCCCAGCAGCAGGCTGCGCAGGTCCTGGAGGCCACGCTCGACCCGCTCGACCGCGGAGACTGTCGCCGGCTCGGCGGGCAGGTCGATCTCGACGACCTGACCGGCGCCCGCGGCTTCCTGTTCCTCTCCCTCGTCGGCGAGCGGCTCCAGGCGCATCAGCGGCGTGCCGGTCTCGACCTGGCTGCCCACCGAGACCGGGCACTCGCGCACCCGGGCGCGGAACGGCGCGCGGAGCACCGTCTCCATCTTCATGCTCTCCAGCACCAGGATCGGCGCGCCCGAGTCGACCTCGTCGCCGACCGCCAGCGGCGTCGCCACCACCAGCGCGGGCGCGGGCGAGCGGACCACGCCGCCCTCGTCGCGGCTGATCCGGTGGGTGATGCCGTCGACCTCGACCAGGTGGATCGGGCCGTGCGTGGCCGACACCAGCCGGAAGCGGTGCCCGTTGACCACGATCCGGCCGCTGTAGGCGTCGAACCGCTCGATCTCGACGTCAGCCTGGTGCACGTCGCCGCCGCCGGAGATGCCGACCCGGAAGCGCTTCTGCCCGACGCGGGCGACGCCGACCCGGTAGCCCGTGCCGCGGAGCTTGAGGTCGAGCGGACGGCCGCTCTCGTGCTGCACCTGCGGGCGGCCGCCGTGCGCGGTGGAGAGCAGCCGCTGCCGGCTGACCTCCTCCTCGTCCTGGTACGCCTCGATCGCGGCCGCGGCGAGTGCGATCGCGGAGTTGCGGTGGCTGACCAGCCGGCCCTGCGCGCGTACCCGGTCGATCCAGCCGGTGTCGGCGCTCGCGTCGATCACCTCGGGCTGGTCGAGCAGGTCGAGCACGAAGCTCTTGTTCGTCGCGCCGCCCTCGATGATCACCGTGGTCTCGGCCATCGCGCGGCGCAGCCGTGCGAGCGCCTCGCCGCGGTCCCGGCCATGGGCGATGATCTTCGCGATCATCGAGTCGAAGTCGGCCGGGATGGTGTCGCCCTCGCTGACACCGGTGTCGACGCGGATGCCGGGCCCGGCGGGCAGCACCAGCCGGGCGATGCGGCCGGGCGAGGGTGCGAAGTCACGGTCCGGGTCCTCGGCGTTCAGCCGGGCCTCGACGGCGTGGCCGATCTCCGCCGGCCGGTCGCCCTCGAGCCGTCCGCCGTTCGCGACGTGTAGTTGCAGCCGGACCAGGTCGGTGCCGGTGGTGATCTCGGTGATCGGGTGCTCGACCTGGAGCCGGGTGTTGACCTCGAGGAAGGCGAACAGCCTCTCGCCGGGGTGGTAGAGGAACTCGACGGTGCAGGCGCCGCGGTAGCCGACGGCCAGGGCGAGCCGCGAGGCCGACGCCTTGAGCTCCTCGGCCTGCGCCGGTTCCAGCACCGGCGAGGCGGACTCCTCGATGATCTTCTGATTGCGCCGCTGCACCGAGCAGTCGCGCACGCCCAGCGCCCACGCGGTGCCCTGCCCGTCGGCGATGACCTGCACCTCGACGTGCCGCGCGCCGGTGACCAGGCGCTCGAGGAAGACCACGCCGGAGCCGAAGGCGCGCAGCGCCTCCTGGCTGGTGCGCTCGTAGGCGTCGGTCAGGTCCTCGCCCGACGCGACCATCCGGATGCCGCGCCCGCCGCCGCCGGCGGTCGCCTTGAGCATCAGCGGGTAGCCGATCTCGGCGCCGGCGCGCAGCGCGTCCTCGAGGGTGGCGACCTCGCCCCGGCTCCACGGCGCGACGGGCACGCCGGCCTCCTCGGCGATCAGCTTCGCGCCGATCTTGTCGCCGAGCTTGCGCATCGCGTCGGCGCTGGGCCCGACGAAGGCGACGCCGATCTTCTCGCACAGTTCGGCGAACGCCGGGTCCTCGGCGACGAAGCCCCAGCCGACCCACGCCGCGTCGGACCGGGTCTCCACCAGCGCCCGTTCCAGCACGGCATGGTCGAGGTACGGGCGCGCCGAGGCGGGGCCGAGACAGTAGGTGACGTCCGCTTCCCGGACGAAGGTCGCGTTGCGGTCGGCGTCGGTGTAAAGAGCCACCGTCTCGATCCGCGTTCCGGTTTCCGCCGATAGATCCCGGACCGCGTGGATGAGCCGCATTGCGGCCTCTCCACGGTTGACGATGGCGACACGACTGAACACCGGCTGAGCCTCCCAAGTCCCCACGCACAGCAGGCGACGTCCGGGTCCCGAAGCGTCGCCTGCACCTGTCTACACCCTGCTTGACTACTGCCGAGTACACCAATTTTTCACGTCGCGCGCCTCTCGGAGCTGCTGCGATGCGGGACCGATGGCAGCAGGGACCGAGCTGTCGCGGTCGACGCGGGGCGTCACTCTAAGGCACCTTGCGCAGTTCGGGCACCCACGGCCTCGGCGCCCTTCGCTTCGCCGGGCGCGGGCCGAGGCCGGCACCCCCGCCCGAGATGACCGCTTTCGACACTCTAACTCGGACTCGACGGTGAGCCTCGGACCTGGCGGCGGCGCGCCCACAGTCATTCCGGGTCGCCGTTCCGTGTCCGTTATTACCCGTATGGCGAGGTTTTCCAGCGCGGAAATCCTCAAGTCTCGCCGTTCGGGTCGGTCGCAACCGCCCGGCACCTGTTCGGGACCGGGTCGCGCACCCGCCGCACCGGAATCTCTAGTGCATGCCCGGCCGAACCTGCGGCCGGACAAGCGAGGGGGAAGCCACAGTGCGGATCAAGCTTGCGAAGTCGCTGACCGTTCTGGCCGCCATGGCCGTCGGCGCCGGTACCGCGATGGCGGGTACCACGGCTGCCACGGCCGCGCCGGCCAAGCCGTGTGTGACGGATGCGAACCTGGTGCCCTCGTGTGGCGTGTTGTGGGGTGCCGCCGCCGGCGGTTTCACCACCAACCCGCGCGACGCCGAGCTGAAGGCCTGGGAGAAGCTGTCCGGCCGCACCGCGAACATCTTCCACACCTACCACAAGGGTGACGAGGTCTTCCCGACCAAGAGCGAGATCGCGATGGCCCGGGACAAGAACAACCCGCGGGTGCTGCTGCTGAACTGGAAGATCGCCTACGGCTCGAACTGGGCCAAGGTCGCCAAGGGCGAGCAGGACAAGCGCATCGACAAGTTCGCCGCCCACGTGAAGAAGAACTACCCGGAGAAGTTCTTCCTGGTCCTCAACCACGAGCCGGAGAACGACGTCATCGCCAAGAAGGGCTCCGGCTGGGAGGCCAAGGACTTCAAGGCCATGTACCGCCACACCATCAAGCGCCTGGAGAGCAAGGGTGTGACGAACGCGATCAACGTGATGGCGTACATGGGTAACGAGAAGTGGATGGCCCAGTCCTGGTGGAAGGACCTGTACCCGGGCGACGACGTCGTGGACTGGATCGGCCTGGACTCCTACGTGAACGCGGAGAAGGGTGCCTACCACTACGGCATGTTCGCCGACCTGCTCGACCGTAAGGCCACTGGCAACAAGGGTCCGGGCTTCTACGACTGGGCCACCACCCAGCACAAGAGCAAGCCGATCATGGTCGCCGAGTGGGGTGTCTACCACCGGGTCGGCAAGGTCCACGACAAGGCGCCCGGCTACAACAGCGTCCTGCCGGAGCTGAAGAAGCGGCCCGCGATCAAGGCCATCGTGTACTTCGACACCAAGAAGGACGACCAGGGCGACCGCGACATCAGCATCAACTCGACCAAGACCGCCCTGACCGCGTTCAAGAAGCTCGCCGCCGACCCGATCTTCAACGTCAAGATCGCCTGACCCGACCCGCACCACCCCACGAGCCGCCCGGCATCAGCCGGGCGGCTCGACCGCTTTCCGGCACGGGCCGGCCGGCAACCGATCGGTGACCGCCTGGAACCCGCTTTGCTATGAGAACTCCCCGAACCGGGCCGACCTGAACAGAGAACCTGGCGGTAGGCCAGGCGCCGAACTCCGAAGGGGACCTCCTTGCGTATTCGCCGTTACGTCCTGGCCGCCCTCGTTCCCGCCACCCTCGGCACCGCGATGTTCGTGTCCCCGGCCGCGGCCGCGCCGGCAAAGGCGTCGGAGAAGTCGCTGGAGGCGGACATCGCCCGCCTCACCAACGAGCAGCGCACCGCCAAGGGGTGCCCCGCCGCCACGGTCAACGCGCAGCTCACCGCCGCGGCCCGCGGCCACAGCGAGTGGATGGCGGAGACCGGCACGTTCTCGCACACCGGCCGGGACAACTCGAGGTTCGTGGAGCGCGCCAAGGTCGCCGGCTATGCCCGCCCCTCCAGCGAGAACATCGCCTACGGATACCGCTCCGCCGACGAGGTCGTGAAGGCCTGGATGAAGAGCCCCGGCCACCGCGCCAACATCCTCAACTGCAAGTCCAAGGCCGTCGGCGTCGGCGCCGTCTACAACGCCAAGGGCGACGCCTATTACACCCAGGTGTTCGGCTTCTGAGCCGACCGGAACGACAGCGCCCCCGCCGAGCCCCCTTCGGCGGGGGCGCTGTGTCATTCCGGTCCGGGTGCGCGGGCGCGCACGTCCGAATGCGCGGCGCGCAGCGCGTCCAGGTGGGCGTCGGCGCCCGGCGGGGATAGGCGGTCCAGCTCCCGCCAGGCCTGCTCGAGCGCCCGCTCCAGCCCGACGTGCTGGCGCCTGAGCTCGGCACGCAGCTTCTCGATGCGGCGGATCCAGCCCGCGGCGGCACCGTTGCCCCGCTCCGGGCCGGCCTCGGTCACCGGGACGATCGCCGCCAGCGGGCGACCGCCGTCGGTGACCACAGTGGTCTGCCGGGTGAGACCGGCGAGCCGGGCCAGCTGCACGAAACGGGTGCGCGCCTCGGCCAGCGGCAACTCGAGCCTCGGGTGCGGAATCGGGGCGGCGGTTTCAGCCATGCCCCCGATGATGGCGGTCGCCTGTGACATTTTCCGGGCCGGCGGGCACCGCGAAGATCGGCCGCCCGTCGATGCTGACGCCGTTCTTCACCCGGCGGTACTCCGCGAGGTCCTCGTCGGTACGCCGCTCGCTCCACCGCGTCAGCAGGTCACGGTCGCCCTCGTAGGCCATCAGCGGCACGGCGTAACCGCACGAGTCGCTGACCCGGGTGACGTTGACGTCGATGACGGAGCGGGCGCCGTGCGTGTCCGGCGGCGCCGGGAAGAACCGCGCCAGCTCCGCGTACTCCGGGTCGGTGATCGGCACGGCACGGCCGCGGCCGTGCAGCCGGACGATGTTGGGCGGGCCCTGGAAGGCGCAGAACATCAGCGTGATCCGCCCGTTCTCGCGAAGGTGTGCGATGGTCTCCGCGCCGCTGCCGTGGTAGTCCAGGTACGCCACGCGGTGCTCGCCGAGCACCACGAACGTGCCCGTCATGCCCTTGGGCGAGACGTTGACATGACCGCCCGGCCCCGTCGGCGCGGTCGCCACGAAGAACATCGGCTGCGCCTCGATGAAGTCGCGCAGCCGCCCGTCGATCCGCTCATGCACCTTCATGACGCCCATCCTCGCCGACCGGCGACGGGCCGGCCGACGTGATTTCCCACTCACCGGCGGCGGCACGCCTCCCACGTACTCTCGACGGCGTGAGCATCGCACCGCCGGCCGTGACCCTCGGCAACCGCTTCGCGCGCGAACTCCCGGAGCTGGCGGTGCCCTGGCAGGCCGCGGCGACGCCCGATCCGCGGCTGCTCGTGCTCGACGAGCGGCTGGCCGGCGAGCTGGGCCTCGACCCCGCCTGGCTGCGCGGCCCCGACGGCGTGCGCCTGCTGGTCGGCGCCGACGTGCCCGACGGCGCCACCCCGGTGGCGCAGGCATACGCGGGACACCAGTTCGGCGGGTACTCACCGCGGCTGGGCGACGGGCGCGCGCTGCTGCTCGGCGAGCTCGTCGACGCCGGCGGCCACGTGCGCGACCTGCACCTCAAGGGCTCCGGGCGCACCCCGTTCGCGCGCGGCGGCGACGGCCTGGCCGCGGTCGGACCGATGCTGCGCGAGTACGTCGTCAGCCGGGCCATGCACGCCCTCGGCATCCCCACGACCCGCTCCCTCGCCGTGGTGGCGACCGGGCGCCCGGTGCGCCGCGAGACCATGCTGCCGGGTGCCGTGCTCGCCCGGGTCGCCGGCAGTCACCTGCGCGTCGGAAGCTTCCAGTACGCCCGGGCCACCAACGATGCCGACCTGCTGCGCCGCCTCGCCGACCACGCGATCGACCGGCATCATCCCGCCGCGGCGCAGGCCGAGCGCCCCTACCTCGCGCTGTTCGAGGCCGTGGTCGCCGCACAGGCCGCGCTGGTGGCCCGGTGGATGCTCGTGGGATTCGTGCACGGCGTCATGAACACCGACAACATGACGATCTCGGGCGAGACCATCGACTACGGGCCGTGCGCGTTCATGGAGGCCCACGACCCGGCCGCGGTCTTCAGCTCGATCGACAACGGCGGGCGCTACGCCTACGGCAACCAGCCGGTGGTGGCGCAGTGGAACCTCGCCCGGCTCGCCGAGTCGCTGCTGCCACTCATCCATGACGACGAGGAGCGGGCGGTCGCGCTCGCGATGGAGTCCCTCGCCGGGTTCCGCTCCCGCTACGACGCCGAGTGGTCGGCCGGCATGCGGGCCAAGCTCGGCCTCCCCACCGACCCCGGCCCCGCGTCGGCCGCGCCGCTTGTCGACGGGCTGCCCGCGCTGATGCAGGCGGACCAGGTCGACCACACCTCGTTCTTCCGCGCGCTCGCCGTCGCCGCCCGCGGGGACGGCGAACCCGTACGCCGCCTGTTCGCCGACCTCCCGGCGGTCGACGACTGGTTGGCGCGCTGGCGCGCCCTGCGCCCGGACGCCGACGCCATGGACCGGGTCAACCCGGTCTACATCCCCCGCAACCACCTCGTCGAGGAGGCCCTCGCGGCCGCGGCCGAGGACGACCTCGGCGAGCTTCACCGGCTGCTGGACGCCGTGACCGGCCCCTACGACGAGCGCACCGGCCTGGAGCGCTACGCCGCGCCCGCGCCGCCTGACTTCGGCCGCTACCGGACCTTCTGCGGCACCTGAGGCGGGCTCGCCCCCGGCGGCCCTCGGTCACCGGAGCGGGTGGCCGAGGGTCGCCGTGCCCGATCGGCTACGGGCACTCCCTCCAGGCGAAGTGGTAGGTGGTGGAGATGCTGCCGTCGGTGGAGTCCATCGTCAGGAAGCTCGCGTCCGTCGATGTGCCCTTGGCGACTCGCAGCTCAGTGTTGATGTTGAGGTTTCGCAGTTCTCCGCACGGGTGCCAGACAACCGCGGCGACGGGGACCTCGTCGCTGGCGAACCAGTTGTCGTCCAGCGGCGCCGCGACCGGGTGCACGGAGAAGGTGCTCTGGGTCATGCCCTGGAAGTAGTAGTTGGCCCGCTGCGAGGCGGTGGCACCCCGTTGAAGCAGCCCGTACCCGCGGTAGTCGACCTTGGTGATCGCGAAGGTGAAGCCCTGCGGGACGTGGACCAACACGTTCAGCTGGCAGTTCTTGCGGCCTTCGGTGGTGGGAATGCCCGGTCCGGCCTGGGCCAGGTACTCGCTGTAGATCGCGGTGAAGGCGGTGTTGTCCGGCGAGACCGCGACGTCGGCCGTGCCGGGCCGGCAGCCCGAGCCGGCCATCGCGACCAGGTCGATGACGATGTGGTCGGACGGCGGGTCGTCCAGGATGCTTCCGGCCGAGGCGGGCGATCCCACGATCAGCGAGGAGGCTATTAACGCCAGTACGGCTCCCCCACGCACCAACAATTTACGCATGGAACTCCCTTCGAGGTGATACAACGATGCGCACGCGGATCGATGTTATGGGTATTCATTGATGACGGTCAATGGATTGCATTTAGTCTCAATGCACGGCTGTTGGATTGCGCCATACAGGTTCTTCGGGCATTTTCGACAGGTCGCGTAAAGCAACACATCGCATTTTCAGGATTTTTCGGGCGACACGTCAGGTTGAAAGGACCGAAATATCCTGGCAATAACCTCGAATCGTCCCCATTACTGGGCGTCAGGCCAGCCCAACTCGGCGTACGCGAAAGCTTTCGCACATCGATCATCGTCAATGCTTGTGTATGGGGTACCCGCTGACTAGCATTCCGTAGCGGAACATGGCCGCGGCAGTATTGCCGTTATGACCGACACCGTTGACGGACATCATCCCGGGTCGCACGCGACCCGGGCAATTCAGCGATGAAGCACGCGCGACGACCGGCAGAAATTGAGCAGCAATCGAGAGGAATACGATGACCAAAAGCTTCGCCGGCGCGAGACAAGGAACTCTCGCCATACTCTGCGCGGTGCTTGCGCTGTCGCTGTCCACCCCGGCACACGCCGCCGCACCCGCGGCGGCCGCCACCGTCCCGGACACGAACATCACGCTCGAGGTGGTAGCCGCCAACGGCTCGGGCTGCGCGCCCGGCACCGCCGCGGTGATCGCCAACTCCGACCGGACGGGCTTCCGGATCAGGTACAACGACTTCGTGGCCGAGTCGGGCGGCAACGCCGCCCCGACGGACCGCCGCAAGAACTGCCAGATCGGCGTGCTGGTGACCGTCCCCGCGGGGTGGAGCTTCGCGATCGCCGAGGCGGAATACCGGGGCCGGGCGCGGCTCTACTCCGGCGCGACGGCCCTCCAGCGCACGAACTACTACTGGCAGGGCTCCTCCACCAGCAGCAGCAGCGAGGAGACGTTCGCCGGCCCGCTCCAGGGCTACTGGGAGACCAGGGACGTGGCGCCCGTGCTGGTCTACACGCCGTGCTCGGCGCAGAAGGTCCTGAACATCAACACCGAGCTGCGGGTGGACGGCGGCTCGTCGAGCAGCAAGAGCAGCATGTCGATGAAGTCGAGCGAGGGCGACGTCGACACCCTCTTCAACTTCAGCTGGGCGCAGTGCTGACACCGTAGCCCGCCACCGCGGCACATCCGATGATCACGAAGGGCTCCGCGGAGCCCTTCGTGGTCGTTGCCCGTCCTATGCGATTCACCTCGAACAGGATAGTGAGTCTCGAAGGCGCTGTCAGCGCTTCAAACCACCATAAAAGGTCCAGATCATCGGCGACCCTCTAACGGCGTCACCGGCTTCGCGCCCGTTTTTTACTTATATGTTGGTATTACCAGGGGCACGTGGTTGGCGACTGCCGAGATTGGGGGTCTTCGTGCGTTGGTTCAACGACCTGTCGGTAGCTCTGAAGATCTACGCGGCGGTGCTGGTCGCCGTGGTGGCCGGCAGCGTCGTCGGCGTGGTCGGCCTCCAGAAGCTCTCGGACACGGCGGACGCGACGGAGTACCTCTACAGCCAGACGCTGGTGCCGGTGGCCCAGCTCGGCACGGTTCAGCAGGAGGTTCAGCGATCCTGGGTGTCGCTGCTCGACGCACTCATCGCCGACGACTCCGCCGACCGGCTCTCCGACCTGCGGGCGATGTCCGACGCCGACGCCGAGGCCGACGAGGTGTTCGCCGGGTACACCGCAACGGACATGAGCGGGCGGGAGCAGGCGGTGGCCCAGTTTCGTGACGCCCTGGCGGAGCTGCGCCGGGTCCGCAACGAGCAGCTGGTGCCGCTGGCCGTGAGCGGCGACGTGGCCGGCTTCCAGCAGGTGGTCGACGACATCGCGCGCCCGGCGCTGAACTCCGCCTCGGCGGCGCTGGAGGAGCTGGTGCTGATCGAGACGGAGGCGGCGGTCGAGAAGCGCGCGGAGACGGCCGCGGCGTACCAGACGGCCCGCGTCCAGATGCTCGCGGTGTGGCTGGCCGGGGTGCTGCTCGCCTTCGGCCTGGCATACCTGATCGTGCGCGGCATCATGGCGACCATCGCCGCGGTGGCGCGGGTGACGATGGCCCTGGCCTCGGGACATCCGACGGTCGGCACCGGGGTGTCCGGCCGGGACGAGCTGGGCCGGATGGCGACGGCCCTGGACAGCGCCGTGGTACACCGCGACCAGCTCACCGCCGAGCTGTCGGCGACGGTGACCGCCCTGCGCGCGGCGAGCGCGGCCAAGAGCGAATTCCTGGCCAACATGAGCCACGAGCTCCGCACGCCGCTGAACGCCATCATCGGGTTCAGCGACCTCATGCGCACCGAGCCGACCGTCGGCCAGAACAGCATGGTGCCGACCGAGTGGATCCACCACATCCACTCCAGCGGCAGCCACCTGCTCGGGCTGATCAACGAGATCCTCGACCTGGCCAAGGTCGAATCCGGCCAGCTCGACCTGCACCCGGAGCCGGTGTTCCTGCCGGAGGCCGTCGCCGAGGTCGTCGCCTCGCTGCGCGCGCTCTCGGAGCACAAGGAGATCGAGGTGACCGTCGCGGTCGCGTCGTTGTCGGTGCAGGCGGACCGGATGCGCCTGCGGCAGATCGTCACCAACCTCTTTGCCAACGCCGTCAAGTTCACCCCCACCGGCGGGCGGATCTTCCTGACCGGGCGGCGGGTCGGCGCCGAGGTCGCGCTGACCGTCGCCGACACCGGGCCGGGCATCGCCCCCGAGGATCATCATCGGGTCTTCGAGGAGTTCCAGCAGGCCGGCGAGCAGGGCGCCCGCGCGCAGGGCACCGGGCTGGGCCTGGCGCTGACCCAGCGGCTGGTCGCCGCGCACCGCGGACGCCTCGAACTGGAATCCGAGCTCGGCCACGGCGCCAAGTTCACGGTCTACCTGCCGGCCGCGCGGGCACCGGAGGCCGGCACGGGAC
Organism: Amorphoplanes digitatis; assembly: GCF_014205335.1. Taxonomy (NCBI): domain Bacteria; kingdom Bacillati; phylum Actinomycetota; class Actinomycetes; order Micromonosporales; family Micromonosporaceae; genus Actinoplanes; species Actinoplanes digitatis. The sequence goes on along the minus strand of NZ_JACHNH010000001.1, from coordinate 1,320,127 downwards.
ACGGCCGAGCCGGGCCGGGTACGGCCGGCATCCTGATCGTGGAGGACGACGCCGGCGCCGCCGCCATGCTGTCCGCCCACCTCGAGGCGGCGGGCTACGACGTCCGTGTCGCCGCGACCGGAGAGCAGGGGCTCTCCGCCGCCCGGGAATGCACGCCGGAGGCCGTCCTGCTTGACCTGCGGCTGCCCGGCATGGACGGCTGGGAGGTCCTGACCGCCCTGAAGGCCGACGACCAGTTCCGGCACATTCCCGTGGTCATCATCAGCGTCGCCGGCCCGCGGGCGATCGGCATGGCGCTGGGCGCGGTCGACTACTTCGTCAAGCCCCTGAGCCGGCCGGCCCTGCTGGCCTGGCTGGCGCGCCACGGACTCATCCCGGCGACGACCGACCGGACCCTCGACATCCTGGCCATCGACGACGACCCGCACAGCCTCGAGATCATCGACGCCAGCCTGACGGCGGAGGACATCCGGATCCGGCGTGCCCGCAACGGCACCGAGGGGCTCGCCCTCGCCCGCGGCCACCGGCCCGACCTCATCATCTGCGACCTGCTCATGCCCGGCATGGACGGATTCGACGTCGTCGCCGCCCTGCACGGCGACCCGGCCACCAGCGGGATCCCCGTCGTGATCCTGACCGCGCGCAGCCTCACCGCGGCCGACAAGGCCCGGCTCAGCGCCAAGATCATCACCACCATGCCGGAGGGGCCGGCCGCCACCTGCCTGTCGGAGCTGGCCCGGCTCCTCGGGGAGCTCACCGGGCGCACGGCCGACCGCCGGGAGTCCCTGAGCGTGTAGGCCGCGCCCTACCGATCATCGGCGCCGGATCAGTGCGGTGATGAGCGGTTGAAGCAGCCCTCCACGACGCATGCCGGCCGAAGGCGGGTGGCGTCCGCCGTGGCTGCCTTTCGCGGGCCCGGGATGGCACCTCCCCTTTACGTCCTCCAGCGGCGTACCGGTGTGCCGCAATTGACCCACTCGATCATCTGAGCCTTGGCGAGGATCCGTTCCCAGGCGGACCGACCACCTTGTACTGAGCCGGGACATTGACCTACGCTGATCTCTGTCGCGAGCCGGGCAGTCATCGTCGGGTCCATGTCCGTGGGCCGGACGCCTTCTGCCCCCATTCTCCGGGGCAACTCGTTCTGAGGTAGCTCATGAAGAGACGACTCGCCATCCTGGGCATTTCCCTGCTCGCCATCGCCGCTTCGATTGTGGTGTTCTCCGCGCCGGCGTCGGCCGCCGTGGGACTCCACATCAGCGGCCGGAACATCGTCGAGGCCAACGGCCAGACCTTCGTCATGCGCGGGATCAACCACCCGCACGTCTGGTACACCAACCAGACCAAGTCGTTCGCCGACGTCAAGGCGCTCGGCGCGAACACCGTGCGCGTCGTGCTGGGCAGCGGCAAGCGATGGGGCCCGTCAACGGACGTCGCCAATGTGATCTCGCTGTGCCGGCAGCAGCGGCTGATCTGCGTCCTCGAGGTACACGACACCACCGGCTACGGCGAGGACGCCGCCGCCGCCACGCTCGACGAGGCGGTCAACTACTGGATCAGCCAGAAGAGCGCGCTGGTCGGGCAGGAGAGCTATGTCGTGATCAACATCGGCAACGAGCCGATCGGCAACACCAACGCCGGCCAGTGGACCAGCGCGACCACCGCCGCCATCCAGAAGATGCGCAGCAACGGGTTCGAGCACCTGATCATGATCGACGGCCCCAACTGGGGGCAGGACTGGCAGTACGTCATGCGGGACAACGCGCAGACCGTGCTGAACGCCGACAGCCTGCACAACACCGTGCTGTCGATCCACATGTACGACGTGTTCAGCACGCCCGCGAGCATCACCGACTACCTCAACCGCTTCCAGGCGGCGGGCTGGCCACTGGTCATCGGCGAGTTCGGCTGGCAACGCTCGTCCGGCAACGTCGATCACGAGACGGTGCTTGCCGAGTCGGTCTCCCGGGGCCTCGGGTACCTGGGCTGGTCCTGGTCCGGAAACACCGACCCGTACCTGGACATGGCGACCGGCTTCGACCCGGCCCAGCTGACCACCTGGGGCCAGCGGATCTTCAACGGCGCCAACGGCATCAAGGCCACCGCCAAGGAGGCCACCGTCTACGGCGGCGGCCCGACAACACCGCCGACCACACCGCCGACGACGCCACCGACCACCCCGCCGACAACGCCACCGACGACGCCGCCGACCAGCACCCCGCCGCCCACCGGTCAGGGCTGCACGGCGACGTACACCGTCGCCGGCCAGTGGCCCGGCGGCTTCCAGGGCACCGTGCGGGTGACCGCCGGCGGCGCCGCCGTCAACGGCTGGACGGTGAGCTGGACCTTCCCCAACGGCCAGAGCGTCACCCAGGCGTGGAACGCGACGATCACCGGCACCTCGAGCGTCACCGCGCGCAACGTGAGCTACAACGGCCGGCTCGGCGCCGGCGCCTGGACCGAGTTCGGGTTCCTCGGAAGCTGGACCGGCACCAACGGCATCCCGGCGGTGTCCTGCACCGCGTCCTGAGAATCCGGAGCGTGCGGGCCGGGCGGCGCGCCCGGCCCGCACGCGCTACGGCAGCGGGCGGACGATCGCCCACACCACCTTGCCGTCGACGGCCGGCATGGCACCCCAGACGCTGGCCCGGGCGTCCACCATCCGCAGGCCCTCGCCGTACCCCCGCACGGCGGCGCCGGAGTCGTCGGCGGCCGGATCGAGCACGCCCGTCAGCCGCGGATCGCCGTCGCGCACCCCGAGGTAGATGCCGCAGCCGCGGCGGGACACCGTGACGGCCATGTCGGTGCCGGTGTGTTCGACCGCGTTGGTCACCAGCGCCGACATCACCTTCCGGCTGGTGTCCACCAGGTTCGGCAGGCCCCAGGCGTCGCAGGCGACCGTGACCAGGTCGCCGGCGGCGCCGGCCGAGGCCGGTTCGGGGCGCAGCCGGCTCAGGTACAGGCGGTCGGTCAGCAGCATCCGGTCGGCGACGGCGGCGCGGGCCTGCTCGACGGTGACGAATATGGGCAGGATGCGTACGGCGCCGAGCCTGCGCAGCCGACTGGCCAGTTGCCTGGTCGGCGGCATGGTCAGGACCAACTGGGGCGACGGCCGGAGCGCGCTCGCCGCCCGGGCGCCGGCGAGCCACACGCCGGCGCTCGCCGCGTCCAGGTCGCTGAGGTCGTGCAGGTCGACGATGATCGCCGAGGGGCGCTCCGCCATGCACCCGCGCAGCAGGGCGTGCACGTCGAGACACATGCGGCGGCTCCACCGCCCCTGCACCGCGATCTCGATCACCGAATTGTCGGGGGCCCGGGTGACCGACAGACCGGATTCCGCCTGCTGGTCCCCGCTGAACACGTACGGGGGCTCGACCTCCATGTCTTCTCCCCTGATCAGTGCCCGTTCCATGCCTCTTCGGCAGTCTGGAACGTCCGGCCGCGGGCGGTCAACATCGGCGGCCGCTTGTGCTCCAGCGTCATCCGTTCGAGAACCCACGACCATGCAGCAGCCATGATGCAGTGAGTCGTTCGAGGTGGGGGCTATCGCCCGCTCGCGACGGCCTCCGCGAAGACGGCCGTGGCGTCCGCGACGTCGACCTCCCGCAGCCGCAGCGGACCGCCGGTCTCGGTCAGGCAGGCGTTCGTCGCCCCGCCCGCGAAGAACGGCGCGAACCCGATGTCCCCGATGAGCCGGGTCGCCGCGTCGCGCGCCTCCCGGTGGTCGGTGCAGATGAACTCCGCGAGCAGCGGATCCCGGCCACGACGACGCCGGAGCACGCCGGGCGAGCACGTGTTGAACGCCTTGACCCACTGGGCGTCGGGCGCCCATTCCGACAGCGTCTCGATGCCGCTGTGGCCCTTGGGCACCGCGCGCTCGTACCCGTGCCCCCTGGTCCAGACGACGGGGTTGGTCGCGTCCAGCACGGGCTTTCCGGTCAGCGCGCCGGCGGTCGCGTCGATCAGCGAGTGCGCGGACACCCACTCGGGCGCGAAAAGTACGACGTCACCGAAGGTGGCGGCGTCCGTCGCGGTGACGATGCCGGTGAGTCCCCGATCGGCCGCAGGCGCGCTGATGACGACGTCGTGACCGGCCTGCGCCCACCACTCGGCCAACGATCCGCCCAGCTCACCACCGCCGATGATTCCGATCCGCATGAGCAAATTCTCCCTCCGCGGTCCGCACCGCGAGAGGGAAACGCTTGAACACGGAGGGGGTGGGCGTCTCCGCACACCCCCCGTCACGCGCCGGGCCTACGAGCCGAGGTTGGCCAGCGTGATCAGCGTGAGCACCAGCGCGAACGGGATGGCGAGGCCGATGATGGTCATCGGCCGCTGGAGCAGGCGCGGGCCCGGCTCCATCGGCGGGCGGCTGGGGCCGTACGGGTTCGGCTGCGGCGGCGCCAGGTTGGCCACCTTGCCGCGCTTGGCCAGGTTGATCAGCACCGTGATCGGCGTGACGATGAACGATCCGTAGCCCCACCAGCCCTGCACCAGGGTGCGTGACGTCATGCTGCGGAACGTGGACAGTCCGCAGTCGCGGCAGAACGGCCCCTCCTGGCTGAGGAACTGCATCAGCACGACGAGGCCACGGTGCCCGCGGAAGGTCACCGGCGCGGCGGGCACGCTGCCGCACATCCGGCAGGAGGCGACGGCAAGCTGCGCGTACGGTGCCTGTGTCATGGACGGCTGCTCTGAGTAGGACACGTTTCCTCTATCGATCCGGGGGCGGAGGCGCGTCAGGCTACTCGCAGGCCTCCCGGATGATCGAGGCGGTGGTGACGCCGGCCGTGGCCGCGCCGCGCAGGTACCCACATTGCCGGGCGATTCCGGCACACTCGCGCGGCGGGCAGGAACGACAACGGGCCACACCCGGATGGATGTGGCCCGTCTCGTGCTGTCGGTCAGGTATGACTAGCGGTGCCCGCCACCCTGGTGCGGACCCCCGCCACCGCCGTGGGGACCGCCCGGACCACCAGGACCGCCCGGACCACCCGGACCGCCGGGACCGCCGGGACCACCCGGACCGCCGGGACCGCCGGGACCGTGGTGGTTGTTGTTCCAGTTGTTGTCGTTGTTGTTCCAGCGCCAACCGACCCAGAGCGCCCAACCGCCCCAGCGGGTCCGCTGGCAGGAGAAGTAGTCCCAGCGGTCCCACCGCACCCCACGACGGCCGGCGTACACGCAGTCACCCCGGTAGCGGTAGTTGCGGATGAAGCGATCGCGGGGAGCCTGGTGCTCCTGCGCGACGCCCTGCGTCGTTGCCGCGTTCGCGGTCAGCGCCGCCGGCGTCGACGGCGCCGCGGCAGCCGGGCCGACCGCGAGGGTCGCCACGGTGACCACAGCCATTCCGGTCACCGCCAGCATTCGTGTTGCCCTACTCATGAAACCACCTTTTCTAGGCAGGTCAATTGCTTGATCAACATAAACACAATCGGGCGCCGGAATTCGCGGATCAGGTCGACGTTAACTCGATTAGGTGATTTAGCGTGTTGCGCCGTTGCGGATTCAAAACCCGAGGGCGATTCCGCGGATTTATGCCCTATCCGCCGGGCGGACGATAGGCTCCGGCCGACCGGCCGGGAAGATCAGACCTTTCGGTTGATAAGAAACACGCAACCAATCACCGCCACGCGTGATATTGCGACCGGAGAACCTATTCTGCCAGCCGCTGACCGCGCTCAGCAGGCGAACTACCTGGGCGCAAACAAAGCGGAGGGACCGCCATTTCATGCGTCGACGGCGGTCGCGGAGCGGCGGAATACCGCCATAACGAGCGATTCACCGCGTCCGGGAATCGACTTTTCGCGATTTAGCGAGCACCTCACGGCAACGACACGCCGTCGATTTTGCTCCTGAGCAAATATTCCTCGGCGGACACTCGTATGATCCGCACGCAATAGACCGCGGCCCACCGTAAAACACCGATGCCCTGCGGAGAAACTCCGGCGGGCATCGAAATGTCTTACGGAATGAAGGCGGATCAGCGCCGCCAGCGCCAGTTCAACTCCTCCGCGCCGGGCGCGGGGCCGGGCAGCGGCTCGCCGTCCCCGGCCGACAGGCCGGTCAGCAGCAGCGCCAGGTAGCGCTGCCGCAGTTCCCGGGTCCGCTCCGCGTCCGGCACGCGCACCGCGGCGCAGCCCTCCAGCAGCAGGGCGACGTCCTGCACCACCGCGTCCGCGCGCAGCCGGCCACCGGCCTGCGCCCGCTCGACCAGCCCGGCCGCGAGCGCGGTGGCGCGCTGCGCGTCGCTCGTCATCTCCGGCGTCGGCGTGAAGGTCCCGGCCAGGTGCACGGTCAGCGAGTGCACGTCCGCGTCGACCAGGCGGCGCAGGAAGTCGGAGAACGCCTGCCAGCCGTCGGGCTCGGCGGCCGCCGACTCGGCCACCTCCAGGTAGCGGCGCAGGCCGTCGTGGCAGAGCCGGCGGAGCAGATCCTCCTTGTTCGCGTACCTGCGGTAGAGGGCGCTGATGCCGACGCCGGCCCGCTCGGCCACCGCGGCGATCGGCGCCTTGGGGTCGGCGAGGAAAACCTCGCGGGCGGCCTCGAGGATCACGGTGTCGTTGCGCGCCGCCTGGGTACGGCGGCCCGGCATCTTCGTCGTCATGGAGACAGCCTACCGGGAATCGGAACGATGCGTTCCGTTCCGGGATGCTGTCCGCTCAGGTCAGGGTGCGGCCGTGCCGGATCGACGGGCCGGGATGCTCCGGGAGATACACCACCTCGACGATCTGCACCCCGAGCTCGTCGAGCCGCAGGAGCACATCGGACAGAACCGCCTGATTCGGCAGCTCCCCGCGAAGTACCGTCTGCGGCTGCGCGGAGAGCAGCGGAAATGCGGTCAACAGCTCGTCGGAGAGATGCCCGGCCACCCGGATCAGGTAGTTGGTCACGGGCCGAGCCTGCCGGGTACGCGCCGACCGCGCCTCATCCCGGGCGAGCGAGAAGGGCTCCGTCCCCTGTGGTGGGTACTGCCCGGGTAGACATCGACCTCTGTCCGTTCCGGCACCACCCCGGGGGCGGACTACGGGGTACGGTTCGCCGGGCACACCCTCGTCGATGGCTTCAGGAGTGCACAGGATGCGTCGGATTCTCGCCGTGGCGACCGCGATCGCCACGCTGCTCGCGGCGTACGCCTGCACCTCCGGCGAGGGGCCCGGCGTGGCGGGCACCAAGATCAGCGTCGGCGTCATCCCGATCGTCGACGTGGCGCCGGTCTATCTCGGCCGGCAGAAGGGCTTCTTCAGCCGCCGGGGCATCGATCTCACACTGGTGCCCGAGCAGGGCGGCGCGCTGATCGTCAAGGGCGTGCTCGCCGGGCGCTACCAGTTCGGCTTCAGCAACGTGACCTCGCTGATGGCGGCGCAGTCCGAGGGCGCGCCGCTCAAGGCGGTGGCGAACGGGGTCGCCTCGACCGGGCGGGCCGGCCGGGACTTCTCCGCCGTCGTCGTCACCGACGGCAGCCCGATCCGGTCGGCGAAGGACCTGGCCGGCAAGCGGATCGCGGTCAACACCCTGCGGAACCTGGGCGACACCACGGTGCGGCAGTCGGTGCGCCGGGCCGGCGGGAACCCGACCGGCATCCGGTTCCAGGCGATGCCGTTCTCGGAGATGCCGTCCGCGTTGCAGGCCCGGCAGGTGGACGCCGCCTGGGTGGTGGAGCCCCAGCTCTCCGAGGCGCTCACCCAGGGCGGCCAGGTGGTGGCGTCCAACTTCGTCGACACCGCGCCGGACCTGACGGTGGCCATGTACTTCACCAGCCGCCCGACCATCGAGGTGGATCCGGACCTGGTCGCCCGCTTCGCCGAGGCGGTGAACGAGTCGCTGCGGTACGCCGCCGGCCACCCGGAGGAGATCCGCGACACGGTCGGCACCTACACCCAGATCACCGACACCGTCCGCACGGCGATGATCCTGCCGAACTGGTCGAGCGACATCAACCGGGCGTCGCTGGAGCAGCTGGCCACGCTCGGCCGCGAGGACGGGATCTTCACCCAGTCCCCCGCCCTGGATCAGCTCCTGCCCTGACAGGGCGAGAAAGCGCTTCCCCGCAGCAGGCGCATCTTTCCGCACATGACGCCTAGAATCCCGCCGCAGGGATCGAGAAAGCGCTTCCCCAGCGGCATACTCCGGGGCACCCCGAACGACCGACCGGCCCTCCCCAGCCGATCCCCCACCGCGGCGAGGGCGGCCCCGTCCCCCGAAGGATCGCCATGCACAGATCACCGACCCCCGGCACGCGGGCGTTGCTCGCCGCGGCACTCACCACCGTCCTGATCGGCGCGCTCTCCCTGGCGGTCGCCGGCACCGCGGCGGCGGCCACCACCGTCGTACAGGCCGAGGCGTACGCCGCGCAGTCCGGCGTGCAGCTCGAACCGACCGGCGACGCCGGTGGCGGCCAGAACGCCGCCTACCTGACAAACGGCGACTGGATGCGCTACGACGGCGTCGACCTCGGCGCGGCCGGGGCGCTGACCGTGACCGCGCGGGTCTCCTCGGCCATCGGCACCGGCAGCGTCGAGCTGCGTACCGGGTCGGCGACCGGCCCGCTGCTCGCCCAGTTCCCGATCACGGCGACCGGCGGCTGGCAGAACTGGGTCACGCTGACGGCAACGGCCGCGACCCATCCGGCCGGCGCGCAGACCGTCTTCGCGGTCATGCGGAACACCGGCGCCGGCGACTTCGTCAACATCAACTGGTTCTCGTTCGGCTCCGGCGGCACCCCGGGCGAGGGCTGGGTCCCCATCGATCAGGCCAGGTGGAACGCCCAGCTCGCCGAGTTCCGGGCGATGGCGCCGCGGCCGGTGCCCGCCAACTCCGTACGCGTGCCCGAGTTCAACGCGTCCTGCCTCTACAGCCACTCGAGGCCGGACGACCCGATCGTCTTCCCGGGAATGGCCGGGGCCTCGCACATGCACAGCTTCATCGGCAACGACAGCACCGACGCCGGCACCACCACGGACACGTTGCTGCGCAACGCCGGCACGAGCTGCCGCCCGGCCGAGGACCTCTCGGCGTACTGGATTCCCAGCCTCTACGAGCGCGGCCAGGTCGTCGAGCCCAAGGACGTGGTGGTCTACTACGGCTCACGGCTGACCAACTCGGCCGCAACGGTGCCGTTCCCACAGGGTTTCCGGATGATCGCCGGCGACGCCCGGCTACAGGCGCCCACCCCGGCCGGCTCGGTCAACCAGTTCTACTGCGCCGGCGCGGGTGGCGAGATCGGCCGGAGCGCGGACGGCAACTGGCCGCGGTGCGCGCCGGGCGCGACGCTGATGTTCCAGCTCGTCTTCCCGGACTGCTGGGACGGCGTGCACCTGGACAGCCCGACGCACAAGGCGCACGTCGCGTACACCTACGACGGCACCTGCGGCGGGGCCTTCCCGGTCGCCATCCCGTCGATCTCGTTCCTGATCGCGTACCCGACGAGCGGCTCGGCGGACGGCTTCCAGCTCTCCTCCAAGATGGCGTCCTCGATGCACGGCGACGTGTTCCTGGCCTGGGACAATGCCGCGCTCGGGCACCGCGTGAAGAACTGCGTCGTGCAGCGCGCCAAGTGCAACACCGCCGGCGACTTCTGATCCGTACGCCGTGAGCGCCGACCGGACCGGTCGGCGCTCTGCGGCGCGGTGCTGGCACACTCGACGCGTGGGCGACGAGGAGCTGGAGAGTCACAGCCTCGTCGACCTCGCGTACGACCGGCTCAGCCGCGAGATTCTCAGCGGCCGCACCGACCCCGGCGAGCGACTCGTCGAGGAGCAGCTGACCCGCAGGCTCGGCATCAGCCGGGCGCCGCTGCGCGAGGCGCTGCGGCTGCTGGCCCAGCAGGGCCTCGTCGAGCACATCCCGCGGCGGGGAGTCCGGGTCGCCACCCTCTCCGACGACGACGTCCGCGAGCTCTACGAGGTCCGCGACGTCCTGGAGCGGCATGCCGTCGCGTGCATCCCGCCCGATGCCGACCTCGCCGCGGTGCGCGCCGCGCTCGAGGTGATGCGCAAGGCGACCGAGGCGGGCGACCGGCTGGCGATCGCCGACGCGCACCGGCTCTTCCACGTCGCGGTGGTCGCGCTCGGCGGCAACCGTCAGCTGTCCGCACTGTACGAATCGGTGCTGGTCCGGCTCCAGCTCTACATGGCGGTCAACCTGCGCCGCGAGGCCGAGGTCGCCGAGCCGTCCGACGGCGTGCACCGGCACGAGCGCCTGCTCGCGGCGCTCGCCCAGGGCGACACGGACACCATCGTCTCCGCACTGAGCGCACACGGGGCCCGCACCTACCTGCCCTAGATCACTTCACGACATCAGGCCGTTACCTGGCGTGGACTCGACCGAAACAGAACGGTCGACAATCGACAGAATGAAGGAAGTCCTCCAGCGCATCCGCGACCGCGGCGACGACGGAGTCTGGATCAGCACCGTCACCGAGGCGGAGCTGCGGGACCGGGCCGCCGCCGTGAACGCCGATCTCCCCCTGGCCGGGCTCACCTTCGCCGTCAAGGACAACATCGACGTCGCCGGCGTGCCGACCACCGCGGCCTGCCCCGACTTCGCCTACGTTCCGGAGCGGACCGCGCCCGTCGTGCGGCGGCTGCTCGACGCCGGCGCGCTGCTGGTCGGCAAGACCAACATGGACCAGTTCGCCACCGGGCTGACCGGCGCCCGGTCGCCGTACGGTACGCCGGAGAGCGTCTTCGGCGGCGGACTGATCTCCGGCGGCTCCAGCTCCGGATCGGCCGTCGCGGTCGCCGCCGGGCTCGTCGACTTCTCCCTCGGCACCGACACCGCGGGCTCCGGACGGGTGCCCGCGGCGCTCAACGGCATCGTCGGCGTCAAGCCGACCCGCGGGCTGCTCAGCACCAAGGGTGTCGTGCCGGCCTGCCGCTCGCTCGACTGCGTGTCGATCTTCGCGCCGGACGTGGCCCGGGCCGCGGCCGTCCTGCGGGTGGCGAAGGGGCCGGCCACCGGCGACGCGTGGGGCCGCACTGGCTCGTACCCGCTGCGGAACCCGGCCGAGCTGCGCGTCGGCGCGGCCCGCGGCCTCGACTTCCTCGGCGACGCCGGCCAGGAGAAGGCGTACGCCGCCGGGCTCGACCGGTTCGGCGGCGACGTCCGGACCGTTGACGTCGAGCCGCTGCTCGAGGCGGGCGACCTGCTGTACCGCGGACCCTGGGTGGCCGAGCGGCTGGCCGACCTCGGCGACTTCCTGAGCGCGCATCCCGGCTCGGTGCTGCCGGTGACGCGCCAGGTGCTCGAGACCGGGCTGCGGTTCACCGCGGTCGACGCCTGGCGGGGCCTGCACCGGCTGCGGGAGCTGAAGGCGTGGACCGAGCGGCTCTTCGAGACCGTCGACGTGCTGGTCCTGCCGACCGTGGCGACGACGTACACGCACGCCGAGATCGCCGCCGACCCCATCGGCCGGAACCTGAACCTGGGCCGGTACACGCAGTTCGCGAACCTGCTCGACCTCGCCGCGGTGACCGTGCCGAACGGGTTCACCGCGGAGGGCCGGCCCGCCAGCCTGACGCTGTTCGGCCCGGCCTTCAGCGACGAGACCCTCGCCCTGCTCGCCGAGGAGCTCGGCCGGACGCAGGACCTCATGACCGTCGCCGTCGTCGGGCTGCACCTCAGCGGCGAGCCGCGCAACGCCGAGCTGACCGACCGCCGGGCGACGCTGATCGGCGCGGCCCGCACGGCGCCCTGCTACCGGCTCTACGCGCTGCCCTCGGGCGCGCCGGGCCTGGTCCGCGACGACACGGGCGCCGCCATCGACATCGAGCTGTGGCAGCTACCGGCCGCGACCGTCGGCAGCCTGCTCGCCGGCATTCCCGCGCCCCTGTCGCTCGGCCGGGTCGTGCTGGCCGACGGCACCGAGGTGACCGGCTTCCTCTGCGAGGCCTACGCGGTCGCCACGGCACAGGACATCACCGCCGGCGGCGGCTGGCGGGCACACCGTTCCACACCGGAAAGGCAGGACATATGACCGCGATCATCGGCCCGGTAAAAGCCACCCCCTATCTATGGCCCTACGACGGCTCGGTTCCGGTCGAGCGCACCGCCTTGATCTGCATCGACTGGCAGACCGACTTCTGCGGCCCCGGCGGCTACGTCGAGTCGATGGGCTACGACATCGCGCTGACCCGGGCCGGCCTGCCGGCCACCGCGCGGCTGCTCGCACACGCCCGCGGCCTCGGCATGCTCGTCGTGCACACCCGCGAGGGCCACGACCCCGACCTGTCCGACCTGCCGGCCAACAAGCGGTGGCGCTCGGCGCAGGTCGGCGCCGAGATCGGCGCACCGGGACCGTGCGGCCGCATCCTGGTCAAGGGCGAGCCGGGCTGGGAGATCGTGCCCGAGGTCGCACCGGTGGCCGGCGAGGTGATCGTCGACAAGCCCGGCAAGGGCGCCTTCTACGCGACGAATCTCGACCTCGTCCTGCGTACCCGGGGAATCACGCATTTGATCCTGACCGGGATCACCACCGATGTCTGCGTGCACACGACCATGCGGGAGGCCAACGACCGCGGCTACGAGTGCCTGATCCTCTCCGACTGCACCGGCGCCACCGAGGCGTCGAACCATGCCGCCGCGCTGCACATGGTCACCATGCAGGGCGGCGTGTTCGGCTGCGTGTCCACCTCGGACGACGTCATCGCCGCGACGGAGGCCTGAGATGCCGACCGTCGAGGCACAGCCCGCACCCTTCACGTTCGCACCGGAGAGCACCGCGCTGCTGGTCATCGACATGCAGCGGGACTTCCTCGAGCCCGGCGGCTTCGGCGAGAGCCTCGGCAACGACGTCTCCCAGCTGCGCCGCACGATCGCACCGCTCGCGGCGTTCATGACCACCTGGCGGGCCGCCGGCCTGCCGATCATCCACACCAGGGAGGGTCACCTGCCCGACCTGACCGACTGCCCGCCCGCCAAGCTCGAACGCGGCGCGCCCAGCAAGCGCATCGGCGACCCCGGCGCCTTCGGCCGCATCCTCATCCGCGGCGAGTACGGCCACGACATCATCGACGAGCTGCGGCCGCTCCCCGGCGAGGCCGTCGTCGACAAGCCCGGTAAGGGCGCCTTCTACGCCACCGAACTTCAGGAACTGCTCGACAAGGGCGGCATCCGCAGCCTGCTCGTGGCGGGCGTGACGACCGAGGTGTGCGTGCACACCACGGTGCGCGAGGCCAACGACCGCGGCTACGAGTGCCTCGTGCTCGCCGACTGCGTCGGCTCCTACTTCCCCGAATTCCAGCGGGTCGGCCTGGAGATGATCGCCGCACAGGGCGGCATCTTCGGCTGGGTCGCCGATTCCACCTCCGTGCGTCTCTAGGAGCGAGCCATGAAACTTCCCTACTGGGTACGCGGCGACACGAACGCGTTCTTCGGCTTCGGCGTCAACGTCCTCGTCAACGTGCTGACCCTGACCGGCCTCTGCATCGGCGTCATCGGGATGGCGCCGGGCAACGTCTTCGGCGTCATCCTGCCGGCGCTGGGCATCGCCCTGGTGCTCGGCAACATGTACTACACGTACCTGGCGCGCCGCCTGGCCGCCAAGGAGAACCGCACCGACGTCACGGCGATGCCGTACGGGCCCAGCGTCCCGCACATGTTCATCGTCATCTTCGTCATCATGCTGCCGATCTACCTGCGCACCAAGGACCCGATCCAGGCGTGGACGGCCGGCATCGCCTGGGCGTTCATCATCGGCGTCATCGTGCTGATCGGCGCGTTCGTCGGTCCGTACATCCGCAAGTACACGCCCCGCGCGGCCCTGCTCGGCACGCTGGCCGGCATCTCCATCACCTTCATCTCGATGAACCCGGCCGGGACGATGTGGAGCGCCGCCTGGATCGCACTGCCGGTCTTCGGCCTGCTGCTCGTCGGCCTGCTCACCGACGTCAAGCTGCCCTTCAACCTGCCGATCGGCCTGGTCGCCCTGCTGGTCGGCAGCGCGATCGGCTGGATCGGCGGCGCCATGTCGGTGCCGGACGTGACGGCGGCCGCCAAGGACATCGCGTTCGCCTTCCCGCACCTGAAGGTCGACCTGCTCATCGACGGCCTGCGCGACATGGCCCCGCTGCTGGCCACGGCGATCCCGCTGGGCGTCTACAACTTCACCGAGGCGATGACCAATGTGGAGAGCGCGGCCAGCGCGGGCGACCGCTACAACCTGCGCAGCGTCCTGCTGGCGGACGGCGGCGGCGCGGTCGTCGGCTCGATGCTCGGCTCGCCGTTCCCGCCGGCCGTGTACGTCGGCCACCCCGGCTGGAAGGCGGCGGGCGGCCGCACCGGCTACTCGATGGCCACCGGCGTCGTCATCGCCCTGCTCTGCTTCTTCGGGATGTTCGGGCTGCTGGGCACCCTCTTCCCGACCGCGGCGATCGTCCCGATCCTGCTCTACATCGGCCTGCTCATCGGCGCACAGGCGTTCCAGGCCACGCCGCGGGCGCACGCCGCGGCCGTGGTCGCCGCCCTCATCCCCAACATCGCGAGCTGGGCGACCGGCCAGATGGACAACGTCCTGGCGGCGGCGGGTACCTCGGCGGCCGAGGTGGGCGTCAGCACCCTGGCCGGCGCGGGCGTCGTCTACGACGGCCTGAAGACGCTCGGCGAGGGCGCGATCCTGGCCGGCCTGGTCCTGGGCGCGATCGTCGCCTTCATCATCGACAAGCGCTTCTGGCACGCGGCGATCTTCTCCGGCACGGGCGCGGTGCTGACCTTCGTCGGCCTGATCCACGCGGAGAAGGTGCAGTTCAACGCCGACGGCCCGGTCAGCCTCGGCTACCTGCTGCTGACCGTGGTCTGCGTGCTGTTCGCGCTGACCAGGCCGGAGCCCCGGCAGCCGGACGCCGACGAGATCGAGCTGGAGCGCCTGCACGCCGGCGGCGACCAGCCCGCCGAGGCGCCCGCGGCGCCCGAGGGCGACGTGCCCGCACCCCGCAAGGAGACCAGCACGGTCTGACCGGCCCGTCCACCCGGCGGCCCGGCGCGTCACGCGCCGGGCCGCCGAACACCGCCAGGAGGCGCCATGGAGATCAACCGGCCCGACGTCGTGTCCGAGGTCGCCGCCGCGTTCGCGGACTACGAGGACGCCCTCGTGGCCAACGAGGTCGAGCGCATAGTCGGCTTCTTCGCCGACGGCGCGGTGCGCTTCGGCGTCGCGGACCGGCAGACCGGCCTGCCCGAGCAGGCCGCCTGGCGGCGCGCGCAGCCGCCACTGCCGCCGGGCCGCCGGCTCAAGGAGACGACCATCACCGCGTACGGCCGGGACGTCGCGGTCGTGACGACGCTTTTCGGATATCCGGGCACAGACGCCCTCGGCCGCCAGTCGCAGACCTGGGTACGCCTCCCGCAAGGCTGGCGCATCGTCACCGCGCACGTGAGTCATGAATTGATCTCATGACCCGTATCACCCTGCCGATGGGGATGGCCTCGTGCCGGCCCCTCGGAAGGACCACGGATGCGCCTCAAGCCCAGAGCCCTGACCCGGGGCTGGCTGGCGCTCGCCACGGCCGTCGTCGCCGCGCTTCCCGCCGCCACCCCGGCGGTGGCCGCCGCACCCTCGACACCCGCAGCGCTTCCGCACGCCGTCGGCGGCTATCTACCCAGCCCGGTCCTGACCTCGGCGAAGACCAAGCTCGGCGACGCGTCCGCGTTCGAGGTGCTGCCCGACGCCGTCGACCTGCGCCAGTACGCCCCGCCCGCCGGCGACCAGGGGCAGATCGGCTCCTGCGTCGCCTGGACCATCGGGTACAGCATCATGGGCTACTACGCGAACCGCTCCGGCGGCTCCGGCGCGCCGTACGCCCCGCTCTTCCTGTACATGCGCAACGTCGCCGCGAACGGCGCGCCGAACGCCGGGCTCAACCCCGACGCCGTGCTGACCAACGCGCAGGCCGCGGGCGTCGACACCCAGGACCACTACTGGCAGGGCACCACGAACTGGCAGTCGCCGCCGACCCAGGACGAGATCGACAACGCCCGTGACTACCGGGTCGACGGCTGGAGCCGGCTGTTCGTCGGCGGCAACCAGGGCACCGCCGCGCAGACGCTGATCCAGCGGACGCTGGCGTCCGGCCGCCCGGTCGCCCTCGCCATCCCGGTCTACCAGGACTTCATGTACCTGCGCGGCCACAGCCTCTACGACACGCTGACCGGCTCGAGCCTCGGCGGGCACATGATCGCCGCGTACGGCTACGACGGGCAGGGCGTGTACATCCGCAACTCGTGGGGCACCCGCTGGGGCAACGCCGGCGACGCGAAGCTCTCCTGGGCGTTCATCAACAAGGCCGCCACCGGCGGGTACGCGGTCGACGGCATCGCCACTCCGGCCGCTCCGGCCACTGCCGCCCCGGACGTCACCGGGCTGGAGCCGAGCAGCGGCCCGACGTACAAGGCCACGCCGGTCGTGGTCCGGGGCGCCGGCCTCGCCGGCGCCACCAAGGTCACCATCGGCGGCACGGGAGTGGCGTTCACCGAGGTGTCCGACACCGAGCTCCGGCTGTCCCTGCCCGCGCGCCCGGCCGGCGGCCTGGGCCTGCAGGTCACCACCCCGGGCGGGGTGAGCACGATCGACGCCGCCACCACGTTCACCTACGTGGCGCCGCCGGCACCCGCGATCACCTCGATCAAGCCGAGCGGCGGGTTCACCAACGCGCGCACCGCGGTCGTGGTGACCGGCGTGAACTTCACCGACTCCACCAAGCTGACCGTCGGCGGGGTGAGCGTCGCGTACACGAAGGTCTCGGCCACCCAGGTCAAGGCGACCCTGCCGGTGCACGCGGCGGGCGCGGTGGACGTCCGGCTGACCACACCGGGCGGTGTCACGGCGCCCGGGGCGTACGCGCGGTTCACCTACCGCGCACCGGTCCCGGTGATCAGCAAGCTGAGCGTCACCAAGGCCGCCCTGCGGACCGCGACGCCCGTGCGGATCACCGGTAGCGGGTTCACCGGCGCCAGCCGGGTCACCGTCGGCGGCGTGGTGACCGCCTTCACCCGGGTGTCGGACACCGAGATCAGGATGACCCTGCCGGCGCGGACCAGGGCCGGTCAGGCACCGGTCGTGGTGACCGCACCCGGCGGCAGGAGCGCGGCGGTGGCCTTCACCTTCGTGGCGGCCGGCACCGGCCTTCAGCGCCGGGCGAGCGGCGTCTCCGACTCCACCCGGGTCAGCTTCGCCGGGTTGCGTACGTAGTAGAGGCCCGCGATGCGGGCGTCCTCGACCCGGACCGCGAGAATGCCGTCGAGCTCCCCGTCCAGGCGCAGCAGCAGCGCCGGGTTGCCGTTGACCATGCCGGCCTCGGTGGTGACCGTGGCCGTCACCTTGGCGAGGCCGCCGAGGATGATGCGGCCCACCTTGTCGGCGCCGACGATCGGCCGCAGCGCGGCCTGCTTGACGCCGCCGCCGTCGCCCACCAGGACCACGCCGGGCGCGAGCACCTCGACCAGGCCCTTCAGGTCCCCGGTCTCCACCGCGGTGCGGAACGACTCCATGGCCGCCCGGGTCTCGTCCGCGGAGACCGCGGCGCGCGGGCGACGGGCGTCGACGTGCCGGCGGGCGCGGTGCGCGATCTGGCGCACGGCCGCCGGGCTCTTGTCGACGGCCGCCGCGATCTCGTCGTAGCCGACGTCGAAGGCCTCGCGCAGCACGAAGACGGCGCGCTCGGTCGGCGACAGCGTCTCGAGCACGAGCATCAGCGCCATCGACACGCTCTCGGCGAGCTCGACGTCCTCGGCGACGTCCGGCGCGGTGAGCAGCGGCTCGGGCAGCCACGGGCCGACGTACGCCTCCCGGCGGCTCTTCAGGGCGCGCAGCCGGTTGAGCGCCTGCCGGGTCGTGACCCGGACCAGGTAGGCACGCTGGTCGCGCACCTGCCCCAGGTCGACCTTCACCCACCGCAGCCAGGTCTCCTGGAGGACGTCCTCCGCGTCGGCCGCCGACCCGAGCATCTCGTACGCGACGGTGAAGAGCAGGTTGCGGTGTGCCACGAAGGCCTCGGTCGCCGGGTCCGCGGCCCTGTCGCTCATCTCAGGCCGTCCGCTCGGCGGTGGCACGCAGCAGCTCCTGGCGCTTGGCGTCCCGGACCGGCCAGGCGTGCGAGCCGGGCCTGCGCGCCTCGTCCGCGAGCTGCTTCACCGGGCTCTTGCAAGCGGCCTCCTTCAGCCTCGCGCCGAGCCGTCCGCCGACGTACAGCCGCGTCGCGGTGTCGTTGCGGTGTGCGACCTGGAACACGCCGGCCCGCCGACCAAGGCTGACACACATGGCGGCGATCCCCCGGCTGAAGTCCGCGGGTCGAACACCCGCGATCCGGCTGAGCACCGTGTCGGCGGCGTGCGAGCCCAGCGGAAGCGCGGCCTGGCAGCTCATCCGCAGCGGCAGGTCCGAAGGGGCGGCCGAGTCGCCCGTCGCGACGATGCGCTCGTCATCCACGCTGGTCAGCGTCTCGTCGGTGAGCAGGCGCCCGACGGCGTCGGTGCGCAGCCCGCTGCGGGCGGCCAGGTCCGGCACGCCGAAGCCGGCGGCCCAGATCGTCACCGCGCTCGGCACCTCGCGGCCGTCGGCGAGCCGCACGGCATCGCGCGTCACCGCCGCCGCCCGGGTGCCGGGGCCGTCGAGCACGGTCACGCCGAGCCGGGACAGCGCCTTGGCGACCGAGCGCCGGCCCCGCGGGTGCAGGTACGGGCCGAGCACCCCGCCGCAGACCAGGGTCACGGCGCGGCCCAGCTCCGCCAGCTCGGCGGCGGTCTCGATGCCGAGCGGGCCGCCGCCGACGACCGTCACCGGCGCCGTCGCGGGCGTCGCGCCGAGGACCGAGCGCAGCCGCTGCGCCTCCTCGAGGCCGGCGATCGGATGGGCGAACTCGGCCGCGCCGGGCACGCCCGGGTCGGCGCTGCCGCTGCCCACCGCGTAGACCAGGTAGTCGTAGCCGGCCGTGCCGCCGGTCGCCAGCGTCACCCGGCGCCCGGCCACGTCGATCCGGGTCACGGTGTCGACCACCAGCCGGACGCCCCCGGCCAGGACCCGCCGGTAGTCGACGACCGCGTCGTCGGACCCGCCGAGCAGCTGGTGCAGGCGGACCCGCTCGACGAAGACCGGGCGCGGGTTGATCAGGGTCACCGTCACGTCGTCGCGCTGCGTCAGCCGATTGGCCGCCAGCACGCCGGCGTAGCCACCGCCGATCACGACGACGTCGATGTTCGCGCTCATGGTGTCTCCCTCGTTCGCATCCGTTCGGCCTCAAGACACCCCGGGCCGGGCCGTTGTGACAGCCGTGAGCCGGATCACCCGCGCCGGCCCGGAACGCTTGCCTTGACGCCGGTGGCAGGGCCTAGCGTGCGAACAGACCTACGGACGGGGTGAGCGGGATGCTGATCGGAGAGCTGGCCGGACGGGCCGGCACGAGCACACGCACGCTGCGCTACTACGAGCAGCACGGGCTGGTCGAGCCGCGGCGCGACGCGAACGGATACCGCCGCTACGACGAGGCGGAGCTGCGCGTCGTGCACGAGATCCGGGCCCGGCTCTCCGCCGGCTTCGCCCTCGACGACATCCGGCCGTTCGTGGCCTGCCTGCGCGCCGGCAACGCCGCCGGTCACGTCTGCCCCGACTCGGTGGCCGTGCTGCGGCGCAAGCTCGCCGAGGTCGAGACCTACCTGGACCGGCTCGCCGACGTCCGCGACCGGTTGCGCGGCCAGCTCGCCCAGGCCATCGAGGAGCGGGAGACAAGATGCCTGAAGATTCGCTGATGACCGTCACCGACGACACGTTCGCCGAGCTGGTGCTGGGCAGCCGGCTGCCGGTGGTGGTCGACTTCTGGGCCGCGTGGTGCCCGCCGTGCGGGCCGCTGGCGAAGACCCTCGCCGAGCTGTCCGGCGAGTTCACCGGCAAGCTGGTGATCGCGACGCTGAACATCGACGAGAACCCCGCGGCGGGCCGCGACTACCGGGTGATGTCGCTGCCGACCCTGATGTTCTTCAAGCGCGGAGCCGTCGTGCACACCATCGTCGGCTCCCGGCCCAGATCCCAGCTGCGGTCGGCGCTGGCCGGCACCTTCGAGGCGTACGCGAACCGCTGACCGGACCGCCGCCGGGCGGGTCGGCTACCCGACACCGGCCCGGTTCCCGCGGGGTATCAGCGCGCCGCGCCCAATGGTCTGTTTGATGGACGCGGACGAGGGGGACGCGTCTGCGCCGCCCGCCCCCGGCGGGGCGGGCGGCGACCCGCGCGCGAACGCGCTCAGTAGCGGCCAGAATACGCAGCACCGGTGACGGCGCGTGAGCGCCGGGCGTCTGCCATCATGGCCGGATGCTTGTGATCGGCAGGGTCTTCCGGGTCGCCGTCGCCGCGTGCGCCGTCGCCGCTTTCGCCGGGTGTTCGTCGGACGACCCGCCCGCACCCGACACCTTCAGCGTGGACGCCATGCGGAATGCCCTGCTCAAGGCCGCCGACATCGGCCCGACCTGGACGGCGCCGGGCGAGTCGGCGGCACCGAACCAGCTGGTCAGCATCTGTGGCGCGGACACCCCGCCGGTGGCCGTCCCGGGCAGCCCGGCGATCGTGTCGGCGCCGCTGTCCGACGAGGGCAAGGAGGGCGTGCAGAGCCTGACCCAGCACGCGCTCGTCTACGAGGACGCCGTCTCCGCCGCCACCGCCCTCGCCTCGCTGCGCACCGTCGCCGACGCCTGCGCGCCGAGCGTCTCGCGGCCCGCGAAGACCGGCGACCGGGAGGAGCCCGCGTACACGGAGACGGCCTCGACGACGCCGCTGGAGGAGGGCGACTGGATCGGCTTCGTGACCGCCCGAAACAAGCAGTACGACAAGGCGCACCCGGCGACCGCCGACATCGCCGTGGCGGCCCTGGCCCGGGGCAACGTGGTGCTGCTCGACCAGTACGCGATCTACCGCCTCGGCCGGTCCGACGCGAGCGCCAACCCCCAGTTCTCCAGCGACTGGCAGAAACTGGTTCGCACCACCCTCAACCGGATCGGCTAGGCGACCGTTTCGAGGTCGCGGTCGGGCTCGGCCGGGGTCGGCTCGTCGCGGACCTTCGTCAGCTTGCTCGGCCACCACATCCACCGGCCCAGGTCCAGGTTCAGCGCCGTCACCAGCACCGAACGCACGACCAGGGTGTCGAGCAGGACGCCGAACGCGACCGCGAAGCCGATCTCCGCGAACGCCACGAGCGGCAGGCTGCCGAGCGCCGCGAACGTCCCGGCCAGCACCAGGCCCGCCGAGGTGATCACACCGCCGGTCGCGGCCAGGCCGATCAGGGCGCCGCGGCGGGTGCCGTGCTGATGCGCCTCCTCGCGTACCCGGGTCATCAGGAAGATGTTGTAGTCGATGCCGAGGGCGACCAGGAAGACGAAGACGAAGAGCGGGAACGCGCTGTCCTCGCCGGCGAAGCCGAAGAGGTGCCGGAAGGCCAGCGCGCTGACGCCGAGGGCGGCGCCGAAGGACAGCACGACGGTGGCGATCAGCACGATCGGCGCGACGATCGCGCGCAGCAGCAGGCCGAGGATCACCAGCACGACGAGCAGGACCAGCGGAATGATCACCCGGTTGTCGCGGTCGTTGGCGTTGTGAATGTCCAGCGTCATCGCGGTCAGGCCACCGACCTGCGCGTCGCCGACCGGATGCACCGCGTCGCGGACCCGTTCGATGGTGTCCATCGCCGCGTCGCTGTCCGGTGCGGCGGTGAGAATGCCCTCGATCAGCGCCAGGTCGCCCTTGATCACGGGCTCGCCGGCCTCGCTGATGCCGGGCGTGGCGGCGACCGCCGACCGGATGGCCGGCGCCGACGCGGCATCCCCGATCACCACGATCGGCTGGCCCTGCCCGGCCGGGAAGTGCCGGGCGAGCGTCTCCTCGCCGACCACCGCCGACGTCTTGCTGGTGAACTGGTCGGCCTGCGAGAGGCCGCTGGCGTCCAGCTGGAACAGGCCGAGGGACATGACGCCGAGCGCGGCCGCGGTGCCGATCCAGACGGCACGCGGCCGGCGGGCGATGCGGTCGCCGAGGCGGGCGTAGACGCCGTTGGCGGTCGGCTCGACCGAGCCGGCCTTTGGGCGTACCGGCCAGAAGAGCCAGCGTCCGAAGATGACGAGCATCGCGGGCAGCAGGGTGATCATGGCGAGTAGGCCGACCACGACGCCGATCGCGGCGACCGGGCCGAGGCCGCTCGTCGCGTTCACCTCGGCCAGCGTCAGGCAGGACATGCCGACGGCGACCGTCGCGGCGCTGGCGATGATGGCCGGACCGGCCCGGTGCAGGGCGAGCGCCATCGCCTCGTGGCGATCCTCGTGGCGGCGCAGCTCCTCGCGGTAGCGGGCGACGAGCAGCAGGGCGTAGTCGGTGCCCGCGCCGAAGACGAGCACCGTCAGGATGCCGGCGCTCTGCGCGTTGACCACCAGCCCGGCGTGCTTGGCCAGCAGGTAGATGACGGCCTGCGCGGTGGTGAGCGCGACGCCGGCGCTGATGATCGGCAACAGCCACAGGACGGGGCTGCGGTAGGTGATCAGCAGGATGACCGCGACGATCACCAGCGTGGTGTACAGCAGCGTGCTGTCGATGCCCTCGAACGCCTCGGCGCTGTCGGCGGCGTTGGCCGCCGGCCCGGCGAACTGGATATTCATCCCGTCGGCCGGCGTGCCCGTCGCGGCACGCAGATCGTCGACGACGTCGACGATCTTCTCCCAGCCCTCGGCGTCGACCTTGATCGGAACCAGGGTTTGCAGTGCCTGGCCGTCCTTGGCGGGCAGCGGGCCGATGACGTCCCCGCTCACCCCGTCGACCTGCCGCATCGCGGCGGCGTCCTGAGTGGCCTTCGCCGTGTCGGCCGGCGTGATGCCGCCGGTGCGTTCGTAGACGATGACCGCCGGGGCGATGTCGTCGGGCTGGAACCGCTTCTGGAGTTCCGAGACCTTTGTGGCCTCGGCGTTACCGGGCAGCCAGGCGGAGTTGTCGTTCTTCTCGACGCCGGTCAGCTTCCCGGCCAGCGGGCCCGCGACGGCGAGCACGACCACCCAGAGGCCGAGCACGACCCACTTCGTCCATCGTCCGCACACCAGCCAAGCCATCTCGCGTCCCCCCAGGTCGCCCGACCCTCGGGAGCGTAGGCCGTACGGGTGGCGCACCGAAAGCGGATTGTCGACCGTCCGGGGTATCTCAGGGGTATCTCAGGGTCGATACCGGACGTTCGACCAGGCCGGTCAGGGCTGGGTGTGCAGCCAGCCACAGTCCGAACAGACGTCGAAGCCGCGGAACTGCGCGAGCCGGCGGCGGCCGCACACCGGGCAGACCACCCGGTACGTCTCGTGGTGGCCGGCGCCGCGGCGGGCCGGGTGCAGGAGCGTGAAGAAGATTCGGCGCTGCCAGACTCCGTCGCCGGCGTCGACGGCGACCACGCCCGAGCGACCGGGCACGTCGACGCGGAGCAGCAGCCGGGTCTCGGCGCCGACGGCGGGCTCGGCGAGCAGCAGGGGCGCGACGTCGGCGGGCTTGACGTCCTCGATCGCGCTGATCGTCACGGCACCGGCGCGGATGCCCTCGGCGCCGAGCGGGCCGAGGGGCAGGTCGGCACACCAGCCGGGGCGCGGGCCGTGATCCGACTGCCCGAGCCGGCAGCGCAGGACCGCCCAGAGCCCGAGGTTCTCCGAGCCGATCAGGCCGATCTTGACATCGGACCCGCGTCCGTCGTTGAGCCCGACCAGGGTGGGTCCCCACTTGGTGGCCCGCCGGGCGCTGCCGACCGCCGGCCCGATGCCGGGGAAGAGCACATCGGCGACGCCCTCGGTGAACCGCCAGAGTCCACCCCGGATGTCGCCGACGATCTCGTCGCAGCGGGCCGCGGCCCACTCGGCTATCCGGCTCGGCTCGGCGCTCGCCGTCAGGGCGGGACGCCGCGGCGGGGCCGCCGGCTCAGCCGGCTCGAACCAGGACGGTCGGTCGCTCGGGGTTTCGTGGGGGCCGAAGCGCATTGACACATGCTGTCACTGAGCGGCTACGGCGGCCACCCGGCGCCCCCATCGGGCGGCTACTCCACGTCGGCGGGGCCCGCCAGACCGGCCCGCTCGTCGCGCTCCGCCCATTGCAGCAGCGGGGCCAGATCGAAGGCGGTGTCGTCGATGCCCGCGTGCAGATCGCCCAGTTCGGCGAAGCGGGCCGGCACGGTCAGCAGGGTCAGGTCGTCCGGCCGCACGGCATCGATCTCGTCCCAGCGGATCGGCGTGGAGACCGTGCCGCGCTGGTTGCCCCGCACCGAGTACGCGCTCGCGATGGTGTGGTCGCGGGCGTTCTGGTTGTAGTCGACGAACAGCGCCTCGGGGTCGCGGTCCTTGCGCCACCACGTCGTCGTCACGTCCCGGGGCGAGCGCCGCTCGACCTCGCGGGCGAAGGCCAGCGCCGCCCGGCGGACGTCGCCGAAGCCGTGCTCGGGCGCGATGCGGACGTAGATGTGCAGGCCGCGGCCGCCGGAGGTCTTCGGATAGCCGGTGATGCCGAGCTCGTCGAGCACCTCGTGCGCGACGTGCGCCACCCGGCGCACGGTGTCGAACCCGCACTCGGGCATCGGGTCCAGGTCGATGCGCCACTCGTCGGGCTTCTCGGTGTCGGCGCGGCGCGAGTTCCACGGGTGGAACTCGACCGTGGACATCTGCACCGCCCAGATGACCTCGCCGAGCTGGGTCACGCACAGCTCGTTGGCGTGCCGGCCGTACCGGGGGAACTCCACCCGGACCGTTTGCAGCCACGGTGGCGCGCCGTGCGGCACTCGCTTCTGGTGCACCTTGTCGCCCGCCAGGCCGTCGGGGAACCGGTGCAGCATGCAGGGCCGCTCGCGCAGCGCCCGGACGATGCCGTCGCCGACGCTCAGGTAGTAGTTGACCAGGTCGAGCTTGGTCAGCTTGAGCTCCGGGAAGTACACCCGGTCCGGGTTGGAGACCCGGACGGTGTGCTCCCCCGCGGCGACCTCGATCGCGGGCGGCTTGGTGGCCATGGACTCAACCTAACGGTTCAGGCCTCGGCGCGGTGGCGTCCTACCCGGGCCGGCTCATGCTGATCGTTGGCCGCGCGACGGCCGCCGCCGAGGTGCTTGACCGCGTACATCGCGTGGTCGGCGGCGCGCAGCGCCTGGTCCGGGTCGTCGCTCGGCGTCGCCAGGTGCACGCCGACGCTCGCGCCGATGGTCACCTCGTTGCCGAACACCAGGAACGGCCGTTCGATGGCGGTCCGCACCCGGCTGCTCATCGCGTCGGCGTCGGACTGCAAGGTGATGCCGGGCATCAGCACGACGAACTCGTCGCCGCCGACCCGGGCCAGCACGTCGCCCTCGCGGACGCAGGTGCTGAGCCGGTCCGCGACCTGGCGCAGCAACTCGTCGCCGGCCTCGTGCCCGTGCGCGTCGTTCACCGGCTTGAACCCGTCGAGGTCGACGAAGAACACGGCCACCGCGTCGCCCTGCAGCGAGGAGCCCAGCGCGTCCTGCATCCGGCGCCGGTTCGGCAGCCCGGTCAGCGCGTCGTGGGTGGCCTCGTGGTGCAGCCGCTCCTGGAACGCCCGGTTCTCGGAGATGTCGCGGGCGTTGATGACGATGCCCGCCAGCGAGGGGTTGTGCATCTGGTTGGACGCGGTGAAGTCGAACCAGGTGGCCTGCCCCGTCGCGTTCAGGATCCGGGTCTGCAGCCGCAGCACGCCATCACGCTCGGTGACCAGCTTGGCGAAGGCCTCCACCATCCGCGGGCGGTCCTCGGCGTGCACCAGCGCGAACACGGTCGAGCCCTGTAGCGAGCCGGCCGGGAAGTGCAGCAGGGACGCGGCGCTGGGGCTGGAGTAGGCGACCCGGCCCTCGGCGTCGAGCACGGCCACCATGTCGGGCGCGTGCTGGAACAGTGCCTGGAACCGCTCGTCCGCCCGGCGGCGCTGCACCTGGGTGCGGTACCCGAGCAGCGAGATGCCGACGGCGCCGATGATGAGCATGGCGAGCAGCGTCAGGTTGATGTTCTGGCTGCGGGAGTGCACCGGGCCGTCGAAGGAGGCCATGGTCTGCGTGCGGATGTACGCCCAGCCGCCCGGCAGCGCCTCGTCCCTGACTACGACGGAGATCATGTCGGTCTTGCCGACCCTGTACTCGACGAACTCGAACCCGTTGGTGATCCGCTGGACCGCCGAGACGACCGTGGGGTGCACCACAGTGCCGATCTTGTCGGCATCGCTGGTGGGGCCGACGCGCCCGGTGGAGTCGACGAAGGTGGTGAGGCTGCCCGCCGCCCGCAGCCGCACGGTGTAGTTCTGCAGGGTCCCGGATGCGATCTCGGTGTAGCCGATGAGGATCGCCCGCGGCGCCCCGGCGACCTGGATCGGCACCGCGTACGCCATGACCGCGACGGTAGCGCCGGAGCTGACGTCGGCGGAGTCCTTGACGAGCATGACCGAGGAGAAGCCCGGCTTGGCGCTCTGCAGCGCCTTGCGCATCGGCTCGTAGCCGGCGTCGGTCGGCGCGGGCAGCACGTGGGTCCGGGTGGCGTTCAGGACGGTGCCGTCGAGAGAGGTGATCGCGGCCCCGTACCTGAAGCCGGACTTCGCCACGTAGCCCTCGAGGGCCTTCAGGTCCTTCTCGCTGCCGACGCCGAGGTCGAAGCTGTGCGCGTCGGCGAAGGCCTTGAGCTCCTTGGCGGAGAGCAGCTGCATCTGCCCGGCCAGGGTGGCGTTGTTCTTGGCGAGGGCATGCGTGTCGGTGCGGTGCACCGTGTCGGCAGCACGAAGTGCCGAGCGGTTCACCAAAACACCGACGATGCCGACCGTCACCAGCAGTAGTACGCTGGTGACCACAGCGATCCAGTTACGCAGCCGCATCTGATTGCCTCCTCGCCGGACTCCATCGGGTGCCGGAGGGGTCACCTGAAGAATTCAGAGGAGATGTTGAGGAGCGGCCACGCCGCCTAGCGCCGCCAGGGCGGGGGCTGACCCTGCAACCACCACTGCAGCATCTTCGTCACCTGTGGCAACACCAGATATGCCATGAGTGGCGTCAGACACAGCGTGGTCACCAGCGTGCGCACCACAGCGTTCTGCCCGGCGATCAGGTGCCCCAGCGTCACCGTCGCCAGCAGGCTGACCGGGAAGAAGCCGAGCCAGATCGTCACCGCCTGCTTCCAGCGCGGCGGCGCCGCCGGGGTGAGATCCGACACCGAGTGCTCCCGCGGCGGGTCGAACCAGCCCTCGATGCCCGTGCGCCGCTCGACCCGGGTGTGCTCGACCATGCCCTGCGCCGACGACAGCCACCACCGCCGCTGCGGCGACTCCTCCCAGGCGTGCAGCGCGTCGGCGTCGGCGAAGCGGTACAGCATGTGCCACTCGGTCGAGCCGAGCACCGGCCGCATCCAGCCCACCCCGAGGAAGCCGGGGAAGTCCTCGGCCAGGGTCGTCCCCGCGCGGACCCACGCCAGCATCTCCGAGTTGCGCGACGGATCGGCCTTGCGGGTGATCGCGACGGTCACGGCGAGCGGCTGTGAAGCGGTTTCCATACCCCGATACTTCATTCCGGGCGTCACGACTGGGCGGCAAACAGGCGTTCCGGGCTGTGACGAACGGCGCGGTGTGACCGCGCTCGCTCAGCCGTTGAGGTAGGTCAGTACGGCGAGCACGCGCCGGTTGTCGTCGTCCGACGGCGGCATGCCCAGCTTGGTGAAGATGTTGTTGATGTGCTTGCTGACGGCCTTCTCCGTGACGAAGAGCTTCGCCGCGATCGCCGCGTTCGACCGGCCCTCGGCCATCTCGCCGAGCACCTCGCGTTCGCGGGCGGTCAGCACCGCCAGCGGCTCCCGGCGGGCGAGCAGCTGCGAGACCACCTCCGGATCCATCGCCGTGCCGCCGTCTGCTACCCGGCGGACCGCGTCGATGAACTGCGCAACGTTCGAGATCCGGTCCTTGAGCAGGTAGCCGACGCCGCCGTTGCGGTCGCTCAGCAGCTCCCGGGCGTACAGCGGCTCGACGTGCTGCGAAAGGACCAGGATCGGAAGGCCGGGCACCTCGGTGCGGGCCGCGATCGCCGCCTGGAGTCCCTCGTCGGTGAAGGTCGGCGGCAGCCGCACGTCGACAACGGCGACGTCGGGGCGGTGCTTGATCAGGGCCGGCAGCAGCGCCGGGCCGTTGTCCACGGCCTCGACGACCTCGAACTCGAACGCCTCGAGCAGCCGGGTCAGACCGTCCCTGAGGAGGGCGAGGTCTTCGGCGAGGACAACACGCACGGTAACTCCATGGTCACGACTGTCGGCCCACTCGGCGGGGAGGAGACCGTCATCGTGCCATCGAAGGCGGCCAGGCGGCGATCTATGCCCCGCAGCCCCGTGCCGCGGGCCGGCTCGGCACCGCCCACCCCGTCATCGCTGACGGTAATCGCCAGCAGGCCTTCGGAGTACCGGATCGACACCGCGGCCGTCCGGGCGCCGCTGTGCCGGACCACGTTCGCCAGCGCCTCCGCGGTGGCGAAGTAGGCCGCGGACTCGACCGGCGTCTGCGGCCGGCCCGGCAGCTCCACCTCCACCGTCACCGGCATCGGCAGGCTCAGCGCCAGCGCGCGGACCGCGCCGTCGAGGCCGCGCTCGGCGAGCACCGGCGGGTGTATGCCGCGGACCAGGTTCCGCAGCTCCAGCAGGGCCGCGCCGCTCATCTCCCGGGCCTCGGCGAGCAGCTTGCGGGCCGCCACCGGATTCCGCTCGATCATCTCCTCGGCCAGGCCGATGGTCATGCCCAGCGACACCAGCCGGGCCTGCGCGCCGTCGTGCAGGTCCCGCTCGATCCGGCGCAGCTCGGCGGCCTGCGCGTCGACGGTGTCGGCCCGGGTCTCGGTCAGCTGGGCCACCCGCAGGCGCAGGTCGGCGGCCTTCGTCGGGGCCAGGAAGAGCTTGGCGAACTTCGCGTTGACCTCGAGCAGCCAGGGCGCGGCGCCGAGCCCGAGCGCCATGAACAGCACGCCCTGCGGCATCGAGAGCATCGCCTCGCTGAAGTTCGCGATCGGCCAGAAGACGCCGTAGCCGTACCAGTCGACGCTCAGGTAGAGCCAGAGCGGCAGCAGCGTGATGCCCTCGAGGCCGTACAGCGGGATGGCCACGGCGAGCAGGCCGAGGCAGAAGCCGACGATGGCGCCCGGCACCAGCCACGCGAGGTCGCGCCACGTGGCCGGGTCGGTGGCGATCCACCGGAATCGCTTCCAGCCGCCGGGCAGCGCCCGCTCCGGCGGCGGCTGGTACGGGCAGGCGATCGCGACCCCGGCCCGACCGGCCAGCCGCCGCTCCAGGTTGGCGCGCATCCGGACGAGGTCGGTGACCCACGGCAGCAGGGCGAGGCCGAGGAAGGGCACGGGGCTGAGCGCCAGCGCCACCACCGAGACCACAAGCAGCGGCAGGTTGGTGATCGCGAGGCCGACCGCGTAGACGCCACCGGCGATGGCCAGCAGGCCGTCGCGGACCCACGATCGCGTCTCCATGTCCCCATTCTCCTCGGCCGCACCGATGGGCCACCTGCACATCTTGATCAACTAAACCGGGGTGCTAGCACCACCATCCGCGGGGATCTGGCACTCCTGACCATTCGGCCACCGACCTTGAGTCTGTACGTATGACGACAACCACGGAGCGGCCGCGATCGACGGCCGGCAGTGACTTCGCCGAATTGAACCGGCGGATCACCCGCTCGGGACTGCTCGAGCGCAAGCCCGCGTACTACGCCGTGCGGCTCACCGCCGTCTCCCTGGCGCTCGTGGGTGGCTGGACGGCGTTCTTCCTGGTCGGCTCGTCCTGGTGGACCCTCGCCGTCGCCGCGTTCCTCTCCGTGACCTTCGCACAGGTGGCGCTCGTCGCGCACGACCTGGCCCACCGGCAGGTCTTCCGCACGAAGCGGCCCGGCGAGATCGCCGGGCGCATCGCCGGCAACCTGGCCGTCGGCATGAGCTACGGCTGGTGGATGGACAAGCACACCCGCCACCACAACAACCCGAACCACGACGACCTCGACCCGGACGTCGCACCCGAGGTGCTGATCTGGGCCACCGAGTCCGCCTGGGGCCGGCGCGGGCTGAAGGGCTTCATCACCCGCCACCAGGCCGGGCTGTTCTTCCCGCTGCTCACCCTGCTCGGCATCGACCTGAAGGTGTCAAGCGTCAAGGCGCTGATCCGCGGCGACATGAAGCGCCGCAACCTCGAGGCCGGACTGCTGATCACCCACGCGGTCGGCTACCTGACCGCCCTGTTCCTGGTCCTGTCCCCGCTACAGGCGATCGCGTTCCTCGTGGTGCACCAGGCCCTCTTCGGCGTCTACCTGGGCATGACGTTCGCACCGAACCACAAGGGCATGCCGCACCCCGACGGCACCGAGGACTACCTGCGCAAGCAGGTGCTGACCTCCCGCAACGTCAACGGCGGCTGGCTGACCGACGCGGCGCTCGGCGGCCTGAACTACCAGATCGAGCACCACCTGTTCCCGGCCATGCCGACGCCGAACCTGCGCAAGGCACAGCCGATCGTCAAGGCGTACTGCGCCGAGATCGGCGTGTCCTACGAATCGACAAGCCTGGTGGAGTCGTACCGCCAGGCACTGCGCCACCTGCACGAGGTCGGCGCCCCCCTCCGCGAGGCCGCCCGGGCGAAGTAACGACCCCTCCGCAGGCGCGGCTCCGAACGCGGTACGCCCGCGACGAGCGGCGCCTGCGGTCCGTCGCGCAACGAGGTCGAGGTACGCGACTGCACCGTGCTACCAGGACCTACCGCGGAGTCGGCACGCGGTGCTGCAGTGTGCAGGAGCTGTCCGCGGAGAACCGCTCGTCCTTCGCGAACGCCGCCGCGGAGTTCGCCGCCACACCGGTGAGCAGACGAGACTGACGACGGGGACATCGCAGGTCGTTCCCAGCGCAAGGCGAGGCGGCGGAACCGGTGCGCCATGGTGAAGGGTCCGCTCGGTTCCTGACCGCCCGGCGCGGGCGCCCAGCCGGCAAGTCACCGGCGCTGAAGGTCGCAGGCCCCGGTGTCGAACCGGGCGGGCCGCCCTTATGAGGGGCGGATGAGCAGCCAGCGCTCAGCCTGCGGAACTGCTTTCGTTGCAGGGACGGGATTTGAACCCGCGACCTCAGGCATATGAAACCTGCGAGCACTCCGAACTGCTCCACCCTGCGCGTGCGCCGCCGGGGAATCGAACCCCGAACCCTCCGGGTAAGAGCCGGATGCTCTGGCCAATTGAGCTAGCGGCACGCGTGCATCAAAAAGAAAGCCGCCCTCTCCCGTGCGGGATGGGCGGCAGTGTCGTCGCGGTGTCAGCCGCGTCGCCGGCCCAGGTCGGGGCGCTTCATCCGCTTGTTGCGGAGCATTTCGAACCCCCTTCGGCCGGTCGCTTCGTGCGGTGTGCTTCATAAGGTAGAGATCCGGACCGGGACGCTCAACGCATTTAAATGAGCGGTCGTGCGCCGGGGCGCACGACCGCTCACCGCGTCACTGTGGCGCGTTCAATTCGTCCAGTGCCGTCACCGCGCCGCGGTGCAGGACCACCGGGTCCGTCTTGCGCGCCGTCTCGAGCTTGATCTCCTTGGCCGCCGCGTTCGCCTGCTCCAGCTGGGCCTTGCGGTCGAAGAGCGTGCGGGTCAGCACGCAGGCCACGTTCGCGTCCAGGTTCTCGCGGACCAGCAGCAGGTTCGGCACCACGATGGTCGGCACGTCCGCCGGCGTCTTGTAGGCGGCGGCCGGGATGGTGCCCGTCTCGTAGACCTGGTTGATCTTCTGGAGCTCGGGCAGCAGCGGGGTGACGTCGAGGAAGGCGACCTGGTCCGCAGAGGTCGTCAGCAGGTCGGTGATGCCCGGCGTGGGCAGGCCGCCCGACCAGAACAGTGCGTCGATCGAGCCGTCCTTGATGCCGTCGACGGTCTTGGCCAGGTCCAGCCGCTGCGCCTGCACGTCCTTGTCCGGGTCCAGCCCCGCGGCCGTGAGCATCCGCCGGGCGATGACCTCGGTGCCGGACTTCGGCGAGCCGGTCGAGACCCGCTTGCCCTTCATGCCCGCCACGTCGGTGATGCCCGCCGCCTTGCGCACGATGACCTGCGTGTAGTTGGTGTGTATCCGGGCGAGCGCCTGCACCGGCTGCCGCGCGTTGAAGCTGTTGGTGCCGTTGATCGCGTCCGCCGCGCTGTCGGCGAGCGAGAAGGCGACGTCGAACTCCCCCGCGACCAGTTGCTGGATGTTCTGCACGGAGGCGCCGGTCTCGGAGGCGGTGGCCTTGAGCTTGCCGCCGACGGAGTTGATCTGTTCGGCGTAGGCGTTGCCCAACGCGAAGTACACGCCCGTCGCGTTGCCGGTGGCGATGCCGACCCGGGTGTCGTCGGCGACCTCACAGGTCACCTCGCCGCCCGCGTCCTGCTTGGCGGCGTTCTGCTTGCCGCCGCAGCCCACCAACGCGGACGCGGCCAGCGCTCCGGCCGCGGCCAGGGCGATTGCCTTCCTCATCGAGCTTTTTTCAACGCGGCCCGGGCTGCGCCTCCCGGCGGGGGACGACGGCCCGGATGCCTCTGGCCCGTGGACAGGTTGAAAATTGCTCATAGCGTGGTCCTCCCTGTTCGATGGATGAACGCGATTCCGGCGGCGAGGACGAGCGCGACGGCGCCCATCACGATCGTGAGCGGGGCGAGGTAGAGCAGCAGCAGCCCGGCGGCGCCGCCGAGGATCCGGCTGGCGGGGCCGGCCGCGCCGACGCCGGGTACCCAGGCGCCGGTCGCGATCGCCAGGCCGAGTACCGCGAAGGCCGCGACGATGCTGGCCCAGACGATGCCGATCGCCGGCCCCCGGGCCAGCAGGTACTCGCCGGGCTCGGTGAGCACGAACGCGATCGGGACCAGGAAGGCGGGAAGCGCGTACTTGAGGGCCTGCCACATTGTTGCCACCGCGCGGCCACCGGTGATCGCGCTGGCGCCGACCGCGGCGAGCGCCGTCGGCGGGGTGACCTCGGAGAGCACCGAGAAGTAGAAGACGAACATGGCGGCGGCGGCCGGGGAGACGCCGAGCGCGAGCAGCGCCGGGCCGATGATCACCCAGCCGATGATGAAGCTGGCGGTGACCGGCACGGCCAGGCCGAGGATCGCCAGGGCGATCGCGGCCAGCACGACGGTCAGCGCGAGCACCGCGGTCGGGTTGTCGGTGACCGCCTGTGCGCCGCTGACCAGCAGCGAGGCCAGTTGGGCGCCGAGGCCGGTCTTGGTGGTGGTCGCGGTGATGATGCCGGCCGCGGTGCAGACCGCGACGACCGGCAGCACACCGCGGACGCCCGACGACAGGGCCGCGAACAGCCGCCGCGGCGTCAGCCAGGCGCGCCGGTCCAGGAAGGAGAGCGCCGCGGCCAGCAGGGTCGCGTAGACGACGGCGCGGGTCGCGCTCTGGCCGACGGCGAGCAGGACGACGATCAGCACCAGCGACGAGAAGTGGTAGCCGAACCGCAGCAGCAGCCGCCCGGCGCTGGTCTGCGGCACCTCGACCGCGCGCACCCGGAACCGCCGCACGTCGATCTCGACGGCGAGCAGGATGCCCAGGTAGTAGAGGACGGTCGGGATCATCGCCCAGCCGAGCACGGTCAGGTACGAGACGTCGAGGTACTCGGCCACGATGAACGCGGCCGCGCCGAGGGTCGGCGGGGAGAGGATCGCGCCGACGCCGGCGGCGGCGAGCATGCCGCCGGCCTGCTCGGCGGGGTAGCCGGCCCGCCGCAGCATCGGCCAGGTGACGGCGCCGACGCTGACCGCGGTCGCGGTGCCCGATCCGGAGACGGTGCCGAGCAGGAAGCCCGCGGCCACCGCCGTACGCCCGGCGGCGCCCCGCGACCTGCGGAAGGCGGCGACGGAGAGGTCGACGAAGAACCGGCTGGCGCCGGAGAGGTCGAGGACGGCCCCATAGATGGTGAAGAGCACGATGTAGGTGGCGGCGACGTCGAGCGGCGTGCCGTAGAAGCCGCTGCCGGAGTTGTAGAGCGCGTCGACGATCTGGGCGAAGTCCAGGCCGGAGTGGGCGATCGACCAGTTCTGCGGCAGCAGGCCGCCGTAGTAGCCGTAGGCGAGGAACGCCAGGCAGACCAGCGGCAGGGCCAGGCCCGTGGTGCGCCGGCAGGCCTCGACGACGAGCACCAGCATGATCGCCCCGGCGATGACGTCGGCGGGTTCGAGCAGCCCCTGCCGGTCGAGGAACCCGTCGTAGCCACCGTTGAACGGGTTCACCGGGTAGAGGCAGACCAGCAGGGTCACGGCGGCGAGCACCCAGTCGGCCACTGTCGGCCGGTCGGCCACGGTCGGCCGCTCGGCCACGGTCGGCCGCTCGGCCACGGTCGGCTGGTCGGGCACAGGGGGCCGGTCGGGCGCCTTCGGCCGGTCGGCGGCGGGCCGGGGCCGGGCGCGCGCGGGCCATCCCGAGCGGTAGACGAGGAAGACGAGCGGGAGCGTCAGGGCCAGGAAGATGATCAGGTAGAACTGGCTGCCCTGAGCGAGCGGCCGGAAGACCTGCCAGAGCGCGAGCAGGGCCGCGACGAAGGCGACCACGGCTACGCCGGCCCCGATCGGGCCGGTCAGCGCGCGGGCCGGGCGCTCCTCGTCGTCGAAGTGGACGGCCGCGGGATCGGCGAGCGCACCCGGTGCCGGCAGGCCCGGATCCACCGTGGACGCCGGACCAGGCGTGCCGCCCTCGGCCTCCGCCCGGTCGACCGGAGATCGACCGTTGACCATGAACGGACGTTACTATGCGGGCTGCTCTTTGTAACCTCTCAAACACGCAGACCTGCATAACGATGCGGCCAATTCGTCACAAATAGTGCAAAGGTAGTGTCCACTGCCGGATCGCTCCGTTGACACGGGTTATGGTGCGTCGTTCTTCATTGCAGGAAATCCGCGAGCAGACCTACAAGGTCCGCGACGCGTGGTGGACCGTCCTGCTCGTCGATCCGCTCGCGGCGAGGCTGGTCCGCCTCGTCGCCCCCTACCGGTGGATCACCCCGAACCTGCTTACCGGCCTGGCGACGCTGCTGGGCGTTGCCTCGGCGGCCTGCTTCCTGGCCCCGTGCTTCCTGGCCGGCGAGCGGTGGTGGCTCGCCGCCGGCGCGGTGTTCTTCCATCTGAGCTTCGTCGTGGACTGCATGGACGGCAAGGTCGCCCGGCTGAACGGCACCGGGTCACTCTTCGGCGCCTGGTTCGACTTCATGTTCGACCGGCTCCGCGTCTTCATGTGCGCGGTCGCGCTCTTCGGCGGCGGGTACGCCCGGACGGGCGAGGTCGCGTACCTCTGGACCCTGATCGTGGTGACCTTCCTGGACCTGTTCCGCTACGTCAACTCGCAGCAGATGGCCAAGACCCGCGAGACCATGCGCGCGGAACTGACGGAGGCGGCCGGGCCGGCGCCGCGCACAGCGCCGGACGCCGCGCTGGCGCCACCGCAGGGTCCGCGTGCCAGGCTGCGCGCGGCCCTGCTGCGGCACCGGATCCGCACGCACCTGGTCAGCGGCATCGAGTTCGAGATGGCGGTCTTCATCATCGGCCCGCTGACCGGCTGGGTCATCGCCACCTCGCTGGTGGCGGGCGCCCTGCTGCTGGCATTCGAGCTCCTCCTGATCGTGAAGCTGTGGCGCGCGACGCGCGGCTTCCCGGTCGCCCTGGCGAAGGCCCAGGCGGCGGCCGCGTGCGGCCGGACCCTCCAGAACGCGGGGTCGGTGCCGGACTCCGAGGTGGGGATCAACGTCTGACGGGGCGGCGTCTCGCGGATCATGATGGCCGGCCGTCGCCCAGGTACTTGAGGACCGCCAGGACGCGGCGGTGGTCGGTGTCGGTCGGCGGCAGGTCGAGCTTGGCGAAGATGTTGCCCACATACTTCTCGACCGCGCTGTGGCTGACGCCGAGGGCGTCGACGATGCCGTTGTTGGAGCGTCCCTCGGCCATCAACCGCAGCACCTCCAGCTCGCGGGGCGTGAGCCGGGACCGCGGATCCGGCCGGCGCCGCACCATGAGCTGGGTGACCACCTCCGGGTCCAGGGCGGTGCCGCCGGCGGCGACGCGGCGCAGGGCGTCGAGGAAGTCGCCGACCCGGGCGACCCGGTCCTTGAGCAGATAGCCGACCGAACTGGTGGCCGCCGACAGCAGGTCCGTCGCATACCGCTCCTCGACGTACTGCGACAGCACCAGGATCGCGATGTCCGGCCGCAGCCGCCGGATCGCCAGCGCGGCGCGGATGCCCTCGTCGGTGTGGGTCGGCGGCATCCGCACGTCGACGACCACCAGGTCGGGCCCGTGCTCGGCGACCGAGCGAAGCAGTTCCTCGCCGTCGCCCACCGCGTCGACCACGTCGAAGCCGCCGTCGGTCAGCAGCTTCGTCAGCCCGGCGCGGAGCAGCACCGAGTCCTCGGCCAGGATCACCCGCACGGCAGCACCGCCTCGACGATCGTCGGCCCACCGGCCGGGCTGTCGAGACTCAGTTCGCCGTCGACCGCGGCGGCGCGCTGAGCGAGGCCGGCGAGACCACCACCGGGCCTGGTGGTGGCACCACCACGGCCGTCGTCCCGCACCGTGACGGCCAGCCGGCCGCCGTGTCGCCGCACGTCGACCGACGCCTGGGTCGCCGAGGCGTGCCTGGTCACGTTCGTCAGGGCTTCGGAGACGATGAAGTAGGCGATGGCCTCGATGGTCCCCGGACAGCGACGTCCGATGTCGACGGACACCTCGACCGGAATCGGGGAACGCGCGGCGATGCCCGAGATGGCGGCGTCGAGACCCCGATCCTCGAGCACCGCCGGATGCAGCCCGCGCACGAAGTGCCGCAGCTCGGTCAGGGCCAGCATCGCCTCCTCGTGCGCCGCCACGATCGCCTCCCGGGCCGGCGACGGTTCGGTGATCGCCTCTCGGGCCATGCCGAGGTTGAGGGCCAGGGACATGAGCCGCTGCTGTGCCCCGTCGTGCAGATCGCGCTCGATGCGGCGGCGCTCCTCGTCGGCGGCCAGCAGCACCTCGGCGCGGCTGCTCCGCAACGACTCCAGCCGCCGGTTGAGCACCTCGATCCTGGTGGGGCCGAGCATGTCCTCGGCAACCGCCGAGTCTCGCCGAGCGAGCCACCGGGCGGCCGGGGGCGCCACGAACAGCACCACCGCCGGCAGGGCGACCGCCAGCGCCCACATGTGATAGGCCGCCTGCCGGGCCGTGCTGCGCAGCGTCCAGGACGGCTCCGCGATGTCGACACCGAGCAAGTGCCGGAAGCGCGACCGTTGCAGCACGCCGATCTCGTGGACGAACCAGGCCGTCACGATCGGCAGTGCCAGAACTGTCACGACGTAGAGGACGATCAGGCCCCATCCGCCCTCGGGCCCGGTGAGCAGGCTGAAGAGCGCCGTGCCCCACAGGATCACCAACGTGGCAAGCAGGCCGGCGGCGAGGGGCGACAGCAGGGCGCCGACAAGCAGATGCCGGGCCGACCGCCCGGCACCCGGCTGAGCCTTCGCATGAATCCAGGAGTCCACGGGTCGACCGTAGGCAGGCGGGCGGTGCCTGACCATCCGGAAATCCCCTGGCTCGGGGTGGGGAAATCCACACCCTCGGCGGCGCGCACACCCCACTGACCGGACGCCTCCCGGCCGGAAGCCTGGGAGGCGACCACCGAGGGGGACACATGATCGAGGCAAAGGGCCTGACCAAGAGATACGGCGACAGCCACGCCGTCCAAGACCTGACCTTCACGGTACGGCCGGGAGTGGTGACCGGCTTCCTCGGCCCGAACGGCGCCGGCAAGTCCACCACGATGCGGATGATCCTGGGGCTGGACGCACCGACCCGCGGCTCGGTGAGCGTGAACGGCAAGCCCTACGCCGCACACCGCACGCCGCTGCGCGAGGTCGGTGCGCTGCTGGAGGCCCGGGCCGTGCACCCGGGCCGCAGCGCCTATCACCACCTGCTCGCGCTCGCACAGTCCAACGGCATCCCACGCTCGCGGGTGCGCGAGGTCATCGACGCGGTCGGCCTGGACGGGGTCGCGAACCGGCGGGCCGGACGGTTCTCGCTCGGCATGCAGCAGCGGCTCGGCATCGCCACCGCGCTGCTCGGCGACCCGCGCACGCTGATCCTCGACGAGCCGCTCAACGGCCTGGACACTGAGGGCATCCGCTGGGTCCGCGGCCTGCTGCGCGACCTCGCCGCCGAGGGCCGCACGGTCTTCGTCTCGTCACACCTCATGACCGAGATGGCGCTGACCGCCGACCACGTCGTCGTCATCGGCCGGGGCCGGCTGATCGCGGACACGAGCCTGGACCGGCTGGTCGCGGACTCCGGGCACGGCTCGCTCGAGGAGGCCTTCCTCGAGCTCACCGCCGGGGCGGCCGAGTTCCGCACGGCCACCACGAGGGGTGACGACCGATGACCGTCGTGCTTGCCGAGCTGACCAAGCTGCGCTCCGTCGCCTCCACCGCCTGGTCGCTGCTCAGCGCCGTGTGCCTGATCGTCGGCTTCGGCATCCTCTACTCGACGGCGCGGGCGAGTCACCCGCCGGCCGCGGGGTCCACCTTCGACGCCGTCGCGGTCAGCCTGGCCGGGGTGCAGGCGGCACATCTCGCGGTGGGCGTGCTCGGCGTCCTGGTCGTCACCAACGAATACGCGAACGGCCTGATCCGCACCACCCTCGCGGCCGTGCCGCGGCGCACCCCGGTGCTCTGGGGCAAGGCGGCGGTGCTCGGGTGCGTGACGTTCGCGGTGAGCCTGCCCGCCGTCCTCGCCGCCTTCCTAGCCGGCCAGTCGGTGCTGGCCGCGGAGCACCTCGACACCTCGCTCACCGAGCCGGGCGTGGCGCGCGCGGTCGTCGGCGGCGCCGGCTACCTGGCGCTCGTCGCGCTGCTCGGCCTCGGCCTCGGCACCGTGGTGCGGCACACGGCCGGCGGCATCGCGGCGGTGTTCGGCGTCCTGCTCGGACCGCAGATGCTGACCGGCCTCCTGCCGACCGGCCTGGCCGACGACGTCTACGGCTGGCTGCCGTCGCCGGCGGGCCTGGCCGTCACGACGGTCCGCCCGGACTCGGCGCTGCTCCCGCCGTGGGCGGGCGCGGCCGTCTTCTCGCTCTACATCGCGATCGCGATGTGCGCCGGCGCCTGGTGCCTGCGCCGCCGCGACGCCTGATCGGAGGCCCACCCATGAAACCCGTCCACTGGTCCGCGATCCCGCTCGCGGCAACCCTCTGCATCATCACCACCCCCGCCACACCCGCGACCGCAGTACCGACGACCACAAGAACCACGGTCGCAAGAACCACAGCCGCAGGGACCACGGCCACAGGCACCACGGTCGCAGGCACGACCATCGCTGGGACCACCGTCGCAGGCACCACGGTCGCAGGCACGACCGTTGCAGGCACGACCGCCGCAGGCACGACCGCCGCAGGGACCACCGCCGCAGGCACGACCGTTGCAGGCACGACCGCCGCAGGGACCACCGCCGCAGGCACGACCGCCGCAGGCACGACCGCCGCAGGGACCGCGGTCGCGGGACGGATCGCCTGGCATTTCTGTGCGCTCGGGCCCGGAGACGCAGCGGGGGCGGCCCTTGACCGGGCCGGCGTTGAGTGCGGCGACGTCGCCGTCCCGCTCGACCACTCGCGGCCGCGTGGCCGGAGCATCAGCGTCGCCATCGCACGCAGCCGGGGCGCGGACACCGCGCACCGGATCGGCTCAATGGTCATCAACCTGGGTGGTCCGGCCAGTCCGGTGCTGGACGCCGTCCCGTTGGCCCGCGCCGCGATGGGTGAGACCGGCGAACGGTTCGACCTGATCGGCATGGACCCGCGCTTCGCCGGGCGCAGCAGCCCGATCGACTGCGGCTGGCCCGCGCGCTGGCTGCCGCGCTCCGCCGGCGCCGACCGGGCCGGCTTCGACGCGATGGTGGCGCTCACCCGCGACCTCGCCGCGCGCTGCGGCCGTACCGAGGCGGCCTTGCTGCCGTACGCCTCGACGGCGAACATCGCCCGCGACATGGACGTCGTGCGCGCCGCGCTCGGCGAGCCGAGGCTCTCGTACCTCGGCTACTCGCAGGGCTCGCTGCTCGGCGCCGCGTACGCGCAGCTCTTCCCGGACCGGGCCGACCGGATCGTGCTGGACAGCGCCATCGATCCGGCGCTGCCCGGCACCCTCGCCCTGCGCGACACCGCCGCCGGGCGCGAGGCCGGGCTCCGGGACTGGGCGGCCTGGGCCGCCGCCCGCGACGCCGAGTACCACCTCGGCGCGAACGCCGACGCCGTGCTCGGCGTCGTGCGGGGCGTCTACGCCGCCGCGGCGCGCCGCCCGCTGCGGGTCGGCACGTACTCGGTGGACGACACCCTCGTGCCCGGGCTCATCGTCACGCCGCTGACCGACGACTCGGGCGACGACGAGTTGGCGCGGGTCGTCGCCGCGCTGGCCCGGGCCGCGGAAGGCCGACCGGCCGAGCCGACGGAGGAGATGGCGCGGACGCTGGAGGGCCTGGTCGGCGGCGTCGGCTCGGCGCAGCACAGCGCGCAGACCGCCGTCCTCTGCGGCGACGCGGAGGTGTCCCGCGACCCGCGGGTGTACTGGCGGGACATCCGCGCGCACCGGGCGGCCTCGCCGCTCTTCGAGCCGCTGGCCCGCACGATCACGCCGTGCGCCGCGTGGCCGAACACGCCGAAGGAGCCGGCGGTGCGGATCGGCAACGCGGTGCCCGCGCTGATCGTCCAGGCGGAGAAGGACGTCAACTCCCAGCTGCCGGGCGCGCGGGCGCTGCACCGGGCGCTGACCGGCTCGCGGATGATCGTGCTCGACGGCGCCCGCACGCACGGCGTGTACCTGTTCCGGGGCGCGGCCTGCGTGGACCGGGCCGTCGACGCGTACCTGGCGAGCGGGGTGCTGCCGGCCGCCGACCGGAGCTGTTCGGAGTGAACACGCGGTCCGCCACCCCGGCCCGGGTGGCGGACCGCCCGGCGGAGGGGCAGGCTGATTCGGACGACCGGGAGGCAGACATGGCGGCGAGTGCGGGTACGGCGGCGTTTCGCGAGGCCCGGGACTTCCTGCTGGCGCACCGGGAGGACTACGCCGGCGCGTACGCGGATTTCGCCTGGCCCCGGCTCGGCGCGTTCAACTGGGCCCTCGACTGGTTCGACGTCATCGCCGAGGGCAACGACAGCCCGGCGCTCTGGATCGTCGAGGAGGACGACTCGGAGCGGCGCTACTCGTTCGCGGAGCTGGCGCGCCGGTCCGATCAGGTCGCCAACTGGCTGCGCGACCGCGGGGTGCGCCGCGGCGACCGGGTGGTGCTGATGCTCGGCAACCAGGTCGAGCTCTGGGACGCCATCCTCGCGGTGATGAAGCTCGGCGCGATCATCATCCCGGCGACCCCGCTGCTCGGCCCGGCGGACGCCCGCGACCGGGTGGCGCGCGGCGGTGCCCGGCACGTCATCGCCCTTGCCTCGGCGGCGGAGCGCTTCGCCGGGATCGGCGACGATGTCACCCGCATCGCGGTCGGGCCGGCGGCCGACGGCTGGCACGCCCTCTCCGACGCGTACGCCGGGCCGGCGGACTTCACTCCCGACGGGGTCACCGACGCGGGCGACACGCTGCTGCTCTACTTCACGTCCGGCACCACCGCGCGGCCGAAGCTGGTCGAGCACACCCACGCGTCGTACCCGGCCGGGCATCTGTCCACGATGTACTGGATCGGGCTGCGCCCCGGCGACGTGCACCTGAACATCTCGTCGCCGGGCTGGGCGAAACACGCGTGGAGCAACGTCTTCGCCCCGTGGAACGCCCAGGCGTGCGTGTTCATCCACAACTATTCGCGGTTCGACGGTCCCCGGCTGCTCGCCGCGATGCAGCGCTGCGGGGTGACGAGCTTCTGCGCGCCGCCGACCGTGTGGCGCATGCTGATCCAGTCCGACCTGACCGCGTGCACGAACCCGCCGCGGCTGGTCGTCGGCGCGGGCGAGCCGCTGAACCCCGAGGTGATCGAGCAGGTGCAGAAGGCCTGGGGCGTCACGATCCGCGATGGCTTCGGCCAGACGGAGACGACGGTCCAGATCGCCAACACCCCCGGTCAGACGGTGCGACCGGGCTCGATGGGCCGGCCGGTGCCCGGCTACCGGGTGGCGTTGATCGACCCGGCCTCCGGCGGGCACGCGGACGAGGGCGAGATCTGCCTGGAGCTCGATCCCCGCCCGCTGGGCCTGATGGTCGGGTACCACGGCGACGCCGAGTTGACCGCGGCGGCGACGGCCGGCGGCTACTACCACACGGGCGACATCGGCTCCCGCGACGCGGACGGCTACATCACCTACGTGGGGCGCACCGACGACGTGTTCAAGGCCTCCGACTACCGGATCTCGCCGTTCGAGCTGGAGAGCGTGCTGATCGAGCACGAGGCGGTGGTGGAGGCGGCGGTCGTGCCCTCGCCGGACGCGCTGCGGCTGCACGTGCCGAAGGCGTACGTCGTGCTCGCCGCGGGCTGGGCCGCCGACGAGGAGACCGCCCGGTCGATCTTCGCGCACTGCCGGGCGCACCTGTCGCCGCACCAGCGGGTGCGGCGCCTCGAGTTCGCGGACCTGCCGAAGACCATCTCGGGAAAGATCCGCCGGGTGCAGCTACGCGAGGCGGAACGCGCCAAACACGCGTCGCCGGACGCCGCACCAC
Source organism: Amorphoplanes digitatis (assembly GCF_014205335.1). Taxonomy (NCBI): domain Bacteria; kingdom Bacillati; phylum Actinomycetota; class Actinomycetes; order Micromonosporales; family Micromonosporaceae; genus Actinoplanes; species Actinoplanes digitatis. The sequence goes on along the minus strand of NZ_JACHNH010000001.1, from coordinate 1,277,478 downwards.
CCGGCGAGTTCCACGACCGCCCCTGAGCCGGCACCACCGGGGACGGGGCGCCGGCTCAGGGCCGTGCGGGACGGGGCGCCAGGTCAGGGCCGTGACTGACAAGGCACCAACTCAAGGCCGTGACTGACAAGGCACCAACTCAAGGCCGTGACTGACAAGGCAACGACTCAGGGCGTGCGGTCAGCAGCGGCCGAGGTCCTGCCACTGCTGTGTCCAGCCGGGCTCGGAGCCCTGCGTCCAGTACCGCGCCCGCCACAGGTGCTTGCCGTCGCCCGAGGGCGGCCCGCTCGGGTCGCCGTACCGGCTGCGCTCGTGCTTGACCGTCTGCCCACCCGTGTAGACCGTGGCGAATGACCACTCCGGCGCCGTCGCACAGTTTCCGGCCGGCGGCGGAGAGGTCGGCGGGGCCGTGGGCGGGGTCGTGGGCGGCGTCGTTGGCGGGGTCGTCGGGGTGGTGCATCCGCCCGTCGCGTCGACTGTGTCCGCGAACGTGCTGCCCGCGGTGCGGTACGCCGCCGCCTTCGACGTCACCTGTGCCGGGGTGAGCGCCTGGTTCTTCGCGAACAGCACCCAGTCCACCTGCTGCACGTACGTGCTCAGCCCGCCGGTGTGCGCCGCCGTGTCGATGAACCACAGGTTCCAGTTGATGGTCATCGTCTGCCGGGGATAGAACTTGCCCGAGTGGTCGCCGACCAGCACGCCGTCGATGTAGTACCGGACGTGGCCGCCGGACACCGTCGCCACCAGGTCGTGCCAGCCGGCCAGGCTGCTGCGCTGCTCGGAGTGCACGTTGTCGGCGTACCAGGGATCGTTGCGGTAGGTGTACCAGGTGGTCTGGTAGTTGATCGGGCCCGTCTCGCCCCACCCGCCGTTGGGCAGGTACTCGGAGATGTCCAGCTCGCTGTAGGTCGGGTCGAGGTCGCCGTTGAGCGGGCTGATCGTGAAGAACGTCTCGTTGATGTGGTCGCCGTCGTTGCCGCCGGACGGGGTGTCGGTGAAGTGGACCCGGCTGGCGTACGTGCCCTCGAAGTAGCGCTTCTGGGTGCTGTACAGCTCCGCGTGGTTGGTGCCCGCGCCGGTGCCGTCGGTCGAGGCGGTCAGCTGGAGGACCTTCTGGCCGCCGGAGGTGGGAAACGTGATGCTGTTCGGCGACCAGGTCGCCCCGGGCACGCCCGGACCGCCCGGATAGCTGCGCGCCGTCCAGCCGTGCGAGGACAGCAGCCCGTCGCTGGAGGAGTTGTAGGAGAAGTCGTCGAACAGGTAGCCGCAGTCGGCGGCCGAGGCGCTCGGCGCGCCGCTGAAGACCGCCAGCGAGCCGAGGAGGGCGACCGCCCCCGCGAAACATAGGGATTTACGTTTGTCGATGGACATGAGCAGGGTCCTCCGAATTGGGGGATGAAAGGGGACCTACTTGACCGCGCCGGCGGTCATACCGCCGCGGATGTGCCGTTGGAACGCGACATAGGCGATGAGCACCGGCAGCATGGCGATGGTCAGGCCGGCGAACAGACCGCTCCAGTCACTGCGATACCCCTGGCTGACCGACAGGGCGGCCAGACCCTGCGCCAGGACGTACCGGTCCGGGTCGGGATTGAGAACCAGCGGAAGCAGGTACTGGTTCCAGAGCCCGAGGAAATTGAAGATGCCGACGGCGACCAGGCCCGGCCGGGCCATCGGCAGCATCACGCGGAAGAAGACCGCGCCGTGCGAGCAGCCGTCGATGAACGCCGCCTCCGCCACCTCACCGGGCAGCGAGCGGAAGAACGCGTGCAGGAAGAAGACGGTGAAGGGCACGGCGTACGCCGCGTACACCAGGATCAGCCCCTGGTAGGTGCCGAGCAGCCCGAGCTGCCGCACGACGAAGAAGAGCGGCACCAGGGCGAGGAAGACCGGGAAGAACATGGCCGCGACGAACGTGTAGTAGATGAGCCGGTTGCCGCGGAAGGAGTACCGGGCCAGCGCGTAGGCGACGAGCGAGCCGAGCAGCATGGTGAGCAGCAGGGCGCCGCCGACCACCAGGACGCTGTTGAGGAAGTAGCGGCCGATGTTCGCCTCGGTCCAGGCCCGGGTCCAGTTGGAGAACCGCGGCGACGCGGGCAGCGACCAGGGCTCGTTCAGGATCTCGTCGTCGGTCTTGAAGGAGCTGATCACCGCCCAGATCAGCGGCAACGTGGTGACGACGGCCCAGGCCAGCATCGCCAGGTGCACGCCGGCGACCGAGCCGGGGCGCCGTCGGTCGCGGGCGGGCTCCGGCGGGGCGGCCACCACGGGTCGTTCACGCAAAGAGGTCATGCCGGCACCGCCCGCTCCTCGCGGCCCGGCCGCAGCGCGAGCACGGCCAGGGTCAGGGTGGCGAAGAAGAGGGCGACGCCCATGGCCGAGGCGTAACCGAACTTCCCGTACTGGAAGGCGTTGCGGTACAGGGAGAGTCCGATCACCTCGGTCGCGCCGTCGGGGCCGCCGGGACCGACGGTCATCACCTGGACGACCGCGAAGGCGTCCAGCGCCGCGATGCCGAGGTAGACGAACGCGACCTGCACGCTCTGGCGTACCAGCGGAAGGGTGACCTTCCGGAACGTCGCCCAGCCACCGGCGCCGTCGATCAGCGCCGCCTCGAACAGTTCACGGGGAATGCCGTCGATCGCCGCGCTGAACAGCACCACGTAGAAGCCGACCGACGACCAGATCAGCACCGCCATCACGGCGGGCAGCGCCAGCGACGGCGACGCCAGCCAGCTACGCGCCAGCCCGCCCAGCCCGGCCGCGCGCAGGGCGCCGTTCAGCAGGCCGTTGTTCGGGTTGTAGACGAAACCCCACAGCACCGCGATGACGACGAGCGACAGCAACTGCGGAAAGAAATAGACGATCTGGTACGCGCCGGAGCCGGCGATCCCCCGCCGTCCGCCGCGGCCGCCGAGGTGCATCATGCTGGCCAGGAAGAGCCCGATCCCGATCGTCACCAGCGGGACCACGACCAGCATGACGGCGTTGTTGCGGACCGCGTCGAGGAAGAGCGAGTCGCCGCCGAGGCGGGCGTAGTTGCCCGCCCCGACGAAGTGCGCCTCGCCGGCCACGCCGGTCCAGTCGGTCAGCGACAGATAGAAGGCCTGCGCGTACGGCGACAGCACGAGCACGACGTGCAGCGCCAGCGCGGGTATCAGCGCGCCGGCCAGGAACCGCCACCGACCGTGTCTCATCAGCGGGTGTACTTCGTGACCGAGGTGTCCCCGGCCAGCGCGTCGGCCGCCTTCTGTATCCGGTCCGACCACTGCGCCGCGGTGACGCGCCGGTTGACCAGCTCACCGGTGGCGTCGTCGACGGCCTTGGCCAGCGGCGCGTACCAGGTGCGGAACCGGTACGTGAAGGTCTGGCGGCCGGCCGCCGCCACCGCGTCGCGCACCGAGCCGAGGCCGCTGGACAGGGTCAGCCCCTCGGTCGCGCCGGCCACCGAGGGCAGCGTGCCCGCCGACTCGGCGAACGCCTTCGCCGACTGCTTCGAGAACAGGATCCGCAGGTACTCCATGCCGCCGGCTGGGTTCTTCGCCTTGGCCGGCACCAGGAACGACTCGCTGCTGGCCGCCTGCACCGCGGTCTGCTTCAGCGCGTCGGCGGCGGTCCGCGACGGCACCGGCGCCATCACCATGTCGAAGTTCGGCCGCGTGACGCCCTGCTGCTCGCTCTCCAGCCACGAGCCGCACGGGATGATCGCCGCCTTCCCCTGCGACCAGGCCGCCTGCGCCTCGGTGTGCGACAGCGCCTCGGAGCCGGACATGATGTATCCCTTGCCGGCCAGCTCGGCGAACGCCTCGGCCGCGCCGATCAGGCCGGGCGCCTTCCAGGCGTTCGGCTCGAGGTTGTCGACGGCCTGGATCAGCGCCGGCCCGCCGGTCTTGGCGGCCATGGACAGCAGCGGGTCGTTTATGTACTCCGGGTACTTGCCCTGGTAGGTCCAGGGCGCGATGCCGGCGGCCTTGATGCTGGCGCAGAGCGCGAGCATCTCGTCCCAGGTCTTCGGGAAGGCCCAGCCCTTCGCCGCGAAGAGCGGCTTGGAATACCAGAGACCCCAGACCGTGTACGTGAGATTGAGCGTCAGCGGCACCTTGTCGAACGTGCCGTCGTCGACAACGCCGGGCAGCAGGGTGTCGCGCACGGTCTTGCCCGGCTGGTCGAGCGCGGGCGCGTCCAGCAGCTGGCCCAGGTCGCCGACCTGCTTGGCCGAGACGAGGGTGGCGATGTCGAGGCGGCTCGCGCCGGTGTTGTCCACGACGTCCGGCGGGGTGTTCGCGACGAACCGGGGCTGGAGCGCCTCCCCGATCTTCTGGATGCCCTGATGGTCGACCTTCGCGGCGTACTTCTGTGCGTAGACGGCCTCGGCGCGCTTGGCGTACTCGTCGCCGTACCCGCCCTTGAAGATCACGACCTCGAGCGGCGCGCCCGTCTTGACCCCGAGGGGGTTGTCGGCGCTCTTGGCGCCGGTGTTGCCGGCGGCCGGGTCGGCGTCGTCGCCGCCGCCGGTCACGCACGCGCTCAGCAGCGGCGCCGCGACGCCCGCGGTCACCGCCGTGCGCAGCAGGGTTCGTCTCGTGGGGTACGGTCCTGGAAGGGGTGAACGGTTCATCAGCTGGGCCTTTTCCCTAAGCGGTACGCCGGATGCGCCCGGCGTACCGCGCTTCGATTTCTCGGTTGTGTTCCCGCCCGCCCGGCACGTTGTCGGACAGGTAGACCGGCGGGGTGACGCCGAGCGCCAGCAGCCGCGCCACCACCTCGACGACGATCTGCTGCGCGAGCAGCGCCGCGGTGATCGAGGAGACGGCACCGACGGCACCGTCGCCGTATGCGAGGGACGCGTCGCCGTAGGGCGCGCCGTTGTCGAGGACGACGTCGGCGAGGTCGCCGAGCTTGAGCCCGCTGTCGTGCCGCGAGCCGGCCCGGGCCGAGTGCGCGCTGGAGGTGATCGCGATCAGGGCGTGCCCGCGCTGCTTCACCAGGTGCGCCATCTCGACCACCGCGCCGTTGACGCCGGAGTTGGAGGCGATGACGAACGCGTCGTCGGGTTTGATCGGTGCTAGGTCGTAGAGCCGGTGCGCGACGCTGGGCGTGCGCTCGAGCTGGGGGTCGCTGAGCACGCTCGCCGGCTCGCCGCCGTACAGGACGAGGTCGCGCAGCGCGATCTTGTTGGTCGGCACCAGGCCGCCGGCCCGGCCGGCGATCTCCATGGCGAGCGCCTCGGAGTGCCCGCAGCCGAACGCCTGAATCACCCCGCCCGCCCGCAGCGTCCCGGTCAGCAGGTCGGCGGCGCGCGCCACCCGGTCGCCCTGCCCGGTGCCGATCCGCGCGATGGCCTCCCCGATGACCTCGGCGTAGGCGGCGCTCGTGATGGTCACAGCGGCTTCTCCCTCCGTGCTCGCTTGCGGTTGGCGGTGCCGTTCTCCGGTACGCGGTGCGCGTCGACGGCCCGCACGGTGAGCTCGAGCGCCTCCGCGGTCCGCTCGTAGGTGCGCTGCGCGACGGCGACGTAGATGAGGTCGAGGATCAGCAGCTGCGAGTGCAGCGCGGACAGCGCGGCGAGCCGGAACGTGGTCTCGTGCACCGAGGTGGTGAAGACGACGTCGGCCACCTCGGCGAGCGGCGAGCGCCCGAACGAGGTGACGGCGACGGTCAGCGCGCCGTGGTCGGCGGCCTCGGCGAGCGTCTCGATCGCCTCGCGGGTCCGGCCGGAGTGCGACAGCCCGATCGCCACGTCGCCCGGCCCGAGCAGCGCGGCGTTGGTCAGGGCGGTGTGCGTGTCGGCGCGGTACCGGACCGGGATCCGGATCCGCTCGAGGCGGAACGCCATCTCGCTGCCCGCGGTGCCGCTGCTGCCCAGCCCGAAGATCTCCACCCGGCCGGCTGCGGCGATCGCGGTCGCGACCCGCTCGATCGCGGCCGTGTCCAGGCCGGCGGCGGTCGCCTGGATGGCCCGGGTGTCGGCGGCGGTGATCACGTCGAGCACGCTGCCGAGCGGATCCTCCGGCGAGATGTCACCGCTGATGTCGGTCTCCCAGCGCGCCTGCTCGGCCCGGCCGGTCTCGGTCGCGACGGCGACGCGCAGGTTCGCGTACCCCTTGAAGCCGAGCGCCCGGCTGAACCGGGTGACCGTGGCGGTCGACGTGCCCGATCGCTCGGCCAGGTCGACGATGCTCGCGTGCGCGGCCGTCTCCGGGTCGCCGAGGATGGTCTCGGCGATCTTCGCCAGCGCCTCCGGCATTGTCGGTCCCTCGATGCGCAGCCGCACCAGCAGCCCGCCGCTCTCACCCGTCACCAGTGGTTGTCCTTTTCATCGATTGGTTATGACGATGAAAATTACGACCACTTCATCGTCTGGTCAATAAGAAGTTTCTATGTTTCGATCTGACGCATGGTCCTGGTGCTGGGAGTCGACGCCGGCGGCACGGCGTCCCGGGCGGTGGTGGCGGACGCCGACGGCACCGTCGTCGGCCGCGGCCGCGCCGGCCCGGGCAACCCCACGACCGCGGGCCCGGCGGCCGCACGCGCCATCGGAACGGCGGTGCGCCGGGCGCTCGGCGACCACGACCCGGCGACCGTCGCGGCGGGCGTCGTCGGGGTCGCCGGCGCGGCGGTCACGGCGGACCCGCGGATCGCGGCGGCGTTCGCGGACGAGTGGGCGGCGACCGGCCTGAACTGCCCGGTCACCGTGGTCGGGGACGCCGTTACCGCGTTCGCGGCGGGCACCGCGGCACCCTCGGGCGCGGTGCTCATCGCCGGCACCGGAGCGGTCGCGGCCCGCATCGGCGACCGGCGGGTGTGCCGCACGGCCGACGGCCTCGGCTGGCTCCTCGGCGACGAGGGCTCGGGCCTGTGGCTGGGCCTGCGCGCGGTCCGCGCGGCGGCCCGCGCCTGGACCGGGCCGGTCGTGCCGGCCGGCCTCGCCGCCCGGATCGCCGAACACGCCGCGGTGGACTCCCGCGACGCCCTGGTGCGGTGGGCCGGTGGCCGGCCACCGGCGGCGTTCGCCGAGCTGGCCCCGCTGGTCTGCGCGGCGGTCGCGGCGGGCGACCCCCTCGCCGAGCGGCTGACCGCCGAGGCCGCCGCCCGCCTGGTCGCCACCCTCGCCGAGCTCGGCCCGGCGGACGGCCCGGTCGTGCTAGCCGGCGGGCTCCTTACCCGGGAGACCCCCGTGCGGACCGCGGTCCTCGCGGGCGTGCGCACCCCGGTCACGACCGCCCGGGACCCGGCGGCGGGAGCCGCCTGGCTGGCGCTGCGGACCACCACCGACCCCGGACGGGCGAGCCGCCTGCACGCCCGGATGTGTCCCGTCTCAGGGAGTCTGTCCGCGTCCCATCGGGTCTGTCCTGGCCGTCAGAAAGATTCCGGCTGATGCACCGGATGTTCGGTCTGGGCGATTCGGGGTGGGGCGGCGACGGGGCTTCCGCCGGTCACCGATCATCGGCACGGGGTACGTTACGAACGGGGCCCTCGTCGGCGACAAGCTGTCTCGCCGACGGCATATCTTCACACCCGGCGCCGCGTTGACGAGCGTTGTCCCCCGCACCACCTGGACAACGAGAATCCAACCGGGGGGATTGATGGAAACCGATTCCGCGTCCGATCCGGCAGCGGCGCTCGCGTGCCACGCACACGATACGCAGATCGGAACGGAGCAGTTGCTCGCGCTGATCGACAACACCTCGGCCGTCATCTACATACACGACCAGAGCGGCCGATACGTGCTCATCAATCACGAGTACGAGCGGCGGTTCGATGTTCGACGTGAAGACGTCGTCGGGCGCACCGACCACGAGCTGTTTCCCTCGCACATAGCCGATGCCTTCCGAGCCAATGACCGATTCGCGGTCCGAGCCGGCGGCCCGGTGCAGATGGAGGAGATCGCCCCCGGACCGGACGGGCCGCACACCTACCTCACGGTCAAGGTCCCCTTGATGGACAGGGCGGGGCAGGCCTGTGCCGTCGCGGGCATCTCCACCGACATCACCGAACGCAAACGGGCCGAGGAGAAGGTACGCCGGCTCAACGCCGAGCTGGAGCAGCGGGTGCGAGAACTCGAGGTATCCACAAAGGAGCTCGATACGTTCGCGTACTCGGTGTCCCACGACCTGCGGGCCCCGCTGGGGTCGATGGCCGGCCTTGCCGAGATCCTGATCCAGGACCACGCCGACGGGCTGGACGAGGAGGCGCGGCACTACCTGCGCCGCATCCACGACAACGCGGCGCGCATGTCCCAACTCATCGACGACCTGCTGCGCCTCTCCCGCGTCACGCGCGCGGAACTGCGCTGCGAGCGCGTCGATCTCAGTCGACTGGCGCGCGCGGCCGTGGCTGACCTGCGCGACGCCGACCCGCGCCGCGAGGTGAACGCCACGATCGACGACGACCTGGTCTGCACGGGCGACACGCACCTCGTCCAGCTCGCCCTGAACAACCTGATCGGCAACGCGTGGAAATTCACCGGCGGGCGTCCCGACGCCCGGATCGAGGTCGGGGCCACGCTATCGGAAGGGGACGAGGTCTTCTTCGTGCGCGACAACGGTGCCGGTTTCAGCATGCGCGACTTCGACCGGCTCTTCCAACCGTTCCAGCGACTGCACGCCGCCGGCGACTTCGCCGGCCACGGCATCGGTCTGTCGATCGTCCACCGCGTCGTGTCCCGGCACGGCGGCCGCATCTGGGCCGACAGCACCCCCGGGGCGGGCGCCACCTTCTTCTTCACCCTGACCGACGGGCACGCGGAGCCTCCGTCGGGCTAGGCGTTGCGGGTGCCCGCCACGTCCTGGAGGCCGAGGAGCTCCACGGCCATCTCGCGCATCTCCACCTTGCGGACCTTGCCCGTCACCGTCATCGGGAAGCCCTCCACCACGTGCACGTAGCGGGGCACCTTGAAGTGCGAGAGCCGGCCCGCGCAGAACCCGCGCACGGCGTCGGCCGTCAGCGGCGTCGCGCCCGGGCGCATCACCACCCAGGCCATCAGCTCCTCGCCGTACCTGGCGTCGGGCACCCCGATCACCTGGACGTCGGAGATGTCCGGGTGTGAGTAGAGGAACTCCTCGACCTCGCGGGGGTACACGTTCTCGCCGCCACGGATGACCAGGTCCTTGATCCGGCCGACGATGTTGACGTAGCCGTCCGCGTCCATCGTGGCCAGGTCGCCCGTGTGCATCCAGCGGGCCGCGTCGATCGCCTCCGCGGTCGCCTCGGGCTGGTCCCAGTAGCCGAGCATTACCGAGTAGCCGCGGGTGCACAGCTCACCGGCCTCGCCGCGCGGCACCGGCAGGCCGGTCTCCGGGCCGATCACCTTCGACTCCAGGTGCGGCATCACCCGGCCGACCGTCTCGGTACGCCGGTCCAGGCCGTCGTCGCGGCGGGTCATCGTGGACACCGGCGACGTCTCCGTCATGCCGTAGCAGATGGCGACCTCGACCATGTTCATCTCGGCGACCACCCGCTTCATCACCTCGACCGGGCACGGCGAGCCCGCCATGATCCCGGTACGCAGCGAGGACAGGTCGTGGTCCGCGAAGTCCGGCAGGCCCAGCTCGGCGATGAACATGGTCGGCACGCCGTACAGGGAGGTGCAGCGCTCGCCCGCGACGGCCCGCAGCGTGGCCGCGGGGTCGAAGCCCCGCGCCGGCAGCACCATGCACGCGCCGTGCGAGGTGGCCGCCAGGTTGCCCATCACCATGCCGAAGCAGTGGTAGAGCGGCACCGGGATGCAGATCCGGTCGGCCTCGGTGTAGCCGACCAGCTCGCCGACGAAGAAGCCGTTGTTGGCGATGTTGTGATGCGAGAGCGTGGCGCCCTTCGGGAAGCCGGTCGTGCCCGACGTGTACTGGATGTTGATCGGGTCGTCGAACGCCAGCGTCGCGGCCCGTTCGGCGAGCGAGAGCCCCTCGCCCGCGGCGATCAGCGCGTCCCAGTCCGGCGTACCGATGAAGACCGTTTCGGTGAAGCCGATCTCGGCGATCATGCCGCGGTAGTCGCTGCTCTTGAACTCGACCGCGCTGACCAGCAGGCTCAGCCCCGCCTGCGCGACGACGTAGGCGAGCTCGTGCGTCCGGTAGGCCGGGTTGATGTTGACCAGGATCGCGCCGACCTTGGCCGTCGCGTACTGCGTGATGACCCACTCCGCGCAGTTCGGCGCCCAGATGCCGACCCGGTCGCCCTTGGCGATGCCCCGGGCCAGCAGGCCGCGGGCGACCTCGTTCACGGCGCCGTCGAACTGCGTGTAGGTCCACCGGCGCCCGGACGGCACGTCGACAAGCGCCTCGCGGTCACCGAAGGCCGCGACGGTGCGTTCGAGGTTGGCGCCGATCGTCTCGCCGAGCAGGGGCACGTCGGAGATCCCGCAGGCATAAGAGGACATTTCTGCATCATGGGCCGGGCAGGCGGGCCGCGCTACCCCGTTCAGGGGAACCACACCCGGTTCCCCCGTGACATGCTGCCGAGGGTGAAGCGAACGACGATCGCCGATATCGCCCGCGAGGCCGGCGTCTCCAAGGGCGCGGTGTCCTACGCGCTCAACGACCGCCCGGGGGTGTCCGACGCGACCCGGGCGCGGATCCTGGCCATCGCCGAACGGCTGGGCTTCCGGGCCAGCGCGGCGGCCCGGGCGCTGGCCGGCGCGCCGGCGAAGGTCGTCGGGCTGGCACTTCAGCGGCCGGCCAGCACCCTGGGGGTCGAGCCGTTCTTCATGGAGCTGGTGAGCGGGGTCGAGGCCGAGCTGTCCACCCGCTCCTATGCGCTGATGCTGCGGATGGTGCCGGACGACGACGCGGCCTCGGAGATCGACATCTACCGGCGGTGGTGGGTCGAGGGCCGCGTCGACGGGGTGCTGCTCTGCGACGTGCGCGCCGACGATCCGCGGGTGCCGGCGGTCGAGGAGATCGGCCTGCCGGCGGTGATCGTCGGACCGCCGGCGGCCGGCGGCGGGTGCGCGAGCGTGTGGTCCGACGACGCCGTCTCGGTGGCGGAGGCCCTCGAGCACCTGGCGGACCTGGGACACCGGCGGGTCGCCCGGGTCGCCGGCATCGCGGACCTGGCGCACACCGCCGCGCGGACGCAGGCGTTCGCGCAGGCGTGCGCCCGGCTGCCGGTCACCTCGTCGAACACGGTCTGGACGGACTACACCGGCGAGGCCGGCGCCCGGGCGACCCGGGACCTGCTCAGCGGCGACCCGAGGCCGACGGCGATCGTGTACGACAACGACATCATGGCGATCGCGGGGCTGGCGGTGGCGCGGGACATGGGCTGCTCGGTTCCGGCGGATCTGTCCATCGTGGCCTGGGACGACTCGCCCGTCTGCGGGCTGGTGCACCCGCCGCTGACCGCGCTGACCCGCGACATCTCCGCGTACGGCGCGCACGCGGCCCGGCTGCTGCTGTCCGTCATCGGCGGCGAAGAGGTCGGCAGCCGACTGCACGAGCCCGCCCGCCTGATCGCCCGCGGCAGCACCGCTCCCCCGCGGTAGCTCAGGGGCCGGTGCTGCGGCGCACCTCGAGGCGGCCGCTCTCCGCCTGGACCGGCCGCCGCACCTCGCCGTCGAGCGCGGCGAAGAGCTGCGCGGTGGCCAGGCTCCCGAACGCCGCGATGTCGCGCCGGATCGCCGTCAGCGGCGGGCCGACGACCTGGCAGAGCGGCGAGTCCTCACAGGCAACGACCGACAGCTCGGCCGGAACGGCCAGGCCGAGCTCGTCCGCGACCCCCAGGCCCGCGACGGCCATCACGTCGTTGTCGTACACGATCGCGGTCGGCCGGGGTTTTCGCCGCAGCAGCTCGCGGGTGCGGGCGGCGCCGTCTGCGCCGGTGTAGTCGCCCCGGACGACGGTGAGCCTGATGCCGCGCCGGGCGCAGGCCTTGCGCATCGCCGCGTCGCGCAGCGTCGTGTGCACCATCCCGGCCGGCCCGCTGACCCGGGCGATCCGCGCGTGGCCCAGCTCGCCCAGGTGGTCGACCAGGTCCCGGGTCCAGCCGGTGTCGTCGCACCAGGCGCCGGGCAGGTGGTCGCGCGGCGTGCCGCCGACGAGTGCGGCCGGCAGGCCGAGCCGGCGCACGACGGGTATCCGCGGGTCGTCGAGGCGCGGGTCGCAGATCAGCACGCCGTCGACCCGGCGCTCGGCGGCCCACCGCCGGTAGACCTGCACCTCCTCGGCCAGGTCGGCGACGAGTTGCAGCGCCAGCCCGAAGCCGCGCGCCGACAGCTCGGCCTGGATGCCGGCGATGAGCTGCCGCCGGAACACCTCGACGGTCAGCGCCGCCGACGAGCGCAGCAGCACCAGCCCGACGGCGCTGGCCGCGGCGCCGTGCAGGGCGAGCGCGGGGCCGTTCGCGCGGTAGCCCACCTCGCGGGCGATGACCAGGATGCGCCGGCGCAGGTCGGCGGAGACGCCGGGACGGCCGTTTATCGCATAGGACACCGCGATCCGGGACACACCCACGCGCCGGGCGATGTCGGCCATCGTCGCTGCACGCACGGACCTACGGTAGTACCCCGCGCTACCTGAATGCGGGCAAGTGCTCCGGCAGGGGCGGAAGGCCCGCGCTGGGAGGGCCGCCAACGCCCGAGCCCTGCGATAAGCCGGACAGTCGGCTGCTCGATGTACTGCTTCACGACGCTCGGTGGTGCTCTGCCCACGGAGCCCGCGAGGTATAGGTGGAGGTGGTTGTTCTCGCCGTTGCACTCGAGCAGTTCGGTTTCGAAGTCCATGTATGGTGCTCTTTGTGCAGCTGCGGTACAACTTCCGCGTGTATCCGACGCCGGGCCAGCAGATCGAGCTGGCGAAGGCGTTCGGGTGTGCGCGGGTCGTGTTCAACGACGGGCTGCACCTGCGCCAGACGGCGCGGGAGGCAGGCGAGAAGTACATCTCCGACGCCGAACCGTCCCGGCGGCTGATCACCGAGGCGAAGGCCACCGAGGAACGTGCCTGGCTGGGCGAGGTGTCGGCGGCGGTGTTGCAGCAGGCCTTGGCGGACCTGAACACCGCCTACCGCAACTTCTTCGCCTCTATCTCGGGCAAGCGCAAGGGCCGCAAGGTGGCCCCGCCCCGGTACCGGTCGCGCAAGGACAACCGGCAGGCCATCCGGTTCACCAGGAACAGCAGGTTCAAGGTCTTGGACAACGGCCGGCTGCGTCTGCCGAAGATCGGAGACGTGGAGGTCTGCTGGTCGCGTCCGCTGCCGTCCGATCCGTCCTCGATCACCGTGGTCAAGGATGCGGCGGGGCGGTACTTCGCCTCGTTCGTCGTCACCACGGCCGAAGACCGAAGGTTGCCGCCGGTCGGCTCCCAGGTGGGTATCGACCTGGGGTTGACCCACTTCGCGGTGTTGTCGGACGGCACGAAGGTGGCCGCGCCGAAGTTTCTGCGCCGTGCGGCCCGCAAGCTCAAGCGGCTGCAACAGGCCCTCTCCCGCAAGCAGCGCGGGAGCAACAACCGCAAGAAGGCCGTCGTCAAGGTCGCTCGTGCTCATGCGCGGGTGGCCGACTCCCGGCGGGACTGGCAGCACAAACTCTCGACACGGATCATCCGCGAGAACCAAGCGGTATACGTCGAGGACTTGTGCGTGGCCGGTCTCGGCCGGACCCGGCTGGCGAAGTCCGTGCACGATGCGGGCTGGGCCGGCTTCATCGGCATGTTGGAGTACAAGGCCGCCCGTTACGGGCGCACGTTCGGCCGGTTGGACCGGTTCTTCCCGTCCACCCGGATGTGCTCGCAGTGTGGCCGCATCAACGAGAAGATGGCCATCAAAGTCCGGTCGTGGGACTGCCCCTGCGGGGCGTCCCACGACCGGGACGTGAACGCGGCACTGAACGTGTTGGCCGCCGGACAGGCGGACAACTCAAACGGCTGTGGAGCGCAGGTAAGACCGGGCCCCGTCCCGGCACGGCGCGGCGAAGCGGTAACTCACCCGGACGTCGCGTGTTCCACACGCGGCGTGGAGGGAATCTCCGTCATTCAAGGCGGAGAGGATGTCAACCTCCAGCCATGATGCGCAGGGTCGTGGTGACCGCCGGCGGGGTGCGGGTCGTCGAGGCGCCGGAGCCCGCACCCGGCCCGGGCGAGGCGCTGATGCGCATGGTCGCCGCCGGCGTCTGCGGCTCGGACACCCACGCGCTCCGCGGCCGGCACCCGAACGTCACCGTCCCGTACGCACCGGGCCACGAGGTGGTCGGCGTCGTGACCCGGGTGGCGCCGGAAGTCACGGCCGTGAAGGTGGGGCAGCGGGTGGTGGTCGAGCCCTATTTACCGTGCTGGGAGTGCAAGCAGTGCCGGGCCGGCCGGCAGAACCTCTGTGAGCGCCTGGGCTTCTTCGGCTGCGGCTCGGCGCAGGGCGGCATGGCCGAGGCGTTCACCATCGACGCCCGGCGCTTGCACGTCGTGCCCGGCGAGCTGGACGACGTGGCGGCCGCGCTTGTCGAACCGGTGTCCACCGCCGTCCACTCGATACGGCTGGCCGGCGATGTCGCGGGCCGCACGGTGGCGATCCTCGGCGCGGGCACGATCGGCCTGCTGACCCTGACGGTGGCCCGGGCGCGCGGCGCGCGCCGGGTGGTGCTGACGGCCCGGAGCGCCAAGAGCCGCGAACGGGCGATCGCTTTCGGCGCGGACGCGGCGGTCGACGCGACCGCGTCCGACGCCGCCGACCGGGTACGCGCGGAGCTGCGCGAGAGCGCCGACGTGGTCTTCGACTGCGTCGCGGAGCAGTCCACGATCCTCCAGGCGCTGGCGATCGCCGACAAGGGCGGCACCGTCGTCGTGGTCGGCGTGCCGGTCGGCGACGTGCGGATTCCGCTGGCGCTCGTGCAGGACAGCCAGCTCCGCGTGCAGGGCAGCGCGACCTACCTGCCCGAGGACTACGCGGACGCAATGGGCCTGCTGGCGGACGGCACGGTCCCGGCGGCGGACCTCGTGACGGCGATCCACCCGCTCGCCGAGGCCGCGGAGGCGTTCGCCGACGCGGCGAGCGGCGATCACATAAAGGTTCTCCTCGCCTCGGGTCTTTAGCTCTGGCCTGGCGCCGTTCCACGTGATGAGGTGGGCGGCATGACGAACTACGACATCGTCGTCGTGGGCAGCGGTTTCGGCGGCAGCGTCACGGCGCTGCGGCTGACGGAGAAGGGCTACCGGGTCGGCGTGCTCGAGGCCGGCCGGCGCTACACACCGCAGACGCTGCCGAAGACGTCCTGGGACCTGCGGGCGTTCCTCTGGGCGCCCGCGCTCGGCCTGCGCGGCATCCAGCGGATCACGCTGCTCAAGGACATCGTGGTGCTCTCCGCGGCCGGCGTCGGCGGCGGCTCGCTGGTGTACGCGAACACGCTCTACCAGCCACCCGCCCCGTTCTTCGCCGACCCGCGCTGGTCCGGGATCACCGACTGGGCCGCCGAGCTCGAGCCGCACTACGCGCAGGCGACCAGGATGCTGGGCGTCACGGTCCAGCCGTCGATGACGCCCTCCGACGAGGTGGTCAAGTCGGTCGCCGAGGACATGGGCGTCGGCGGCACGTTCCGCCGTACCCCGGTGGGTGTCTTCTTCGGCGAGCCCGGCAAGACGGTGCCGGATCCCTACTTCGGCGGTGCCGGTCCCGAGCGGACGGGGTGCACCGAGTGCGGCGACTGCATGATCGGCTGCCGCACCGGCGCGAAGAACCGGCTGGACCTGAACTATCTCTACCTGGCCGAGCGGGCCGGCGCGGTCATACACCCGGAGACCACGGTCAAGGCGCTGCGCCCGGTCGACGGCGGCTGGCTGCTGACGACGTCCAAGGGCAGCTTCACCGCGCGGCAGGTCGTGCTCTCCGCCGGGGCGCTCGGCACCCAGCGGCTGCTGCACGCCATGCGGGACACCGGCGTGCTGCCGAGGCTGTCCGCCCGGCTCGGTGCCCTGACCCGGACCAACTCGGAGGCGCTGCTCGGCGCGCAGGCGCTGAAGGTGCCGGAGAAGCCGTTCTCCGCCGGGGTCGCCATCACGTCGAGCTTCCACCCGGACGCCGACACCCACATCGAGCCGGTCCGCTACGGCCCCGGAAGCAACGCCATGGGCCTGCTCACGACCCTGCTCGTCGACGGCGGCGGAAGAGTGCCGCGGCCGGTCCGCTTCCTCGGCCAGGCGCTGCGCCACCCGGGCCTGCTGCTGCGCTCGCTCTCCAACCGGCGGTGGTCCGACAAGACCATCATCGCGCTGGTCATGCAGACCCTGGACAACTCCCTGACGGTACGCAGAACGCGCCGCGGGCGGCTCACCACCGGGCCGGGACACGGGCCGGCCAACCCGACCTGGATCCCGGTCGGCCACGAGGCGGTGCGCCGGATGGCCAAGAAGATCGGCGGCCACCCGGGCGGCGCGATCGGCGACGTCTTCGACATCCCGATGACCGCGCACATCCTGGGCGGCGTCACGATCGGCGACTCCCCCGAGACCGGCGTTGTCGACCCGTACCAGCGCGTATACGGCTACGAGGGGCTGCACGTCGTGGACGGCTCGGTGATCCCGGCGAACCTCGGCGTGAACCCCTCGCTGACCATCACGGCGCTGGCGGAGCGGGCGATGTCGCTGTGGCCCAACGCCGGCGAGGCCGACGCACGCCCGGCGCCGGGCGCGGACTATCGACGGCTCGCGCCGGTCGCGCCGCGCTCCCCCGCCGTGCCCGCGCACGCGCCGGCGGCGCTGCGCATCCTGCCGACCGCCCCGCCGGCGACCTGACGCGCCGCCGCCGGGGTCGACCGGCGGCGGCGTGAATCAGCCGGGAGTGTGCCGGCCACCCGCGCCGCCGGGTTGGCCGACGGCGCGGACGCACATGCCAGCCGCCCCGCCATCGGGTTGATCGATGACGAGGCGGGGCCGTTCGGTGAGCGGTACCGCTAGGCGCGGGTGCAGGTCGCTCCGTTGAGGGTGAAGGTGGACGGGGTGGCGAAGCCGCCGCTGTAGGTGCCCTGGAAGCCGAAGGACGCGCTGCCGCCGGCCGGGATGCTGCCGTTGAAGGCGACGTTGCGGGCGGTCAGCGCGCCGCCGGTGCCGGAGAGCGTCGCGTTCCAGGAGTTGGTGATCGCCTGGCCGCTGGGGAGCGTGAAGCCGAGCGTCCAGCCGTTGATCGCGGCGCTGCCGGTGTTGCCGACCGTCACGTTGGCGACGAAGCCGTTGTTCCACGAGTCCGCCGCGTAGGTGACCCGGCAGGCCGAGGTGCCGCCGGTGGGCGGAGTGGTCGGTGGCGTGGTCGGGGGCGTGGTCGGCGGAGTGGTCGGGCCGCCGCCGTTGACCGTCGCCGAGAAGCTGGTGACGGCAAGGCCCGCGCCGCCGATCCACGGCTCGAATCCGGCCTGGATGCTGGTCAGGTACCAGGAGTTGGTGATCGCGCCGCGGTTCCTCACGTCGTTGATGAAGTCCAGCACGCTGAAGTTCCAGCTGGTGATCGCCGACGGTGCCACGTACGAGATGACGTTGTTGGAGCCGTTGCTGCCCTGCCAGACCTGCCAGGTGCGGCCGCCGATCGTGGTGTTGCCGATGGCGGAGCCGATCGGCTGGATCGAGCCCTGCCGGTTGAACCAGATCATGATCTCCATGGCGTTGACGCCGTCCTTGCGGGGCGACGGGTCCAGCCAGATGTCATAGGCGGCGTCATAGGTGGCACCGGATACATAGGTGTAGCCGATGCTGCTGTTCGCGCTGCTGATCGAGCTGACCTGCATCGGCAGGTTGGAACCGGGAGAACAGTTCGTGTAATGGCAGCCGAGGTAGACCGCCGGGTAGGACACCGGCGCCCCGCTCGTGTTGCCGACGCCCTGCTGTCGGGTGATCGAGAAACCGCTGCCAGTGACATTGATGCACTGTTCCGCGGAGGTGCCCCAGCGGTTGTTCATCACGGTGTAACGGCCGCCGATCGTGGTGGACCCGTACTGCTCGCAGATTTGCGTGTCGGCGTGCGCGGGACCGGCGACCACGAATGTGGTGATCGAGCCCGCGGCGAGCAGAGCGGCCGCCGTGATGGCGCGGATGGCGCGTCTCATGACTGCTCCTGGGTGGTGGGGGAACCCCTGGGGGTAGGGGCTATGGGAGCGCTCCCACGCACGCTACAACAGATTGATAGGCATGAGAAGTGTTGCGGGAAAGTTTCGGACATGCGTCGAGGTGACGGCCGCCCCGGGCCCGATTACGGGCGCGCGGCCGGTGGCCGGTCGCCCGAATGCGGCGGATGACGTTCGCGACATGCAGGCCGGACAATTTGCACTCGACATCATTCAAGGACAGAATGAATGCGCAGGAATTCTTAAGACAATGGCACCGTCACGGGAGCAACCACATCATGGCCAAGCAGGTAATTACCCTTCTGACCGATGACCTCGACGGCGGCGAGGCCGACCGCACCGTCGAGTTCGGACTCGACGGTGTGAACTACACGATTGACCTGTCGGAAAAGAACGCCGGCAAGCTGCGTAAGGCGCTCGACCCCTACCTGGCGGTCGCCACCCGCATCGGCCGCTCGGGCGTCGAGGCCCGGGCCGCCCGGCGCGGGGCCGCACCGGTGAGCACCGGCCGGGCCAGCCGCGACCAGAATCAGGCCATTCGCGAGTGGGCGAGCAAGAACGGCTACGAGGTTTCCGAGCGCGGCCGGATCCCGAGCTCCATCGTCGAGGCGTACCACAGCAAGCGATAGATTCACCCAGCACCGGAATATCGGCGTCGCCGCCCACCGGCGGCGCCGATATTCCGCTTTATGGGAGGTATGGACATGCCGGTCGTCATCATCACGGGCGCTTCCAGCGGCATCGGCCGCGCCACCGCGCTGCGGCTGGGCCGGCCGGGCACGACGGTCGTGCTCGCGGCCCGGCGCGGCTCGGAGCTGGCGGAGGTGGCCGCCCAGATCGAGGCGAACGGCGGCACCGCCCTGCCCGTGCCGACCGACCTCGCCGACCCGGCGCAGATCACCGCCCTGGTCGAGAAGGCCGGCACGGTCGACGTGCTGATCAACAACGCGGGCCTCGGCGGGGCGTCGTCGGTGCTGACCGACGACGCGACGGTCACCGCCATGGTCGACGTGAACCTGCAGGCGCCGATCCGGCTCATGCGCGCGGTGGTCCCGTCGATGCGGGCGGCCGGATCCGGTTCGATCATCAACATCGGCTCGGTGGCCGGCGAGATCGGCATCAGCGGCGCCTACTCGGCGACGAAGTTCGCGCTGCGCGGCATGACCGACTCGGTACGCCGGGAGCTCGCCGGCACCGGCATCGGCGTCACCCTGATCGAGCCGGGATACATCGCGACGGAGCTGACAGCCCACCGCAAGAGCCGGCTGCCGGGTCCGGAGATCGTGGTCGACGCGATCGAGCGGGCGCTGCGCCGGCCGCGGCGGCGCATCGTGGTGCCGCTGCGCTACCGCCTCGCGATCGCGGCGGCGAGCGCCCTGCCGCAGATCGTCGACCGCGCCTACGCCGGCAAGGCGGCCCGCGCCCGGTAGGCGGCGGCCGCACGACAATGAGCAATTTTCGGGGAAACAGGACCGACCCGGACACCGCCGCGGAAAGCTCCGCGATCGGTGCCCGGGTCAGCGATCCGTTTCAGACAGGGATCAACCGGGGCGCCTCTGAGGGTGCCCCGACAGGGCGATCCGCTACAGACGACCGTCAATAGATGCCGACACCGACACCGACACCGACACCGCCACCCCAGAGGCCGCCGTAAGCTCCGCCGTAGACACCCCAGGGATTGCCCACCCCGTACCACGGGCGGTAGTAGTTGTAGCCGCCGTAGATGCCGTACCAGCAGTCGTTGCCATTGTCCCAGTACCAGTCACCGGGGTAGTAGGCACTGCTGGCAACGGCGGAGCCGCTTGCAGGAGTAGCCGACGCGGGTGCCGAGATGGCGAGGCCCGTACCGGTTGCTAGAAGGGCACCGGCGAGAAGAAGGCCAGTACGTCGCATGATATGTCCTTTCAGGTGAGGATCTGTCACCCGAAATACTGACCCCCGCTTCGGACTTTTTCTCGCGTTTGCGGATTTAATACGATCCAACGTAAAACTCGGACTTTTGATTGCTCAGACCGGTCAGGCGGCGGCGAGTGGCATAGGTGCGCGCAGCCAGGCCAGCGCCTCGGTCGGGTCGAGCGGCGCCGAGTAGTAGTAACCCTGGCCCAGCGGGCAGCCCAGCTGCGCCAGCATCTGCCGGTGCGTCGCGTCCTCGATGCCCTCGGCCACCACCGTCAGATTCAGCGTCTGCGCCAGGCTCACGATGCCCGCGACCAGCGCATGCTGCTGCGCGCTGCCGATCATGTCGTCGATGAACGTCTTGTCGATCTTCAGGACGTCGATCGGCCGCTGCCGCAGGTAGCTCAGCGACGAGTAGCCGGTGCCGAAGTCGTCGATCGCGATCCGCACGCCGAGGTCCTGCAACACGGCGAGGTCGGCCCAGATCTGCTCGTCGTCGCCCATCAGCAGGGTCTCGGTGATCTCCAGCATCAGCGCCTGCGGCGGCACCCCGGCGTAGTCGAGCGAGGCCCTGACCTGATCGACGAAGCCCTGCTGGCGGAACTGCCGTACCGAGACGTTGACGCTCACGTACGGCTGCCGGGCGCGCGGCAGGATGCGCCGCCACTGCGCCACGGTGTGCAGCGCCTGGTCCAGCACCCAGCGGCCCATCGGCACGATGAGCCCGCTCTCCTCGGCCACCTCGATGAACTGGTCCGGCGCGATGACACCGCGGGACGGGTGGTGCCAGCGCACCAGCGCCTCGAAGCCGACCGCCTCGTCGGTCTCCAGGTCGACGATGGGCTGGTACTGGAGCAGGAAGTGCCCCTCGTTGACGGCGTGGTCCAGCGCGGAGCGCAGCTCGAGCCGCTGCACCATGACGTCGTGCAGGTGCGACTGGTAGCGCCGCCACTGGTTCTTGCCGGCGCCCTTGGCCACGTACAGCGCGAGGTCGGCCTGGCGCAGCAGCGCGTCGGCGGTGTCCGCCTCGGGCGTGGTGGTGATGCCGATGCTGGCCATCGCCTGGAGCGATTCGCCGTCGATGACGATCGGCTCGGCCAGCGCGGCCAGGATCCGGGTGGCGGTCTCCTCGACCGCGCCGGGGTCCTGCACGTTCTCCACCAGCGCGGCGAACTCGTCGCCGCCGAGCCGGGCGGCGGTGTCGTCAGCACGCAGCGCGCCGGCGATCCGCGCGGCGACGGCGATCAGCAACTGGTCGCCGACCGCGTGACCGAGCGTGTCATTGATGATCTTGAAGTCGTCCAGGTCGATGAAGAGCACGCCGACCACCGCGCTGTCGCGGACGCCGCGGGCCAGCGCGTGCTGTAGCCGGTCGGCGAAGAGGACCCGGTTGGCCAGGCCGGTCAGCGAGTCGTGGAACGCCTGGTGGGTGAGCTCGCGCTCGAGCTGACGGCGCTCGGTGACATCACGCAGGGTGACGACCAGCCCGGCGACGGTCTGATCCGCGCGCAGGTCCCGGCAGTGCATCTCCAGCATCACCTCGGTGCGCCGGCGCCCCACCGCCCGGAAGTCGAGCCCCTGCTGGGTGCCCGCGCCGCCGCGCACGGAGGCCAGCACGTCGGCCAGCCGGAGCCGGTCGCCCGGGTGGATGATGTCCGGCAGGCGTACGCCGACCGGCTCGGCGCCGAGCACCTGTACGGCGGACGGGCTGGCGTACCGCACCCGGTCCTCGTCGTCGACGATCAGGATGACGTCGGAGGTGTTCTGCACCAGGGTGCGGAAGTAGGTCTCGCTGTTGCGCCTGGTCACCTCCTCGCTCAGCGCGATCCGCTCCAGGGCGAGCGCGATCTGGGTGGCCAGCACCTCCAGCGTCCGCTGGAGGCCGCGCAGGGCCCAGGACGGACCGCCGACGTGCAGCACGCCGACCAGCGGGTCGCCGGTCGGGCGGTCCTTGAGCACCAGCGGGCAGCGCAGCACCGTGTTGAACTGGGTCAGCCGGACCGCGACGGCCCAGTCGACCTCGCGGGTGGCGACCAGACGGGCGGTCGTGCCCGTGCTGCGGTCGTGTGCGGACTGCGCCGCCGCCTCGGGCGATACCGGCTGCTCGGGTTCGGTGAACGCCATGGCGAGCACCACCTTGTGCGGCACGTCCGCGGGCAGCAGCTGGGCCACCGCCGTGCGGACCGCGTCGCCGACCTCGTCGGCGTCGGCCGCCGAGACCAGCGCGGCCGAGGCGCCGCGCAGCCCGCGCTCGCGGGCCATGGCCTGCCGATGGCTGGCCATGACGCCCGCCATCCGGGCCAGGACCAGCAGGAACGTGCAGGCGCTCAGCACCGCGACCACGTTGAGGTCGAACACCCCGCCGTCGACGCGGGCCTGGAACACCAGCACGGCGGGCGCGGCAAGGGAGGCCAGCGCCAGCAGCGCCAGCCGGACCCGGCCGAGCTCGGCGGAGGGCGCCGCGGCGGGCCGGGTCAGCTCGGTCATCGACGCGCTCATGGCGGCGAGGCCGGCGGCCGCGTACAGGGGTATCCGCCCGAAGGCGGACAGGAACGCGACGTCCTCGCGGAAGGAGACAAGGGTCACGACGTCGGTCAGGAGCAGCGCCAGGATGCCGCCGGCCAGCCACAGCGCGGCCCGGCCGCCCCGCCCCGGCGTGGTGAGCAGCCGGGTCAGCAGGGCCAGGCAGACCAGGTCGCCGACCGCGAACGCCATGGTGACCCACGCCTCGTCCGCCGACAGGTCGGCGTGGCGCAGGTACGGGCCGATCACGAACGTCCAGGCCAGCAGGGCCATGCCGGAGGTGAGGGTGAGCGCGTCGAGCAGGCCGCCCCGGTCGCGCCGACCGCCGGTGCGCAGCCGGACGAACCAGAACAGCGTCACCGCCAGCAGCGGGCGGGCCGCGAGCATGATGCCGACGCCGATCTCGTCCAGGCTCGCGAGAACGCGCTCGGCCGCGGGGCCCGCCCTGCTGGCGGTCGTGCCGATCGCCGAGAGGGCGACCGCGACGGCGAGCAGGTGCCAGGGCACGCGCGAGTCGGGCCGGTGCCGCCGGATGCCGACGGTGATCATCAGGATCGCGGCGAGGCCGGCGAGCAGGAGCAGGGGCAGTTGCCAGGCCGGTACCGCGTGGTAGGCCACGCCGAGCGAGACCATGCCGGTGCCGAAGAGAGCGGCCGCGAGTTTGGTCGGCATGCGGCTCCTCTCCCGAAAATCCTTCCGACGCTGCCCCCTGATCGGTCCCCGCCACGGTCAACTGAGCAGAATCGGTGTGTGTCCACCGACTTCGTGCGCTCCAACACGCGACTCGCGCCCGTGCCCTTCCTTCCCGAACTCGTCCTGCACCAGGCCGAGGAGCCGATCGAGCTCTGGGAGCGGACGGAGGCGGCCGGCGCCGAGCAGCCTCCGCCGTTCTGGGCGTTCGCGTGGGCCGGCGGCCAGGCGCTGGCCCGGCACGTGCTCGACGACCCGGATCTGGTCGCCGGCCGGTCCGTGCTCGACCTGGCGACCGGCTCGGGCCTGGTCGCGGTCGCCGCCGCCCGCGCCGGGGCGCGGCCGGTGACGGCGAACGACATCGATCCGCTCTCGCTCGCGGCCGCCGAGGCCAACGCGCAGGCCAACGGCGTCGAGGTCCGGACCGTCGAGGGAGATCTGTTGGAGGACGGGTACGCAGAGGCCGACGTGATCCTGGCCGGCGACGTCTTCTACAGCCGCGAGATGGCCGGCCGGGTGCTTCCGTTCCTGCGGCGGGCCGCGGGCCGGGGCGCGCTGGTGCTGGTCGGCGACCCGGGGCGGGCATACCTGCCGATCGAGGCGATGATCCTGCGCAGCACCTACGACGTGCCCGTGATCGAGGCGCTGGAGAGCGTGGCGGTACGCCGGACGAGCGTCTGGCAGGTGGTCATCCACCCCCGGTAACGTCGGTGCTGCCCTTCGCCCGAACCGTCCCGATCGAGGAGCGCCATGGACCTCAACAGCGATCTCGGCGAGGGCTTCGGCGCCTGGCGGCTCGGCGACGACGAGGCCATGACCGACGTGGTGAGCAGCGCCAACATCGCCTGCGGGTTCCACGCCGGCGACCCGCGGACCCTGCTCGAGGTGTGTGAACGGGCGGTCTCCAAGGGCGTGGTCATCGGGGCGCAGGTCGGCTACCGGGACCTGCCCGGCTTCGGCCGGCGCTTCATCGACTACGAGACCGCCGACCTGGTCGCGGACGTGATCTACCAGCTCGGCGCCCTGGACGGGCTGGCCCGGGCGGCCGGCGACCGGGTGCTCTACGTCAAGCCGCACGGCGCGCTGTACAACGCGATCGTGCACCACGAGGGGCAGGCGGCCGCGGTGATCGACGCCGTCCGCCGCTACGACCCGGACCTGCCGGTCCTCGGCCTGCCGGGCTCGGTCTTCCTGCGCCTCGCCCACGAGGCCGGCCTGCGGGTCGTCCGCGAGGCCTTCGCAGACCGCGGCTACCGCCCGGACGGCACGCTGGTGCCGCGCCGCGAGCCGGGCGCGCTGCTGCACGACCCCGCCGAGGTCGCCGAACGGATGCTCCGGCTGGTGACCGATCACACGCTCGTCGCGGTCGACGGCAGCGTGATCAAGATCGAGGCCGACTCGATCTGCGTGCACGGCGACTCGCCGGGCGCGGTCGAGATGGCCCGTGCGGTGCACGACGCCCTCGCCGGCGCCGGCGTGGAGATCGCCGCCTTCGCGGCCGCGGCGTCATGAGATTTCTCCGCTGCGGCCGCGAGGCCGTGCTGGTCGAGGTCGACGACCTGCCCGCCGCCCTCTCGCTGTACGCGGCCCTGCGCTCGGCCGGCCTGCACGGCGTGGTCGACCTGGTACCCGCGGCCCGGACGGTGCTGATCCACCTCGACCCGGCCGTCACGTCACCGGCGGCGGTCGAGCGGGCGACCGCCGGGCTGCCCGTCGGCGGCGCGGACCCGGCCGGCGCCGGGACGGTCGAGATTCCGGTGCGCTACGACGGCCCCGACCTGGACGACGTGGCCGAGCACACCGGCCTGACCCGGGAGGCGGTGGTCGCCCTGCACACCGGGTCGGCGTGGACCGTGGCGTTCGCCGGCTTCGCACCGGGCTTCGGCTACCTGACCGGCGGCGATCCCCGCCTCGACGTGCCGCGGCGCGACTCGCCGCGCACCCGGATACCGGCGGGCTCTGTCGGGCTGGCCGGCCGGTTCTCCGGCGTCTACCCGAACGACAGCCCCGGCGGCTGGCAGTTGATCGGCAGCACCACCGAGCGCATGTGGGACCTCGACCGCCCGGAGCCGGCCCTGCTCACACCCGGCGTCAGGGTGACGTTCAGGGCGGTGCAGTGAGCAATCTTCCCCGTGGCCTCGGGCCAGAGGTCTCCGCGCCGCCGACCGCCGCCGGGAGCTGCCGCCCCGGCCACGTTGAAAAGGCTCAGCGATGACCGTGACCGTCCTGCGGCCCGGCCCGCTGACCGTGCTGAAGGACCGCGGCCGGGCCGGCCACGCCGGCCAGGGCGTCGCACCGTCGGGTGCCGTCGACCGGTCGGCCCGCGCCCGCGCGAACGCCCTGGTCGGAAACTCGCCGGACGCGGCCGTGCTGGAGTGCACCCTCGGCGGCCTGCGGGTCCGCTTCGACTCGCCGGCCACCGCCGTGCTGACCGGCACCGACGCCGTCCTCTCGGTCGGCGGCGACCACGCGGGGGTCGAGGAGGTCGTCGAGGTGCCGGCCGGCGCCGAGGTCACCGTGACGATGCCGCGCCGGGGCCTGCGCAGCTACCTCGCGGTACGCGGCGGCTTCGCCGTCCCGCCGGTCCTGGGCTCGCGCTCGACGGACCGGTTGACCGGCATCGGCCCGCCCCGGCCGGCCGCCGGCGACGTGCTGCCGATCGGCACGGCGCCGCCCGGCGGCCGCGGTACCGGCACCGCGTCCGCGCGCGGCGCGACCCCGCCCGCCGGCGAACCGTGGGAGGTCGATATCGGGCCGCGCGACGACTGGTTCACCGCGGTGGCCCTCGAGACCCTCCTGAGCGCGGAGTTCACCGTCTCCCCCGCCTCCGACTCGGTCGGGCTGCGCCTCACCGGGCCCGCGCTGTCCCGCTCCCGCACCGCGGAGCTGCCCAGCGAGGGCGTGGTCCGCGGCGCGATCCAGGTGCCGCCCGACGGGCAGCCGATCATCTTCCAGTCCGACCATCCGGTCACCGGCGGCTATCCGGTGATCGCGGTCCTGACCCCGGCGGCGGCCGACCTGGCCGCGCAGGCCCGCCCGGGCGCCAAGGTCCGCTTTGCCGTCGCCCCCGGCTGATCGACCGACCCGGCCACGGGCCGCTCACCCTGAGTAGCCGGGCTGACCGACCGACCCGGTCGCGGGCCCGCTCACCTCGAAGCAGCCGGAGGACGGCCGGGCGGCGGGGCCGCGGCGCGGAGCAGGTCGCGCAGGCCGAAGCCGTCCTCGACGAAGGCGTCCGGCTCCGGTCGCCCCGCCGCGCCCTCCCGGTCGGTGCGCGGCGAGCGCATCAGGATCGCCGCGGTCACGCCGGCGCGCCGGGCGCAGGCGATGTCGCGCTGCCGGCTGTCGCCGACGAACCAGCACTCCTCGGCCGGTACCCGCAGCCGCCGGGCGGCCCGCCGGATCATCTCCGGGTTCGGCTTGCGGACGCCGGCCTCGTCGCTGTAGATCTGCGCCGCGAACAGCCCGCCGACCCCGGCGCCGGCCAGGAAGTCCCGGTGCGCCGCGCCGCACAGCGTGTTGCTGACCACCGCCATCGGCAGGCCCGCCGCGCGGGCCGCGTGCAGCGCCTCCGGGATGCCGGGGCGCAGCGCCCACTCCGGCGACCAGGTCCAGTCGTAGCTCAGGCCCGTCGCACGCCGGCGTACGGCCTCCCGGGCCGCGCCGGGCCAGCCCGTCGTGACGAACCGCCCCCAGGCCTCGGCGTGGGTCAGCTCGTCCGGGTGGTCCTCGTCGCGCCACGCCGCGTACGCGGTGGCGCCCGCGACCAGCGACCGTTCGATCTCGCCGGGTTCCAGCGCACCGCCGGTCAGGCCGCCGAGGCGCAGGACCAGCCCGGGTGGGGCCGGGTGCCGGCGTGGTGCGTCGGCGAGCACCCCGCCGAAGTCGAGGAGCAACGCGCGCGGACCGGGCAGCATGCCCCCGAATCTATCGAGAGTCGTCAGCCCGCAGGGTCCAGGCCCGGACCCCGCCGACGATGCCCGCCGTGTTGGGCACCACCACCACGTCGTCGCCCATCCGGGCCAGCTGGGTCGGGGTGATCAGGCGGGAGTTGCCCCCGCCCAGGTAGACGCGGTCCCAGAGGAAGACCGGGCGCAGCCCCTCGACCACGTTGCGGACCCGCCGGGACCAGAGCGCGTCGCCGAGCCGGCGCCGCTCGGGCTCGCCGATGTAGGTGTCGTAGCTCATCCCCCAGCGCACCGGCGCCTGCGACATCTCCAGGTGCGGCGCGAGCTTGCCCCCGTCGAACAGCGCGCAGCCCAGCCCGGTGCCCAGGGTCAGGATCAGCTCGCAGCCGGTGCCCGCGACCACGCCCGCGCCGTGCACCTCGGCGTCGTTGAGCACGAGCGTGGGCAGCCCGAACGCCCCGGCGAGGGCGGTGCGCGCGTCGAAGCCGTGCCAGGCCTGCACCAGTTCGGGGTCGACCTTGGTCCGGGGCCCGCTGCGGGTCACGTAGTGCGGCGTGGCGACCACCACGCCGTGCCGCAGCATGCCCGGCATGCCGACGGTGACCCGGTCCGCGCTCGGCAGCCGTTCGCCGAGCTCCACCAGGGTCTTGACGAAGAGGTCGGGCGGCAACGGGTACGGCGTCGGCACGCGCAGCGGCTGTGCCCGCATCGTCCCCGCGTCGTCGAGCACCGAGCCCTTGATGCCGCCGCCACCGCAGTCGATCGTCAACGTAAAGGCCACGCCCCAGTGTGCAACGACCGGCCGCGGGGCGAAACCTGGGCTCCTAGAACCGGGCGAAGGAGCGGATCGGCATCCGCGGGCCGAACTTGGGTGCGCTGATCCCGCCCAACGCGAGCAGCTCGCACACCCGGCCGCGGTGCCCCCGGAACGGCTCCAGCAGCTCCAGCATCCGCTCGTCGGTGCCGCGGGCCTCCCCGGCCAGCCCCCAGGCCACCGTGTTGGGGATGTGGAAGTCGCCGACGCTCACCGCGTCCGCGTCGCCGTATGAGGTGCGGACCACCTCGGCGGCGGTCCACGGGCCGATGCCGGGTATCGCGGTCAGCCGCCGGGTCGCCTCGGCGCTGTCGGCGCACCGATCGAGCCGGTCCGCGACAAGGGCGGCGCGCAGGAGCGCCTGGGTGCGCCGCTGCTCGACGCCGAACGGGTGAAAGGCCCAGTACGGCGTCGCCGCGACGGCCTCCGGGTCCGGCGGGAGCAGCAGCCCGGCCGGGCCGGGCGCCGGCTCACCGAAGTGCCTCATCATCGCCCGGTACGCCCGGTGCGCCTCGATCCCGGTCACCTTCTGCTCCAGGATCGCCCGGATCAGCCGGTGGAAGAGCTGACCCGTCGCGGGCAGGCGTACCCCGGAGAAGGTCCGGGCCAGGCGGGCGACCAGCGGGTGCGACGCGGCCAGGGCGGGGAAGTCGGTGAGGTCGTCGCGCAGGCCGGCGATCGCCTCCGCGCGGTCGGTCAGCCAGGCCGCGCCGGGCCCGTGCCCGGTCGCGGTGAGCTCCGCGCCCGCGCGGGCGAGGTGCAGGGACCCGGGACCGTCGGGGGTACGCGCGGCGAGCCAGAAGTCGCCGTCCGAGAGCGTGCCGCACGGGTCCTGGCGGACCGCGAGCAGGGGCCGCAGGGTGCGGTGGAAGTGGTATCCGTCCGGCGGGCTGAGCCGGCGGGTCCTGGTCACGCGGCCACTCTGCCACCTTCCGGCCCTGGTACCAACCTCCGCCGGGCACACACATGCCGATGGCCCTGACCGCGCTCCCGGTCAGGGCCATCGGTGGGGTTTTGCGGACACCCGAGTCGGTCCGCGTCACCCGGTGGCGGAGCTGCGTAGCTCGGCTCGAGAGTGGTACCGCGCCTCCTTTCGTCAGCCGATTCCTTACTCGAGCCGCCTGCCGCTACTTGCCGTCCTCAGGGGGGTGGACGACGGCCGGTTCCGACGGGGGGTCCCGCGCGGGGCGGCGTCACCTCGGTGACGCGGCCCCGCGGGGGTTCGGACCCGGTTGCGGCAGGGCTCCGTACTCAGTTGTTGTTGTTCTGGTTGTTCCCGTTGTTGTTGTTCTGATTGTTGTTGTTCTGGCCACCCTGCTGCTGGCCCTGCTGCTGGTCCTGCTGGTCCTGCTGGCCCTGACCCTGGTCGTTGTTGCCGCCGCCGACCTCGATGCGGACCGCGTCGAACGCGGGCGTCTGGTTGGCGCGCTGCATCATCGGGATGCGGTGCGAGCCGTCACCGGCCCACGAGGCGCACTGCGCGGTGCCTTCGCCCGGGATCCCGGCGACCTGGATGGTCACCACGTCCGGGGCGGCGCTACCACGCTGGTCCTCGGTCGCCACGAAGAACGCGGGAACCGGAGCCGGGTCGGGCGCCTCGGTGGTGTTCGCCAGCAGGCGGCAGGCGGTGTGGAAGTGACCGCGGACGATGCCGCCCTGGAGCACCGAGCTCTCCACGTAGTAGCCGCCCTGGCCGGCCGCGAGGAAGCGGTCCCGGATCAGGTTGCGGGTGCTGACCCGCAGGGTGAACGGCGTGTTCGGCTCGACCTGCGTGGGCGCCTCGACGATCAGCAGCGACGGGTTGTTCTCCTGCGAGCCGACCTCGCCGAACTCGGTGGAGACGCAGCGGTTGCCGTTCTGGAAGCCGTCGTGCGGCGGCAGCTGGCTGGTGTCACAGCTGTTGGTCAGGATGCCGAGACCAGCGCCGGGGGGCGGGGTCGCGGCGCCGCCGCCGTTGTTGCCGCCGTTGTTGTTGCCGCCGTTGTTGGCACCACCGTTGTTGCCGCCATTGTTGGCACCACCGTTGTTGGCACCGCCGTTGTTGCCACCGTTGTTGGCGCCGCCGTTGTTGCCGCCGTTGCCGGCCGCGGTGCTGGCGCTGCCCGACGGCGCGGGCGCGGCGGTCGCGCCGCCACCGTTGTTGGCGCCGCCGTTGTTACCGGCGTTCTGCATGACCCACTGCCGGCAGCGGGCCCGCATCTGGGCGGTGGTCGCCACATCGCCGGCGCCGTCGTCCGCGTGCTGGGTCACCCGACCGTTGTTGGTGGTGTAGGTGCCCTTCCGGGTCTTCGTCGAGAGCTTCGAGGACTTCGGCGCCTGGAGGTTGTTGCAGGCGGCCAGAGCACGCTGGCTGGAACGCTTGGTGCTCGCGTCCGAGATCTGCGTGACGGTGACGATGCCGCCGAAGGCAACCAGGGTGGCTACCGCGGCGATGATCCGGCGCCGACCGGTGAACCACTTGGAATACTTGGATTCGCGCCGGTACTGCGACCTTCGCATGGTGACACCTTTCTCTGTCGCACACTTGGCGGGCGGTGGAGCAGCCGCCTGGGGGTGATGCCGTACGGCCTGGTCGGCTGGCCAGGTCGAGACCGTCCGCGGGCTATCGCGTCCGGAAGATGCGCATGGTGGTGACCACACCGGCGACGAGCGCGCCGGCGAGAACGAGGAGGATCACTGAGGTGCTCACGCCCGGGATGCCGTTGGCCTCCGCCGCGGCGAGCATCTGGTTGTCGACCGGCACCGGGCCACCACCCGCCGCGGCCGGGGCCGGGGCGGTCGGCAGCGAGCCGTAGTCGACGATGCCGCTGCTCTCCAGCAGCGTCATGTGGGTCATGACGAACTGGTTGGCCTGCTGCGCCAGCTTGCGGACCGAGTCGTTGCGGGTGCTCGCCCGGATCGTCGCGATGGCCGGGAAGATCTTGCCGTGCGCCGCGCGGAGCCGGTCGATGAAGACCTGGTCGAGCTGCTGCGGCGTCGCCGCGTTGCGCATCTCGTTGAGCCAGCCCTCCTGGTCCCGGTTCGGCTCGTTCGGCAGCGCGATGCCCAGCTGCTTCGCCACCGCGATGTCGAGCTTGTCGAGCGTGACGTGCTGCGCCGCGATCGACCGGCCGACCTCCGCGACCCGGGGGTCCTCCGACCGCTCGGCCGCCATGTTCCCGGCCGGAATCTCCCAGAGCCCGGCGAGGCGGACCTTGACCACGAAGTCACGGTCCGCGGCGCTCAGCACCCCGGTGCCCTTGGTGGTCAGGCCGGTGTTCGGCGGCACCGGGACGG
Organism: Amorphoplanes digitatis; assembly: GCF_014205335.1. Classification (NCBI taxonomy): domain Bacteria; kingdom Bacillati; phylum Actinomycetota; class Actinomycetes; order Micromonosporales; family Micromonosporaceae; genus Actinoplanes; species Actinoplanes digitatis. The sequence goes on along the minus strand of NZ_JACHNH010000001.1, from coordinate 1,246,343 downwards.
GGACGTCGGCCCGGGCGGGGCCGACCGGCGCCAGCAGGAACGCCAGGATCATCGCCAAGGTGCCCACCAACCAGCGCTGAGGCCGGCGAGAGGAGCGGGCGGCAATCATCTTTCACACCTCCGACGATGGGTTCGGGAAGAAGCTAGAAGAGGTACTTCCCGTAAAGCAATTGGAAAGCGGAACACTTACGCTCGACTTAACGAGAATTTATGGACCGAATTCCCTCGCGTATGTGGCCGGTCACCGCCCGGATTGGCGTCGACCGGCCGCACCGTGAGACGTCCGTCAGTAGCTGTAGTCCGAACCGGCGCTGTCGCTGCCGGCGTCACCGCTGGAGTCGGCCTCATCGCCCTCCGCGGGGGGAGCGACGGCCTTGGACGGCGCCGGGAGGCAGGTCAGGTTCTTCTTGCCTTCGGGGGTGATGACGAACCACTTCTGCCCGACGTTCTGGCCCTTCCACTGCCCCGGCTTCTTGTCGCCGATGTAGGTGTAGACCGGCCACTTGTCGATCGTCAGCTGGAGCGTGCCGTCCTCACGGGTCACGGTGCCGACGTCGGCGGCGTCCACGCCCTGAAGCTTCGGCTTCTCACCCTTGTTGACCACCGCGGGCGGCCAGACCTTGGCGCAGTCGCCGTTGCAGTTGGAGACGACCTCGGGCTTGACCTTGTCGTCGTCGAAGCGGTAGAGGACGAAGCCGTCCTCGTTCTGTACCGTCTCGCCCATCCGCTTGACCTTTGTGGCCTTGAGCTCGCCGGTGGTCTCGTCGTCGCTCAGCTCGGGGGCGTCGCCGGCCGCGGCGGCCTCGTCACCCTCGACCTCGGCGCCGGGCGAGGGACTGGCGGCAACATCGACGGCGTTCGCGGCCGGCTGGGCGCCGTAGTCACTCGCGTTGTCGACTCCCGCCGGGGCGCAACCGGTCACGGCGAACGCCGCCGCGATAGCGGCGCCGACGACCATCAACTTTCGCTTCTCCGGAACCACGGTGTGCCCTCCAACTGGATTGTCCATCTCGGCGTTCGGGCAGTAGTACGCGTCCGGGCCGCCCGCGGTTGAAGTATCGGCCCATGAAATTCCCAGATTTTTGATTGAACCGAACGACCCCGCGGTACGTAATTGACAGGCCCGGCGTCGCGTTTATTGCGCAGCGTGGCGAGGGCATTCACACCGGGTGATATCGCGGCCGATAAGTGACGGCGATTCAGCTCTGCATAACCGCCGAATAGACGCCGAAGCCCGGCAGCGCACTCGCTGCCGGGCTTCGATCGTGCTCTGCGACCGGGGTCAGGGAACGCGGACCAGGGTCTCGGTCGCGCCCTTGTCGTCGATCGACTGGATCTGGAGGTGGGCGATGTCGTCGCGCGGCAGGGCCGTGGCGGCCTGGAGCAGCAGCGGCGCCGGCTGGGCGGCCGTGCCCCAGCCCTTGTCGCCGACCTGCCAGGTCGACAGGACCTCGGACGAGCCGTCGGTGCGGACCGCCACCAGCCGGCAGGTCAGCGGGCCCTTGATGTTGGAGACCGCGAAGGAGACCTGGGTGCCCCAGTCCTTGGGCTCCAGCCCCACGTCGGCGCGGACGCCGGACCGGGCGTCGGTGCCGCCGAGCCGCTCGCCGGGCAGTTCGGTGCCGCCGATGCCCACGCCGCCCTCGGCCAGCGGCAGCGGATCCAGCTGCTTGCTGGAGCGCTGCGACTGGGGCGACGGGGAGGACGGGTCCGGCGCCAGCCACTGGCCGCCGGCGAACAGCGCGCCGATCGACAGCATGGCGAAGACCACGACCGCGGCGGCCAGGGAGTAGAGCCGCCGGCTGTTCGCCCGCCGCCGCTCCTGCTTGACCTCGACGATCATCTTCTTGAGCATCAGGCCGTCGCGGCGCGACTGCTCGGTGGCGACAAGCGCGTCGGCGTCGACGTCCGAGAGGATGTCGACGACCGGCAGCATCGACTCGAGCTCGATCGCGCAGGTCGCGCAGTCGATCAGGTGGTCCTCGAAGCGCGCGGCGTCCCGGTCGTCGAGCACGCCCAGCGCGTACGCCGCCACGTCGAAGTGTTGTTCCTGTGTCATTCCGTCACCCCCCGCTGCTGCAGAGCCGTACGCAGGGCCCGCAGGGCGTAATACACGCGAGACTTGGCTGTGCCCAGGGGGAGGCCGAGAACCTCGGCCGCCTCCGGGACGGTCTTGCCGCGGAAATACGTCTCCACCAGGATCTCACGGTGTGACTGGCTGAGCGTACGCAGCGCATCGGTGACGGTCATGAGCTGCAACACGCGGTCGGTGTCGTCGGCCGTGCTCGGGAAGCTCTCCAGCTCCCGGTCATAGGTCTCCGGCGGCCGCGCGCTGACGCTGCGGTGATCGTCGATGGCGATCCGGCGGGCGACGGTGACGAGCCAGGGGCGCAGCGACTGCTGGCCCTGCGCGCCGAGCCGGTGCGCATTGCGCCAGGCCCGCAGGAGCGTCTCCTGGACGATGTCCTCGGCCCGCTGGCGGTCGCCGCCGGTGAGCCGGAGCACGAACATCAGCAGTGGGCCCGCATGCTCCTCGTAGAGCATCCGGACGAGCGTGTCCTCGTGGCTCGCCGCCTCCGATGTCGCGCCGTGCCGGGCCTGTCGTGGAATCACGGCATCATCATTATCCGCACCACGGCCTCCGTCGAGAGCCTGCCACCCACCGCCGGACCGCTGCTGCGTCATCGCGCACACCCTGTCCGCCGTGGGCCGCTCCATGACCAACGCATGCATCGAATCCTCCAGCCGGTGCTTTCCCCGTCGCCTGTCATACGGCCACGAACCCCGGCCGGGATCAAAGCGAACGGGAAAATTTCCGGGAGCCCTGGGGGCCGGCCGGCATGGACGAGCAGTTGCAAGAGGTTCCTCCGGGTCCAAGCCGCGAGGGGCCGCGACTTAATCCATAGACACCGATATGTACTCGGGGGCACGCGAATAATACTCAGCAACCACCGGCCGTCGACAGACTTGCGGGGCACACTCCACCCGCAAAGCGGATGCAACACCAGCAACCGGTGCCTCAGCGGTTACACAAAGTCACAAAAGCCGGGACCGCGCGGTAGCCAGGGTCAGCGCCCGGTGCAGCACCCGCGAGTCACCCAGGAGACCGCGCAGCCGCCGCTCAAGGCCGGCGATCGGCACCAGATTCTGGGGTGCCCGCGGATCCTTGTAGGCAGAAGAGGCGAATCGGGGCAGAACAGCCGATGAAATCTCGGCCAGCTCCACGGCGGCCTCGGCGGGCAGGTCCGGGGAGCACTCCACCCGGACGATCCCGGACCAGGGTGCGCCGGAGGCCCCGGGCAGCCGCAGGTACCAGGACCAGCCGCCCCAGACAGTGCCCAGCTGGAAGACCGGGGTCCGCTGCCCGGGGCGCAGCGACGTCACCACGGGCGTCAGCGCGGCCGGCAGGTACTGCTTCTGCTGCGTCTTGACGTATCCGATGGTCCGCGGGAGCTGGCGCCGGTTGCGCAGCGGCCCGTCGACCACCAGCAGGTCGGCACCGTCGGACCCGCCGTCCCGGGCCGCGCCGGAGATGTCGATCTCCAGGGCGGTCAGCGGCGCCTGCACGGCCGCGGGCAGCTTGCTCGCCTCGCCGGTACCGCTGACCCGGTGCACCTCGTACAGCACCGAGCCGGCTTGCAGGTCCGAGGCGCTGGGCGAGGCGGTGAACAGCCCGCGCCCCACCCGGGCACCGACCAGCTCCGCCACCCCGTTGCCGAGGTCGCACCGCACCACCCCGGCGGCGTAGGAGGCGGCCAGCCCGGCGTACGACATGCCGTCGTCCTCGGCGGTCCAGAGCCCGGCGTCGTTGCGCCGCACCCCGTCCACCAGGAACACGACGTCCGGGCACCGGACGCCGGGCGCGACGTCGATCGGCGCCCACTGCGCGGCCGGCACCTCGACGTCGGTGTCCACCTGCGCGCTGCTCGGCGAGGCCGGACCGTCGGACGAGTCGCCGCCCTCGAACGACGCCCCGTACGCCGGGTCCCAGGCGTCGACGAACATCCGCGTCACAGACCAACCCTCTCCACATAGGCCGTCCGGGCGTCCTTGTGCACCTCGAAGCGGACCGGCACCCGGTCGGCGAGCGCGTTGACGTGTGTCACCACGCCGACCATCCGGTCGCCGCGGGCGGCGAGGTTCTCCAGGGTCGCCGCCACCACGTCCAGCGTCGCCGCGTCGAGGGTGCCGAACCCCTCGTCCAGCACGATCGACTCCAGGCTCGCCGCCGTGGTCGACATCCCGGCGAGCTGCTCGGAGAGGGCGAGCGCCAGCGCCAGCGAGGTCTGGAACGTCTCCCCGCCGGACAGCGTCCGCACGCCGCGGCGCAGACCCGCGTCGTGGTGATCGACGACGAAGAACTCACCCTTGTCGTGCATCAGGTCGTACTGTCCTCCGGTCAGCTCGCGCAGGATCCGCGACGCGCCGTCGACAAGCAGATCGAGCGCCTCCTCGAGCAGCCATCGCTCGAAGTTGTTGGCCCGCAGGTGCCCGGCGAGGGCCTTGGCGACCCGGCCCTCCCGCAGCAGTGCGGCCCGCTGCTCGACGAACTCGCGGGCCTGCTCCCGCCGCTCGACCAGCCGCTGCCAGGCCGCGCCGGCCCGCTCGGCGGCCACCGCGGCGGCCCGGATCAGGTCCGCGTCGGCGCCGCCGGCCGGCGCGCTCAGCCCGCCGCCGGTGAAGAGCTCCACCACGGCGGCCCTGGCCCGCTGTGTCTCGGCGTGCGCCGCCTCGACGGCGGCGACCGCCTCGGCGCGGGCCTGCTCGCGCTGCCGCGCCGAGTCCCGGGCCCACCCGGCCAGCGCCGACCAGGCCGCGGCGAGGTCCTCCCGGTCGGCCGGCGGCGGCGAGAACCGGGCCACCCCGTCGCGCATCGTGTCGAACGTGCGCCAGGCGGCCCGCTGCTGCTCCTCGGCGGCGGTGACCGCCGCGGTCGCGTGGCGCTGGACCTCCCGGGCCGAGCGGACGGCCGCACCGGCCTCGTCCAGCTTGCGCTGCAACCCGGTCAGCTCCGCGAGCCGGCGCCGCAGCGCCTCCACGCCCGGCGAGTCGGCCAGGGCGGCCCGCACCTCGTTCAGCCGGGACCGGTGCTGCTCGAGCTGGGCCCGCTTGCGGTCGAGGCCACGCTCGAGCTCGCGCGCCACGGCGTCGCGCTGGCGGAACGCCGTCGAGGCGACGTCCGCGGCCGCCCGGGCCGCCTTGCCCGTCCGCTCCGCCGTCTGCACGGCGGAGCCCTCGGGCGTCGGCGGCACCTCGGCGACCGGCTGGGCGCAGACCGGGCAGTCGTCGCCCGGCGCCAGCACCGCGCGCAGCGCCGCGGCCCGGTCCAGCGTCTGCGCCTCGGCGTAGTCGAGCCGCGCCTGCTCCAGCAGCTGCTCGGCGCCGTTGTGCGCGGCGCGCGCCAGGTCGGCGGCGGCGACCGCGTCCTTGTATTCGACCTCGGCGACCGACGCCTCGCCCGCGAACCACTCGGCCTGCCCGATCAGCCGGTCGAGCTCGACGTGGCGGTCCAGCAGCAGGCCCAGCGAGCCCGCGTCGCCGGCGGCCGCCAGCTCGCCGCGCACCTTCTCCTCGCGCTCCTCCGCGGCGTGCACGCCGTCGGCCGCCTCGGCGGCGCGGGCGCGGGCGGCGGCCGCGGCCTCGGCGACCTTCGTGCTGCCGGCCGGGACCTTCACCCGGGTGAGCGCGGCCAGCTCGCCGGCGATCGCGTCGCGGATGGCGGCCAGCTCGGCCTCGCGGTCGCGGACCGCACTGAGCTGCGGCACGGCGCGCTCGACGGCGAGGGTGAGCTCGCGCATCGCGGTCAGGCGCGCCTCGGCGGCCGCGACCGCCTCGTCGTCGGCGTCGGCGAGCCCGGCGAGCATCTGGTCGACGGCGGCGAGCCGGGCCTCGGCCCGGCCGGCCCGGGTCGACGCCTTGGCCTGCACCTCCTCGTAGACGTGCAGGCCGAGCAGGTTGACCAGGATCTGCTGGCGGGTGGCCGGCTTGGCGTGCAGGAAGTCGGCGAACTGGCCCTGCGGCAGCACCACGCAGCTGGTGAACTGCTCGTAGGGCAGCCCGACCGCCTCGACGATCGCGGCGTCCATCTCGGCCGGCGTCCCGGCGAGCACGTCGCCGAGGTCCTCGAGGCTCATCCCGGTGTCGAGCCGGGTGACGTCGAAGCCGGGCGGCATGAGCTGGAGCCCCGCGCCGGCGGTCTTGACGTTGCCCCGGCCGTCGCGGCGCACCACCCGGGTCGCGACGTAGCGCGAGCCGGCGGACTCGAAGACGAGCCGCACCCGGGCCTCGTTGGCCGAAGGGGCGAGCGCGTTGACGATGCCCCGGCTGCCGCCCCAGCGCGGCACCGTGCCGTAGAGGGCGAAGCAGATGCCGTCGAGCACGGTGGACTTGCCGGAGCCGGTCGGCCCGACCAGCGCGAAGTAGTCCGCGTCGGTGAAATCGACAGTGGTCTCGTCCCGGAACACCGTGAACCCGGCCAGATCAAGCCGCAGGGGCCTCACGCGCTGCTCACCTCGTCGTAGAGCTCGTCGAAGAGTTCGCGGACGCCGTCCTCGGCGTTGCCGCGGCTGTCCAGGTAGTCGCCGAAGAGCTGGCGCGGCGAGCGGCCCGCGCGCTGCGCCATCCGCTCGCCGGCCCGGTCGGGCACCATGTCGGGGTCGATGCGCACCTCGAGCGCGTGCGGCAGCAGCTCCTGCACGTCCTCGCGCAGGCCGACCCGCGGCGTCTCCCGGACGAACACCCGCAGCCAGGCGTCCGGCAGATTCACCGTCGCGAGCTGTTCCAGCGAGCCGCGCACCGTGCGCAGCGTCTTCGCCGAGGTCACCGGCACGTCGCGGACCTTCGCCGCCTTGTCCGCCGAGACCTCGACGATCGCCACGGAGCTGACGTTCTCCTCCTCGCCGAAGTCGACGGCGAGCGGGCTGCCGCTGTAGCGCACCGGGCAGGGGCCGATGACCTGCTGGGAACGGTGCAGGTGGCCGAGCGCCACGTAGTGCGCGCCGGGCGGGAAGACGGTGGCCGGCACCGCGTATCCCATCACCGTGTGCGCCTCGCGCTCGCCGCCGCCCGTGCTGGCGCCGACGACCGTGAGGTGCGCGGTCAGCAGGTTGACCACCCCCGGCTCGGCGAAGTCCTCGGCGAGCCGGGCGATCAGCCGGGCGATGTGGTCGGCGTAGGTCTGGCTCGCCTCGGCCGCGGTCAACTCGTACATCTCGACGGCGCGGATCGCGAACCGCTGGGAGAGGAAAGGCAGGGCGGCCAGCCGCCACCGCTCGCCGCCGGCGGTCGTCCCGGTGATGATCAGGTCGTCGGGCTTGTCCCGCACCGAGCCGCGCAGCGTGATGCCGGCCGCGTCGGCCCAGGGCCGCAGCGCGTCCAGGGCCTGGCCGTTGTCGTGGTTGCCGCCGATCGCGACGATCTCGGCGCCGGTCTGCCGCAGCGCCGACAGCGCCCGGGTGACGACCCGAACGGCGTCGGGCGACGGCGCCGCGGTGTCGTAGAGGTCGCCGGCGATGATGACCAGGTCGGGCCGCTCCTCGCGGGCGATCTCCACGACCTGGCCGAGCACCCGGATGTGTTCCTCGTGCCGGCTCCGGCCCTTGAGAACCTTGCCGACGTGCCAGTCGGACGTGTGCAGGATGCGCATCGCAGAACCCTAACGCCTGTTTCGAAAAGGATGAGGGGGGCGGAAACAGGGCTCAGAACGGGATGTCGTCGTCGGAGGAACCGCCCCGGCCGCCGACCACCGCGAACGGGTCGACGCCCTGCACGATCGAGCGCATCGTGCCCGCCGGCGGGGGTCCCGACTCGGACTTGCGGGTGGCCCAGGCCGGGAAGGGGAACTCGACGCAGAGCGGGACCGGGATGTCCGGCTGGTTGACGAACATCGTGCCGGGCCGGGCCAGCAGCGCGCGCTGGCGCATGGCCGGTGGGAGGAAGCCGTACTCCGGGCGGGAGGCCTCCGCCGGGTCAAGGCGGCCGACCACGCGGATCGCGGAGTTCGTCACGATGCGGCGCTCGACCTCGCTCGCCGTCTGCTGTGCGCCGATCAGGATCACCCCGAGGGAGCGGCCACGCTCGGCGATGTCGAGCAGCACCTCCTTGATCGGCGACGAGCCCTCGCGGGGCGCGTACTTGTTGAGCTCGTCGAGGACCACGAAGAGCAGGGGGCGGCCGGTGCCCGACTTCTCCTTGTCGTCGAACTCCGTCTTGAGCGTCACGCCGACCACGAAGCGCTGCGCGCGGTCCGGCAGGTTGTGCAGGTCGACGACCGTGACCTGCGCGCTCTCCGCGGTCTTGATCTGGTGCGGTCGCCGGCTCGCCAGGTCGCCGCGGATGAGCCGGGCCAGGTCCCGCTTGCTGCCGATCAGCCGCCGGGCGAACGCGTTGACCGTGCCCATGTTGACCGCGCTGCCGGCCCACATCGAGCGGGTCTCGTCGTCGGTGAGCTGGTCGACGACGTGGTCGACCAGGTCGCCGTACGACGACAGGCGCCGGCCGTCGATGCTGATGCCGCCCTCGGCGGGCAGCGCGTGCCGGGCCAGGTGTGCGGTCACCGAGTGCACGACCATCGTGTATTGCTGCCGCTCGTCGTCGGCGTCGGCGAAGACGTAGGGCAGCAGGCGATTGGCGCAGAACTCCTCGAGGGTCCAGTAGAAGCTGTCCACCCCGGTGAGCCGGCTCTGCACGTCGGGCGCGCCGGAGGAGTCGCCGGCACGCGGCGGCGCGTAGACCCGGACGTCCGGGAACGGGGTCGCCGGCAGGCCGAGCTTGGCGTAGGCCGCCGTTGTCGCGTCGTCGAGCTTGGTGTTGGGGTGGTCGAGGAAGAGCAGGTCCTCGCCCTTGACGTTGAAGATCAGCGCGCGGGCGTTGACCGCGTCGCCGCCCAGCTGCCCGGAGCGGAAGACCGAGTAGAGCAGGAAGGTGGCGAAGCTGGTCTTGGTCGCGACGCCGGAGATGCCGGAGATCGAGACGTGCGCGCCGCGGGTGCCGTCGAGGAAGTCGGCGTTGAGGAAGACCGGCACGCCGTCGCGGCCGGTGCCCATCGGGACCCGGCGCTCCATCCGGTCGAAGTGCAGGGCCGCGTCGCGGGCGGCGCCGGAGGCCCGGTGCACCACCGCGCCCGGCGCCGGCGGCACGTAGAGCTCCGGGTCGACGCGGGTGGTGGTGATCTCCGCGGCCTCCTGCACGAGGGCGGGCAGGGTGCCCTCGGCGATGGCGAAGACGTCGGAGTCGAACTGGGCGCCCTCGTGGCGCGCACGCACCTGCGTGACGACGCCGGCGATCGTGATCGGCTCGCGGTCGGGCAGCTCGCGCCGGGTCACCACCACGTCGTCGAGCTGTAGGTAACTGCCCGGCGTGACCGCCGTCCAGAACTGCAACGGGGTGGCATCGGCGGTGCCGAGGACACGCCCGACCGGTTCGCTCACTTCGGCTGGTTCGTCAGACACGCCGATCATGTTGCACCAGACGTACGACATCCGACGGACGGCGCGTCGGTTGGCATGCGTTGTCCACAACTTCTAGGGGTCATCCACAGGTTTGTCCACAACTTCTAGCGGCTGCGGGCGTACCGGAGGAAAAGCATGTCCCGATCGGCCAGAACGCTTCGCAGTGACATCTCCCGCGGCGGGGTGCCGGGCCCGGTCGCGATGCGGCCGGCGCCGCCGCCGGCGAGCCGAGGCGAGACGGTCAGGCAGAGCTCGTCGACCAGGTCGGCGGCGATCAGCGCGCCGAACAGCCGCGGCCCGCCCTCGCAGAGCAGCTGCGTCGCGCCCCGGGCGTGCAGCGCGGCGACCGCCGCGGCGAGGTCGACGGCGGCGTCTCCGCAGGTGACGACGTCGGCGACCGGGGCGAGCGCGGCCCGGCGGGCGGGCGGGGCGCCGGCATGGGTGACCACCAGCGGCCGGATCGGCGCGTCCGCGAAGACCAGCTGAGCCGGATCCAGGTCCAGGGCGCCCGAGACGACGACCATCAGCGGAAACTCGGGCAGGCCGCGGGCCCGGCGCCAGTCGCGGGCGGCCGCGTCGAGGCGCAGCCCGTCGTAGTTCTCGGTGCGGACCGTGCCCGCACCGACCACCAGCGCGTCGCAGACCTTGCGCAGCGAGTCGAAGACCAGCTTGTCGCCGGGCCCGCCCAGGCCGCCGGATTTGCCGTCCACCGTGACGGCGCCGTCGAGACTGGCGACGAAGTTGACCCGCAGCAACGGCTGCGCGCCCCGCGGATAGGCCTCTACGAGATCGGCGTCGTGTACGTCGATCACGGCGCCGGAGGCCCGGTCACGGGCGGCGTCGGCTTCTCGGGCCGGTGCTGGCAGTCGCACCACGACCCGCCCCGGCACTCCTCGTGGCGTCGCTCTCGGCACGCACGGCAGATCATGTGCAAACCCTAGGCCTCCGGCGGGCGGAGCGCATAGCATGGTCAATTCTCCCCGGCCGCAGGCGAGACATCGGCGGGTCCGCGGGCGATAATGCCCGGATGACCAGGCAGCCCGTCCGTTCACCGGGGCGACCGACGCTCGACGCCGTTGCGGCCCGCGCCGGGGTCGGCCGTGGCACCGCATCCCGAGTCCTCAACGGGTCGTCCCAGGTCAGCCCGCAGGCGAAGGCCGCGGTCGAGGCCGCGATCGTGGAGCTCGGCTACGTGCCGAACCGGGCGGCCCGCTCGCTGGTCACCCAGCGCACGGACTCCGTGGCCCTGGTCGTCTCGGAGTCGCAGGAGCGGGTTTTCGGCGAGCCGTTCTTCGCCGGCGTGCTGCGGGGCATCAACGCGGCCCTGCTCGAGACGCCCCTGCAACTGTGGCTGGCGATGGCCGCCTCCCCCGAGCAGCGCGAGCGGGTCGAGCATCACCTGACCGGCCAGCACGTCGACGGCGTGCTGCTGCTCTCCCTGCACGACGACGACCCGCTGCCGGCGGTGCTGCGCGAGCGCGGCATGCCGTTCGTCTTCGGCGGCCGCTCCACCCGCGCCGTCGAGGGCGACTTCATGGTCGACGTCGACAACTCCGCCGGCGCCCGCAAGGCGGTCGAATACCTGCTCGGCAACGGCGCCCGGCGGGTCGCCACCGTCGCCGGGCCGCAGGACATGGAGGTCGGGCGGGAGCGGCTGGCCGGCTACCGCGCGGCCGTGAGCGGTCCCGGGCTCGTCGAGTACGGCGACTTCAGCGAGGCCGGCGGCGCCCGGGCGATGCGGACCCTGCTGGAGCGGGAGCCGGACCTCGACGCGGTCTTCGCGGCGTCCGACCTGATGGCCAGCGGCGCGCTGCGTGCCCTGCGCGACAAGGGCCTGCGGGTGCCCCAGGACGTCGCCGTCGTCGGGTTCGAGGACGCGCCCGTCGCCCGGCAGTGCGAGCCGCCGCTGACCACGGTCCACCAGCCCGTCGAGGAGATGGGCCGCCGGATGGCGGAGCTGCTGGTGTGCCGCATCCGCCGCGAGCCCGTCGAGAATTCACACGTTCTGCTCGACACCCATCTCGTCCGTCGCGCCTCCGCCTGACCTGGCCTAACCTGGGTGTGATCCAGGGCATATCTCTGCGCCTTGACGGCCGGGACACGGCGGCGCAACGGGTGTGAAACGCCGCTTCGGCAATCTTGGTGCCAAGGACGGCGCCGCCGTGCCGTCTTTCCTGACGGGAGGAGTTGCATGTTGCTGCGGGTACGGGTCACTCTGCCGGACCGTCCTGGCGCGCTCGGCCAGATCGCGCGCACGCTGGGCGTGGCCGGGGCCGACATCGTCCAGGTCGTGGTGCTTGAGCGACTCGGCGGGCGGGCCGTCGACGACTTCACCGTCGTGTGGCCGGGCGCCTCCCGCGTCGAGCGACTCCTCGCGGGTCTCGCCGCCATCCCCGGCGTACAGGTGGACGGCGTATGGCGGGCCATCGGCGCGCCGGTCTCCGGCGGCCACGACGCCGAGCTGCTGGCCCAGGTCGCGGCCAACCCGCAGGACGGCCTGGCCACCCTCGTCGACGCCGTGCCGGGCCTGCTGGCCGCCGACTGGGCGGCCGCCGCCGTCGTCCCCGCCGACTGGGCCGCGCGCACGGCGGCGCCGCGCCCGGTGGGTACCGACGAGCCGTCGCTGCAACTGCCGACCGGCAGCGAGCCGGCGGTCACCTACGCGAGCTGGCGCGCGCCGTCCCCGCTGCGCCTGCCCGAGGTCACCCCGCTGCGGGCCCGCCCGATGACCGGCCCGGACGGCACCCGGTACGCCGTCGCCCCGTTCGGCCGCGCGGGTCTGGTGCTCGTCACCGCCCGCGCCGACGACGACGAGCTGCCGGCCGCCGCGTTCCACATCACCGAGGTGGACCGGATCGCCCAGCTTGTCCGCGCCGCCGCCGTGATCCTCGGCGACCGGCTGGACGACACCTCGGTGCCGAGCGTGGCGGCCGCTGTGACCGAGCCCTCATAAGTCCTCCCAGCTCAGGCAATATGCGGGTAACACCGGGCGGGCACGCTTAGGTTCGTCAGAGGGGCGGCCGGCGGAAGGGAAGTGCCTCGCATGGCGTTGTGGCGCATCAGGGCGACGGTCGACGACCGGCCGGGATATCTCTCGGTGCTCACCGCCAGCCTCGCGCTGCGGTCGGTAAACATCCTCGCCGTCCAGGTGCACACCACCGAGGGCGGCGCGGTCGACGACTTCCTGGTCGACGCGCCGAACACGATGACCGAGGCGGAGCTGCACGCCGCGATCGACCGCGGCCGCGGCCGCGACGCCTTCGTCACCCGCGCCGAGGCGCAGGGCCTCGCCGACCAGCCGACCCGGGCGCTGGCCCTGGCCGGCCGGCTCGTGCACGACCCCGACTCGCTGGGCGAGGCGCTGGTCACCCTGCTCGACGCCGCCGAGGCGCGCTGGCGTCCCGAGGGCACGGTGGTCCTGCACGGCTTCGACGAGGAGCGGATGACGCTCATCGACCCGGCAGGCGGCACCTACGAGGTGCTGCGCGCGGCGCCGGCCTTCACCCCGGCGGAGTACGCCCGCGCACAGGCCCTTGTCGAGGTCAGCGGCGCCCTGGTACGCCGCACCGCCGAGCAGGCCACGCTGCTGCTGCCCGACGGCGCGGAGCTGCTGATCCGGGCCGCCACCACCGACGACGTCGAGGGCGTCCGCCGGCTGCACGCCCGCGGCTCGGCGCAGTCACACCGGCGCCGCTACCCCGGCCTCGCGCACGGGCCGTCCGACGCCCGGCTGCGCCGGATGCTCGAGCCGGCCAACGGCCTGACCCTGCTCGCCGTGAGCACCGACCCGGCCGACGGCGGTGAGCGGGTCGTGGCGATGGCCAACCTGCTGGTGGAGGGCGACCTCGGCGAGGTCGCGCTGCTGGTGGAGGACTCCTGGCAGCGCCGCGGCATCGGCACGGCGCTGCTGCGCCGGCTGATCGCGGCGGCGCGCCGGATGAAGGCGTCCGCGGTCGTGGCGCACACCGGCGCCGACAACGTGGCGATGCTCCGCACGCTGCGCCGGTTCGGCGTGACCGACCGCGACGACCGCGACGGCCCGCTGCTGAGCCTGACGCTGAGAATCGCCGGCACCGGGCACCGGCCGGCCACGGATGAGACTCCCGCCGCCTCCGGGTGAAAGGCGACGGGTGACGGGTAACGGGTGAGAACGGCGGCGGGCCTCGCGACAGGTCCGCCGCCGGTCGGATCAGCGGATCAGCTCCGCGGCGAGCAGGTCCATCATCAGCCCGTCGTGCCAGCGGCCGTCGGCGCCGCGCTCGTACTCCCGCATGACGCCGACCGGCCTGAAGCCCACCTTGGCGTAGCACCGGATCGCGGCCGCGTTGTCCGCCGCCGGGTCGATGGTCAGCCGGTGGAAGCGGTGCGCGTCGACCAGGTGGGCGGCCAGGGTCCGCACCGCGTCGGTGCCGACGCCGCGGCCGTGCACCGCCGGGTCGACGAAGATGTCGATGCTCGCGTGCCGGTAGTCGGGCTCCTCCTCGGCCTCCCACTGGATCGCGCCGACCACCCGGCCGTCGAGCACGATCGCGAGGTAGTGCAGCCCGTCGTCCTCGATCGACTCGACGATCTCCGGTGCGGGGTCCTCCTCGCCGCGCCAGCGTGCGCGCACCTCGGGGGTGGCGCGGATGGCCGCCAGCGCCGGCACGTCCGCCGTCGTGGCCGGGCGCAGCGACACGACCGCGCCGGTCAGGGCGGGGTCGTCAGGAGCGGCGGACACCGTGCTCGACACAGGTCGCCGTCCAGCCGGTGGGCACGACCTGCACCTTCATCCGGCGGCGGCAGTCCGGGCAGAAGCGCGGCGGCTCCAGCTCGCGCGCCGCGGCGCAGGCCGAGTGGTCGCCCTCGGCGGAGGGTGAGCCGCACCGGTCGCAGTACACCAGGACCGTCACAGCGTCGCCGACAGCGCCTTGACGGGCATCTTCAGCTCCCGCAGCAGCTCGAGGTCGGAGGTGGCCGGGCGGCCCAGCGTCGTCAGGTAGTTGCCGACGATGACCGCGTTGATGCCGCCGAGCAGGCCGTCCCGGGTACCCAGGTCGCCGAGGGTGATCTCGCGGCCGCCCGCGTACCGCAGGATCGTCCTGGGCATCGCCAGCCGGAAGGCGGCGATGGCGCGCAGCGCGTCCTTGCCCTCCACGACCGGGCGGTCGCCGAGCGGGGTGCCCGGGCGGGGGTTGAGGAAGTTGAGCGGGACCTCGTGCGGGTCGAGCTCGGCGAGCTGGGCCGCGAACTCCGCGCGCTGCTCGACGGACTCGCCCAGGCCGAGGATGCCGCCGCAGCAGACCTCCATCCCGGAGTCGCGCACCATCTTCAGCGTGCCCCAGCGCTCCTCCCAGGAGTGGGTGGTGACCACGTTGGGGAAGTAGGAACGGCAGGTCTCGAGGTTGTGGTTGTAGCGGTGCACGCCCATCTCGACCAGTTCGTCGACCTGCTCCTGGGTGAGCATGCCGAGGCTCGCCGCGACCTGGATGTCGACCGCTTCCTTGATCGCCTTGACGCCCTCGCGCATCTGCGTCATCAGCCGCGCGTCGGGCCCGCGCACCGCCGCCACGATGCAGAACTCCGTCGCGCCCGTCGCCGCGGTCTGCTTCGCCGCCTCGACCAGCGAGGGGATGTCGAGCCAGACCGCGCGCACCGGCGAGGTGAACAGGCCGGACTGCGAGCAGAAGTGGCAGTCCTCGGGGCAGCCGCCGGTCTTGAGCGAGACGATGCCCTCGACCTCGACCTCGGGGCCGCACCATTTCATCCGGACGTCGTGCGCGAGCTGGAGCAGCGCCGGCAGGTCCTCGTCGCCGAGGCGGAGCACCTCCAGGATCCCCGCCTCGTCGAGCCCGGCACCGTCAGCAAGAACCTGGGCCCGGGCCCGGTCGAGGATCTCTGGCATGCCCGTACCCTACAAGGCGTTCCGGCCGCCGGGGTTGTCGGCGCCGGGTGATAGTTTCCCCGGCGAGCGGGTCTTGACGGCGAGGGTGAGGGTGCTTTGGCTGGCTGGCAGGAAGCGCTGGAGTGCCAGGCCCGCACCCGGGCGAAGGCCGGGCTGACCCGGACCCTGCGGCACCGCGCCCCCGACGACTCCGTCGTCGATCTGGCCGGCAACGACTATCTCGGCCTGGCCGTCCACCCCGAGGTGATCGCGGCGTCGGTCCGGGCACTTCAGGCGTACGGGCTGGGCGCCACCGGTTCCCGGCTGGTGCGGGGCTCGACGGACGCGCACGCGGACCTGGAGACGGAGCTGGCCGGCTGGCTCGGCGCCGAGCGCGCGCTGGTCTACTCCTCGGGTTACCTGGCCAACCTCGGCGCGGTCCGGGCGCTGGCCGGCCCGGGGACGCTGCTGGTCTCGGACCGCTACAACCACGCCTCGCTGATCGACGGCTGCCGTGGCTCGGGCGCGGAGGTGGTCGTCGCACCGCACGCCGATCCGGCCGCGCTGGCGGCGATCCTCGGCGCGCACCCCGGCCGGGCGAAGGTCTTCGTCACCGAGTCGGTGTTCTCGGTGGACGGTGACCTGGCCCCGCTGGCGGAGCTGCACGCGGTGACCTCGGCACACGACACCCTGCTGCTGGTGGACGACGCGCACGCGATCGGCATCCTGGGCCGGCACGGTTCCGGCGGCGTCGCGGCGGCCGGCCTGGCCGGCCTGGCCGACGTCGTCGTCACCGCGACCCTGTCGAAGTCCCTCGGCGGCGCGGGCGGGGTGATCGCCGGCCCGGCCGCGCTGATCCGGCACCTGGTCGACACGGGACGCACCTTCATCTACGACACCGCCCCGCCGCCTGCCGTGGTGGCGGGCGTGCACGCCGCGCTGCGGATCACCCGCGCGGCCGACGATCGCCGGGCCGTGCTGGCGGACCGTGGCCGGCTGACGGCCCGCCGGCTGACGGCGGCCGGTTTCACAGTTCCGACGCCGGCGGCGGGCGTGCTGTCGGTGCCGGCTCCCGGCCCCGAGGCGGCGCTGAGCTGGGCCGCGGACTGCCGCGACCGCGGCATCGCGGTGGGCTGCTTCCGCCCGCCGTCGACACCGGACGGCTCGTCGCGGCTGCGCCTGACCCTCAACGCGGGCATCTCGCAGCAGGACTTCGACCGGGCCCTTGACGTGATCGTGGAGTGCGCACCGTGACGAGCGACCCGACCACCGCGCCGGTCCCGCCCGACGCCGGTCCCGGCGATTCCGGTCCCGGCGATGCCGACACCCCGGCGGCGGCCGCACCGGAGCCCGCGCCCGCGCCCCGGGCCGCGCCGCGCCCGGCGGAGGCCGGCGAGTGGCGCGGCATCGTGCTGGTCACCGGGACGGACACCGACGTCGGCAAGACCATCGTCACGGCGGCGATCGCGGCGGCGGCACAGGCCGCCGGGCTGCACGTGGCCGTGGTCAAGCCGGGCCAGACCGGCACGGCCGAGGGCGGGCCGACCGACATCGACCTGGTGACCCGCCTGGCCAACCCGCACACCGCCCGCACCCTGGCGTCCTACCCGGAGCCGCTGGCCCCGCTGGCCGCGGCCAAGGTCGCCGGCCTGCCCCCGATCGAGCTCTACGAGGTGGTCGACGCCATCCGCGCCGAGGCCGGCAAGCACGACCTCGTCCTGGTCGAGGGCGCCGGCGGCCTGCTGGTCCCGATGGGCGTCCGGCCCTCGGGCGAGGCGTGGACCGTGGCCGACCTGGCCACGACGCTGGGCGTGCCGACCATCGTGGTGGCCCGGGCCGGGCTGGGCACGCTGAACCACACGGCCCTGACGCTGGAGGCGCTGGACCGCCGGGGCGTGCCGGCCAAGGTGATCCTCGGCGCCTGGCCGGCCGAGCCGGAGCTGGTCCACTGGGCCAACCTGACCGAGCTGCTCCCCCACCTGGTCGGCGCCCTTCCGGACGGCGCCGGCGGCATGGAGCCGGGCGTCTTCCAGCGCTCCGCGCCCGGCTGGCTGACCCCGGCCCTCTACGGCGTCCTCGACGACTGGCGGGTCTGGGCCGACGAGGTCAGCTGACTTCTTTTGCGCGGCCCTGCCAGCCTGCCGCCGCGCGGCCCCGCACCAACGTCGCTAGCGTGTGTGGCTCGTGATCCGTTCGCCCGAGGGGCTGGGAATGTCGTGGATGCCATAGGCGGACAACTCGCGCTGGTGCTGGTGCTGGTGCTGGTGAACGCGGCCTTCGCCGGCAGCGAGATGGCCCTGGTGTCCCTGCGCGACAGCCAGGTGCACAAGCTCGAGCGCGGGTCGCGCCGCGGCCGGGTGCTCGGCCGGCTGACCCGCGACCCGAACAGGTTCCTGGCGACCATCCAGATCGGCATCACCCTGGCCGGCTTCCTGGCCTCGGCGGCCGCGGCGGTGTCGTTGTCCAAGCCGCTCGTCGAGCCGCTGAGCTTCCTCGGCTCGGCCGCGGAGCCGACCGCCGTCGTGATCGTCACGATGGTGCTGACCTTCGTCACGCTGGTGATCGGCGAGCTGACGCCGAAGCGGATCGCGATGCAGCGGGCCGAGGGCTGGGCGCTGCTTGTCGCCCGCCCGCTTGACCTCCTCTCGACGATCTCGCGGCCGGTGGTGTGGCTGCTCAGCGTCTCGACGAACCTGCTCGTCCGGCTGGCCGGCGGCGACCCGGCGGCGCAGCGCGATGAGGTCAGCACCGAGGAGATCCGCGACATGGTGGCGGCGCAGCAGGACTTCTCGGTCGAGCAGCGGACCATCATCAGCGGCGCGTTCGAGATCGCCGACCGGATCCTGCGGGAGATCCTGGTGCCGCGCCGCGACGTGCTGACCCTGCCGGCCGGGCTGGCCGCGCCCGAGGCGCTGACCCAGCTGATCGCGGGCGCGCACTCCCGGGCGCCGATCGTCGGGCCGGCCGGGCTCGACGACGTCTACGGCGTGGTGCACCTGCGCGACCTCATCGGCGCGCAGGGGCCGGTCGACGAGGTGGCGCGGCCGGGGCTGTTCCTGCCCGAGACGCTGCGGGTCTCCGACGCGCTGCGGCAGATGCGGCTCGAGCGCCAGCAGATCGCGCTCGTGGTCGACGAGCGCGGCGCGATCGACGGCATCATCACGATGGAGGACCTGGTCGAGGAGATCGTCGGGGAGATCTACGACGAGACCGACCGCGACGTGCTCTCGGTGGTGAAGGAGGCGGACGGCGCGCTGCTGATGCCGGGCTCGTTCCCGATTCACGACCTGCCGGACATCGGCTTCGACGACTCCGGGCCGGACGAGGGCGACTACACGACCGTCGCCGGCATGGTGCTCGCCGCGCTGGGGCACATACCGACCGCGCCGGGCGAGGTGGTGACGCTGCCGCAGTTCACGGCCGAGGTCGTCGAGATCACCGGCCGCGCGATCACCCGGGTCCGGCTGCGCGCCCTGCCCCGCGCCGACGAGGACTGAATGTGCGACATTCGCGCCCTCGGGCGTTGATCACCGCAAATTTGGCTTAACTGACCATTGCGGATTCCCAGGTCACTTTCACTAGGCTCACAGTGACTGCGAGCGATCATTTGCGTGAGGTGGTTTCCCCGTGACCAACAGCAGCCCGGAATCGGGCGATGCCTTCGAATATCTGGACAGCGTCGGACCCGAGGAGCAGCGCCGCCTCGACGCGGTGCGCCGGTACCGGCTTGTCGACCAGCCCGTCGAGGACGCGTACGACCGGATCGCGTTCGTCGCCGGCGCCATCTTCGACACCCCGATCGCGACGGTGTCGCTCGTGGAGCAGGACCGGGTGTGGCTCGCCGCCTGCCACGGGCTCACCGGCGTCCGCGAGGTCGGCAAGGAGCCGGGCCTGTGCGCGACGGTCATCGCGCAGGACGACGTCTACGTGATCAACAACGCGGCGGTCGACCCGCGGACGCTCGAGCATCCGCTGGTCCGCGGCGAGCTCGGCCTGCGCTTCTACGCCGCAGCACCGATCCGCACCCACGACGGCTACCGGCTGGGCACCGTCAACGTGATCGACAACCGGCCCCGCGAGGCGACGCAGCGGCAGCTCACCGCCCTGGAGCACCTGGCGTCGATGGTCTCCGACGAGCTGGAGCTGCGACTCATGGTGATCCGCAGCGCCGCCGCCGAGCAGCGCATGCGCGAGTCGGTGCACTGAGACATCACACCGGGAGGGGCGGCCGGTGATGGGCCGTCCCTCCCTCCACCCGTGCCCGGGTACGCGCGTAGGAATCGGCGGCAGCGGGTAACGCCGCTGCATGCGGACTTCCCGGAAAATCGCCGTGGTCGCCCACCGGCGCAAGACCCTGGGCGGCGGGCTCGACGAGCTGCGCCGCCTCATCACCGACGAGGGCGTCGACGACCTCATCTGGTACGAGGTGCCGAAGAGCCGCAAGGCACCCAAACAGGTGCGCAAGGCGCTGAAGGCCGGCATCGATCTGCTGATCGTGTGGGGCGGCGACGGCATGGTGCAGCGCACGCTGGACGCGCTCGCCGGCACCAAGGGCGGCGCGAAGGTACCGGTCGGCATCATCCCGGCCGGCACCGCCAACCTGCTGGCCACCAACCTCGGCATCCCGCACGACCTGGCGCAGGCCGTGCGGATCGCGTTCCACGGCCGCCTGCGCCGGCTCGACCTCGGCGTGCTCAACGGCGAGCACTTCGCGGTGATGGCCGGCATCGGCTTCGACGGCGCGATGATCCAGGACGCGGACGGCAGGTTGAAGGAGCGGATGGGCAAGCTCGCGTACGTCTGGACGGGCCTGCGCCACCTGGACGACCCGGCACCGCGGGCGAAGATCAAGGTGGACGGCACGCGCTGGTTCTCGGACGAGGCGAGCTGCGTGCTGGTCGGCAACGTCGGCATGGTGACCGGCGGCATCACGGCGTTCGACGACGCCCGGCCCGACGACGGCTGGCTGGACGTCGGCGTGGCGACCGCCCGCGGCGCGACGCAGTGGGCGCGCACGATGGGCCAGATGGCGGTGGGGCGTTCGGAGGACTCGCCGTACGTGCGCATGACCCGCGCCCGCCGGATCGACGTGCGGCTGGCCGAGCCGCTGCGGTACGAGTTGGACGGCGGCGCCCGCGAGGCGGCGCGGAGGATCCGGATCGACGTGGCGCCGGCCGCCGTCAAGATCTGTGTCCCGGACGAAGAACCGGACGAACGATAGAAGGTGTGTGTGGGACCCCTGGTCAGGCGAAATTCGCGGCATGTCCTGGTTGCCCGGGTCTGGCACGCGGCGGGCGAACCTGACAGAGTGCCCGAATGATCTGGAAGGGGCGGCCCGGCGAGGTCGCCGCGCTCGGGCTACTGCTGGACCGCACCTACGCCGAGGTGGCCGCGGCCGGTGCGCATCCGCACCGGCTGGACCGGCCCGCCCTGCTCGGGCAGTTCGAGCTGTGGGACACCCACCTGCTGCCCGCCGTCGCCGCGGCGGGGGCGCCGGTCCGGGAGCGGAGCCGGGCCGCCCGGGCGGTGTGGCACGGCCTGGGCGCGCACGCACGGCCGGAGCTCGCGGGCTGGCTGCGGGCGCACCTGACCGGGCTCGGCCTCGAGCCCGGTCCGCTGCTCGACCCGGCCGGGACCGCCGGGCCGCCGCCCGGCCCGGTCCGCGGGCGCGTCGGCACGCTGGCGGTGTTGCAGACCCGGATCCTCGAGAGGCTCGGCGAGATGCGGGACCTCGCCCGGTTACGCCGCTGGGAGCTGGCCGCGGCGGGCGCGGTCTGCGCGGGGCTTGGCACGGAGACGATGCACATCGCCGGCGGTTTCGGCGGGACGGCCCATCGCGAGCGCTCGGCGGACCGCCGGCTCCGGACGCTCGTCGAGGGGAGCGACGGGCCGGCGCGCGCCTTCCTCCGGACCGTTGCCGCCGGCCTCGACGATCTCGACGTGCCGGAGGCGGCCGGCGAGGCGACCCCCGCGCCCGAACGGATCACGGTCGGCACCGCCGGCCGGCTGCTCGACGGCCTCGACTTCACCGGCGCGCGGATCCGCGCGGTCGACGGCGCCGACCCGGCGATCGTCCAGCTCGACCTGCGCCGGGCCGATCAGGACCGGGAGGCGATCGGCGTGATCGTCCTCAACGTGCCGCGGTTCCCCGCCCTCGACGTCCCGCCGGACGGCCTCGCGCTCACCGGCCGCCCGCGTCTTACCGCGAGCGCCGACGACATCGAGCTCGCGATCCCGCTGGCCGGCGGCGACTGGACGGTCAGCGCCGCCGCCGGCACCTGGTACGCGGACTGACGAATCAGGCGAGCTGCTGCCACCAGCCGTCGACGGCCGGCGGGTCGTCGGCGTCCACCCGCTCGCCCGGCCGCGGGATCGCGAGGCGCACGTCGCGCGCCTTCGCCTCGCGCCAGACCCGGTCGGCCGGCTCGGGCCAGTCGTGCAGGGCCAGGTTGAAGGTCGCCCAGTGCACCGGGATCATCAGCCCGCCGCGCACGTCGACGTGGGTCGCGACGCCGTCCTCCGGCAGCATGTGGATGTCCGGCCAGGCGTCGCCGTACGCGCCGATCTGCACCAGCGTCACGTCGAACGGGCCGTGCTCCTCGCCGATCTCGGCGAAGCCCGGGAAGTAGCCGGTGTCGCCCGAGTAGAACGCCTTGCGGTTCGGGCCGGCGATCACCCAGGAGGCCCAGAGCGTCTCGTCGCGGGAGAAGCCGCGGCCGGAGAAGTGCCGGGCCGCCGTCGCGACGAACTCGATGCCGGCCACCGTGGCCCGCTCGTTCCAGTCCAGTTCGATGATGCGGGTGGCCGGCACGCCCCAGCGCTCCAGGTGCGCGCCGACGCCCAGCGGCACCAGGAACGGCGCCGCCTGGAGGTCGACCAGGTTGCGGATCGACTCCATGTCCAGGTGGTCGTAGTGGTCGTGCGAGATCAGCACGGCGTCGATCGACGGCAGCTCGCGCAGGGCGATCGGCGGCTCGTGCAGGCGCTTCGGGCCGGTCAGCCGCGACGGCGAGCAGCGCTCGCTCCACACCGGGTCGAGCAGGACCCGGCGGCCCTCGATCTCGATCAGGGCCGAGGAGTGGCCGTACCAGGTGACGTAGAGGCCGGCCGGGTCGGTGCCACCCGGCACCGGGCGGACCAGCGGGATTTCCGCGGACGGGTACCGGCGGTCGCGGTCGGTCAGGGCCGAGGCCAGGATCCGCGGCATCGCGGCGGTCGGCACCTCGCTGGCCGGGACCGTGTTGCGGAACTTGCCGCCGGCGAACTGCGGCGACCGCCGGTAGCGCTCGCCGCGCTCGCCGTCGGCCCGGGCGCCGATCCTGCGGGCGCCGATCTGGAGCGGGATGTCGCGCGCGGCCCACACCGCGGCGGCCCCCAAAGCCAGGGCGATCCATGCCCCGGTACGCCGCCGACGGCCGTCTGCCTGTTTCGCCATGCCCGGTTCCTCCGTGTCAGTTCCGTCCGACTTCCAAGTCTGACCGCCCACGGGCGCCAAACGCCACCGTGGTGCTGTGGATCTCCTCAGGTAGGGGACACATCACCGGGCCGCGGTACCGGATGCATTAGCGTCGGGCACATGGACGATCCTCGCGTTCGGCGCCTCTTCGGCGACCGGCTCGTCGCCCCCGGCGACCTCGCCTACAGCCCCTTCCGCGTGGATCGCGACCGGATCGTCAGCTCGCCGTTCTTCGCGCGGCTGGCCGGCGTCACCCAGGTGATCAGCCCCGGCGGCGGCGGCCTGCTGGTGCACAACCGCCTCACGCACAGCCTCAAGGTCGCCCAGGTGGGCCGGGCGATTGCCGAACGCCTGCTGCGCGACGAGCGCTACGGCGACGTCCTGGAGAAGCTGGGCGGCTGCGACCCGGACGTGGTCGAGGCCGCGGCCCTGGCGCACGACCTGGGCCACCCGCCCTTCGGCCACCTCGGCGAGCGGGTGCTGGACCGGCTGGCCCGCCAGCGGCTGCGGCTGCGCGACGGCTTCGAGGGCAACGCGCAGTCGTACCGGATCGTGACGAGCACGGAGATCCGCGGCCAGGCCACGATCGGCCTGAACCTGACGGCCGCGACCCGCGCGGCCATCCTCAAGTACCCGTGGACCCGGCGCAGCTACCCGGCGCCGCACCCCCGCCACCTGGACCCGCCGCCGCGCGGCGCGGCGGCGCCGCCGGACGACCCGGACGGCGGCTCGCTGAAGTTCGGCGCGTACTCGACCGAGGTCGAGGACATGGTGCAGGCCCGGCTGCCGTTCGCCGGCCTGGTCGCGGACTGGCAGCAGACGGCCGAGGCGTCGGTGATGGACACGGCCGACGACATCGCGTACGCGATCCACGACCTCGAGGACGTGCACCGGGTCGGCGTGCTCCAGCAGGGCGCGGTGGCGGCGGAGCTGATGGCGTGGCAGCGCACGGCGTTCCGCGACGTACCGGACGAGGACCTCGCGCCTGCCCAGCGCCGGCCGGGCAGCTCCATCGAGGCCCTGCGCCGCCAACTGCACCGCAAGGACGGCTGGATCAGCGACGACGACGCCTTCGCCGCGGCGGTGGAGCAGGTCCGCGCGGAGCTGGTCGACGGCCTGCTGAGCGCGCCGTTCGACGGATCGCTGGAGGCCGAGGCGCAGGTCGCGGCGTTCTCGGCGAACTGGACCCGGCGGCTGGTCGAGTCGATCGAGGTCACCGAGTCGCCGGCGGTGCGCTCGGGCCACGTGCTGCTGGCGCCGGCGCAGTGGCACGAGGTGCAGGTGCTCAAGTTCGTGCAGAACCGGTTCGTGCTGGCCCGCCCGGACCTGGCGCTGCACCAGCGCGGCCAGGCCCGGCTGCTGGGCTCGCTGGTCGAGGCGCTGCTGGCCTGGCTGGCCGACCCGGACGAGACCGAGCGCCTCCCCCGCCGGATCCGCGACCTGGTGGAGCTGGCGGAGGCGGAGCTGCCGGACGGCATCGGTGACCGGGTGGGCCGGGCCCGCGGCCGCGCGGTGATCGACTTCGTGGCCGCGCTGACGGACAGCCAGGCGGTGGCGCTGATGGAGGCCCTGTCCGGCCGGTCCCGCCAGCTCTGGACGGACGCCTTCGTCCTCTGACAGCGGAATCGAGAGCGTGGCGATTCTCCAACAACGGTGTAAGTATGTAATCAACACCGATGTTGGAGGTTGTTGTCATGCGCTTCCGTCCGCCCTCCGGGGCCCGTACCGAGCCGCCGCCCGCCGACGACGCCGCCGCCTGGATCACCGGCGCCTCGCCCGACGGGTGGTTCACCGAGCCGCCGCACGTCGTCGTCGACCGCGACGAGATCATCATCTGGGGCCGGGTGCCCACGCCCGAACTGGGCGGCGACGCCACCGACGCCGACCGGGCCGCCGCGCAGGCCGGGCGGATACACCAGTTCCGGGAGGACACCCGGGACGACCGGATCAAGGTCGCCCTCCAGGTCGAGCACCGCTACCAGCGCAAGGTCAGCTGGGGTGTGCGCTGCGGCGACAACGAGGAGTTGTTCACCCACCTCTCCGCGCCGGTCATGACGCGGCTGCGCCAGCCCGAGCGACAGGTGCTCGACACGCTCGTCGACGCCGGCGTCGCCCGCAGCCGGTCCGAGGCGCTGGCGTGGTGCGTGCGCCTGGTCGGCGAGCACACCGAGGACTGGCTCACCGACCTGCGCGACGCCATGACCAAGGTCGAGGACCTGCGCCGCCGCGGCCCCGCCGCTACCTGACCACTAGGGTGGGCGGGGTGCTGCCCCAGGTCAAAGCCACCCGATACGTGACACCGCTGCGCGAGGGCGGGTCGCTGCCCGGCATCGTGGAGGCCGACAACCTCGGCACCTACGTGGTGAAGTTCCGCGGTGCCGGCCAGGGACCCAAGGCGCTGATCGCCGAGGTGATCGCCGGCGAGCTCGCCCGGCGCCTCGGGCTGCCCGTTCCGGAGCTGGCCGTCACCCACCTGGACCCGGTCGTCGCGCGCGCGGAGCCCGACCAGGAGGTGCAGGAGCTCATCAAGGCGAGCGCGGGCGCCAACCTCGGCATGGACTACCTGCCCGGCGCGCTCGGCTACGACCCGGTGGCGCACCCGGTCGAGGCCGAGCTCGCGTCGCGCACACTTGCCTTCGACGCCTTCGTGGAGAACGTCGACCGCAGCTGGCGCAACCCGAACCTGCTGGTCTGGCACGGCGAACTCTGGCTCATCGACCACGGCGCCACGCTCTACTTCCACCACGACTGGCCCCGGGCGGGAAAGGTCACGCACCGGGCGTACAAGTGGGACGATCACGTGCTGAAGCCGTACGCGACCGCCCTGGCGACCGCGGGCCCGGCGCTCGCCGCCGAGCTCACGCCGCGGCTGCTCGAGGAGGTCATCGCGCTGGTGCCGGACGAGTGGCTGGCCGAGTTCGACTTCCCGGGCCCGGACGAGGCGCGCGCCGCCTACCTGGACCACCTGCGGGCCCGGGCCGCCGCCTCCGCGGCCTGGCTGCCGGGGGTGGCGGCATGAGCCCTTATGAGTACGCGATCATCCGCGCGGTCCCCCGGGTCGAGCGGGGTGAGCTGATCAACGTCGGCGTTGTCCTCTACTGCCAGCGCCTCGACTTCCTGGCCGCCCGCACGCACCTGCACGAGAACCGGCTGCTCGCCCTCGACCCGCACGCCGACCTGGACGGCATCCGGGCGGCCCTGAAGTCCTGGGAGACCACCTGCGCCGGCGGCGCGGACGGCGGCGCGGCCCGCGAGATGAAGCCGGGCGAGCGGTTCCGCTGGCTGGTGGCGCCGCGCAGCACGATCCTCCAGGCCGGCCCGGTGCACATGGGCCTCGCCGTCGACCCCTGCGCCGAGCTGGACCGGCTGGTGGAGTTGCTGGTCCGCTGAGCCACTAGATAGTGGCGCTAACTAGGTAGCGGTGCTACCTTCTGCCGCGTGGATCGACGGACCCAGTGGCTGCGCGGGGTGCTCGACCTCTGCGTGCTCGGCGCGCTCGCCCGCGGCGAGTCCTACGGCTACGAGATCGCACAGCGGCTCGAGGCCGGCGGCCTCGGCGTCATCGCGGGCGGCACGCTCTACCCCGCCCTGCTCCGGCTGGAACGCCTCGGCCTGGTCGTCGCCGACTGGCGGACCGGGGCGAGCGGGCCGGCCCGCAAGTACTACCGGCTCAGCGACGACGGAGCCGCGACCCTGCGGAGCGCCGGCGCCGACTGGGCCGTCTTCGTGGGCAACGTCAACGCAATCATGGAGGTTCCGTGACCGCCGATGACTGGCTCGCCGCGCTGTCGGCCGAGCTACGCCGCCGCCGGATCGACCCGGCCGGGCCGGTCGGCGAGGCCGCCGCACACCTGCGCGACAGCGGCCAGCACCCGCTGGAGGTCTTCGGGCCGCCGGCCGCATACGCCCTGGCCGTCGTCGCCGGCCTGCGCGGCGCGACCCCGGAGCCCCGCAGGCCGTCCGGCGAGCCGCGCCTGCGGGCCACCGGCATCACCAAGCGGTACGGCCGCAGAACCGTCCTGAACAACGTCGACCTGAGCGTGCACGCCGGCGAGGTGGTGGCGATGATCGGCGCAAACGGCTGCGGCAAGAGCACCATGCTGCGGATCTGTGCCGGGCTGCTCTCGCCCGACTCCGGTCACGTCCGGCTCGGCGGCACCGTCGGCTACTGCCCGCAGGACGGCGGCACCTCCGACTTCCTCACCCCCGACGAGCACTTCGTGCTGGTCGGCGCCGGTCGGGGCGTCGGGCGTACGGAGGCCAGGGCGCGCGGCCGCTCGATGGCCGCGGCCCTCGACTGGGCCGGCGCACCGCAGGCCCGGCAGAGCCGGCACCTGTCCGGCGGCACCCGGCAGAAGCTGAACCTGATCCTCGGCCGGCTCGGCGACCCGGACGTGCTGCTGCTCGACGAGCCCTACCAGGGCTTCGACAACGGCACCTACCTGGACTTCTGGCAGCAGGTCTGGCAATGGCGCGACGCCGGCAAGGCGATCGTCGTGGTCACCCACCTGCTCAACGAGCTGGACCGGGTGGACACCGTGCTGGACCTGACGCCCGGAGGGGTGCGATGACGAAGACCCTTGTCGTGGCCGAAATGGCGCTGCGCGAGATCTCCCGGCGCCGCGGCGTGCTGATCCTGCTGGCGCTGCTGCCGCTGGCGTTCTACTACAGCCGCCGGGGCGAGGCCTACTGGCAGTCGGTGCGCTTCGTGTCGCTGGGCATCGGCTGGACGCTGAGCACCGCCGCCCTGTTCGCGGGCAGCGCGGCGCGCGGCATCGAGCCCCGGCTGCGGATCGCCGGCTACGCCACGCACCAGCTCTACCTGGGCCGGCTAGCGGCGCTGTGGACCGTCGGGCTCACCCTCGCGCTGCCGTACTACCTGCTGATCCTCGTCGACCTCGACGGCAAGGTGCGCAACGACGCCATCGCGCTGATCCTGGTGCTGACCGTCGCGGTGGCGCCGCCGCTCGGCCTGGCCGTCGCCGCGCTGCTGCCGCGCGAGCTCGAGGGCATGCTGGTGCTGCTCACCATCGTCGCCATGCAGATGATGCTCGACCCGGAGAAGACCACGGCGCACGCGCTGCCGTTCTGGTTCACCCGCGAGATCGGCACCTACGCCGTCGAGAGCGACGCCGGCACCGACCATGTGGGCCGCGGGCTCGCCCACGCGGGCACCACCCTTGCCGTGGTCCTCGCCGTGGTGGCGCTGGCCACGACGCTCCGGCTCCGGCGCCGGTCGCACATCTCCGTCGCCTGAGAATTGCGTGCCGACGGGCACGACGGCGGGCCGTGAAGAGGCAGACTGTGCCGATGGACCTGCCGATCAACCCGCCCGTCAAGCCGATGCTGGCCAAGCCCGTCGCCGCCATCCCGCCCGGGCAGCTCTACGAGCCGAAGTGGGACGGCTTCCGGTCGATCATCTTCCGCGACGGCGACGAGGTGGAGATCGGCAGCCGCAACGAGAAGCCGATGACCCGCTACTTCCCCGAGGTCGTCGAGGCGGTGCTTGCCAACTTCCCGCCGCGGTCGGTGATCGACGGCGAGATCA
This sequence comes from Amorphoplanes digitatis, assembly GCF_014205335.1. NCBI lineage: Bacteria > Bacillati > Actinomycetota > Actinomycetes > Micromonosporales > Micromonosporaceae > Actinoplanes > Actinoplanes digitatis. The sequence continues at coordinate 1,218,027 of NZ_JACHNH010000001.1, read as the reverse complement.
TCGTCGCCGACACCGCCCGCAACACCCTCGACTTCGAGGCGCTGCAACAGCGCATCCACCCGGCGGCGAGCCGGGTCAAGCTGCTCTCCGAGCAGACCCCGGCCGGCTTCGTCGCCTTCGACCTGCTGGCGCTCGGCGACGAGGACCTGACCACGCTCCCGTTCGCCGAGCGCCGGGCGCGGCTGGAGCAGTGCCTCGCCACCGCGAAGCCGCCCGTCTACGTCACCCCGGCGACCGACGACCTGGACACGGCGCAGCGGTGGTTCGCCGAGTTCGAGGGCGCGGGCCTGGACGGGCTCATCGCCAAGGGCAAGGACCTCGGGTACGAGCCGGACAAGCGGGTGATGTCCAAGATCAAGCACAAGCGCACGGCCGACTGCGTGGTCGCGGGCTACCGGGTGCACAAGTCCGGCGACAACCGGATCGGCTCGCTGCTGCTCGGCCTGCACGACGAGCGCGGCGTGCTGGTCTCGGTCGGCGTGATCGGCTCGTTCTCGATGGCGGTACGCGAGGAGCTCTTCGCCGAGCTGCAACACCTGGTCACCACGTTCGAGGGGCACCCGTGGAACTGGGCGGCGCACGAGCAGGGCGAGCGCACCCCGCGCCGCAACGAGGTGAGCCGCTGGAACAACGGCAAGGACCTGTCCTTCGTGCCGCTGCGCCCGGAGCGGGTGGTCGAGGTGCGCTACGACTACATGGAGGGCCTGCGCTTCCGGCACACCGCACAGTTCGAACGCTGGCGGCCGGACCGGGAGCCGGGTTCCTGCACCTACGAGCAGCTCGAACGGCCCGTGCGCTTCAACCTGGCGGACGTGCTCACGAGCCGCTGACGCTCTTCGCCCGGCCGCTCGCGTAGCCTCGTGGCGAGCAAGAGCCGATCGAGAAAGGCCGCGCACCGTGCCGCGTAACCCCCGCCTGGTCCTGGCCGCCCTGCTCGCCGCGGTCGTCGCGACCGCCGGTTGCACGCTGCCGGTGTTCGCGCCCGATTCCGACGGCGACGTGCCGGGCACCGCCGCCGGCAAGGCGCCGCCCGCCGTGCCCGGCACGCAGGCGCAGTGGACGCCCTGCCCCGAGGTACCGCGGCAGCTGGTCGGGCGCGGCGCCTCCGGCATGACCTACGAGTGCGCGTCCGTCGCGGTGCCCCGCGACTGGGCGGCGCCCCGGAGCGGCCAGACCTACGAAGTCGCCATGATCCGGATCCGTTCGCGCACGCAGCGGGACCGGATCGGCTCGCTGCTCATCAACCCCGGCGGTCCCGGCAGCTCCGGCATCGACATGTCCGTCTATCTCTCCTTCGGCCAGGCTCTCGGCGGCCTGCCCACCGAGATCACCGACCGGTTCGACCTCGTCGGCTTCGATCCGCGCGGCGTGCACCGGTCCGCCCCGGTCAAGTGCATTAGCGCCGCCGACCAGGACGCGACGTTCGCGGCCGTGCCGGACCCGGAGACCGACGCCGAGTTCCAGGAGATCGTCGCGCTCAACAAGCGCGTCGCCGTCGGCTGCGGCGACAAGTACGGCGCGCAGCTACCGTTCTTCTCCACCGAGCAGGCCGCGCACGACATGGACGCGATCCGCGCGGCCGTCGGCGACGCGAAGACGACCTACCTCGGCTACTCGTACGGCACCCTGCTCGGCGCGACCTACGCACAGCTCTACCCGGGCAAGGTCCGCGCCCTGGTGCTGGACGGCGCGGTCAACCCGAAGCAGGGCTTCGAGGCCGGCTCCGAGGCGCAGGCCAAGGGCTTCGAGCGCGCGTTCACCAACTTCACCGCCTGGTGCAAGGCGAACGCCGGCAAGTGCCCGATCGCGCCGGACGCCCGCGGCGCCGTCACCGACGCCATGGCCAAGGCGGACGCCTCCCCGGTCGAGGGCGAGGACGGCCGCGCCGCCACCTCCGGCTGGATCTTCTACGCGGTGATCGCCTCGCTGTACACCGAGCCGGGCTGGCAGCAGCTCGCCAAGGCGGTCGCCGACCTGCAGGGCGGCGACCCGTCGGGCATCTTCGACCTGGCCGACCAGTACGCCGACCGCAAGCCCGACGGCACCTACTCCAACCTGTTCGACGCGAACCTCGCGGTGAACTGCGCGGACACCGACAAGGCGCCGACGGCCGAACGGGTACGGCAGCTACAGAGCGACTGGCGCAAGAAGTACCCGCTGTTCGGCGCGCCGCTGGCGATCGGCATGCTGTCGTGCACGTTCTGGCCGGGCGCCAAGGACCCGTACCCGGCCGGCCCGGCGACCGGCGCACCGCCGATCGTGGTGGTCGGCACGACGGGCGACCCCGCCACCCCGTACGAGAACACGGCCGAGCTGGCGTCCATGCTGGGCACCGGCCGCGTGCTCACCTGGGAGGGCGAGGGCCACACCGCGTACCCGAGCACGAAGTGCATCGTGGCGGCGGTGGACGCCTACCTCATCGATCTGAAGGTGCCGGCGGAGGGTCTGCGCTGTCCTCCGCAGTGACGCCCTGGCGGGCGGCGAGCTCCTCGAGGAGCCGGCGCACGTGCCGCAGGTTGTTCTTCAGCTCCTCCTGCTCCTCGTGCCGGAAGGCGTCGTGATCGACGATCAGCTTGCTGGCGAAGTGCGCCGTGATCAGCGGCACGACGATCAGCACCATGACCGAGATGAGCACCGCGGCCATGACCCGGCCCTGCCACGTCCCCGGTGAGATGTCCCCGTAGCCGACCGTCGACGCGGTCACCACGGCCCACCACAGCGAGTCGCCGAGGGACTCCCTCTCGAAGAAGCGGTAGAGCACGCTGCACACCACGATGAGCAGCAGGTAGGACAGGATCAGGTTCCGCGGGGAGTTCGCGAGCCGCACCAGCCCGCGGTAGATCGCCCGAAAGGGTGTCAGCAGCACTCGCATCCGGCCATCCTGCACCGGCCCGACCGGTCGGCGGCTCAGCCCGACGGCCGTGTCAGGATGGCCGGGTGGCCCAGACGATCTTTCGAACCGCGACCCGGGCGGACGTCCCGGCGATCCTCGATCTCCTGACGAACGACGACATCGCCCGCGCCCGCGACGCCGCGGCGCACGGCGGTCCGGCGGTCCCCGAGGAGGTCGACGCGGCCTGCTGGGCGGCGTTCGAGGCGATCGACGCCGACCCCCGCAACGAACTGATCGTGGCCGACGAGGCCGGCGCGGTGGTCGGCACCTGCCAGCTGACCTTCATCCCGTCGCTGAGCCGGCGCGGCGCCGAACGCATGACCATCGAGGCGGTCCGGGTCCGCGCCGACCTGCGCGGCCGCGGCGTCGGCCGGGCCATGATGCGGTGGTCCCTGGACCGCGCCCGCGAACGCGGCTGCGGCCTGGCCCAGCTCACCACGGACAAGCGCCGCACCGACGCGCACCGCTTCTACGCGGACCTCGGCTTCGAGGCGTCACACGAGGGCTTCAAGCTGACCCTCTAGCGAGCTACTCGGTGTTCTCCCAGTTGGCGCGGTTCATCTTGCTGGGCTGGACGCGGGGCGGCTCGCCCGGCATCTTCGGGTGGTCGGGCGGGTAGGGCAGGTCACCGAGCCCGGCCGCCGCGTCGCGGTCGGACCACTCGAGCAGCGGCGCGAGGTCGTGGGCGACGTCGTCGATGGTCGCGTGCGGGTCGCCGACGGCGGCGAACCGCGCCGGCACCGTGCGCAGGTCGAAGTCGTCCGGCTCGACCTCGGTCAGCTCGTCCCAGGTGACCGGCGTGGAGACCGTCGCCCGGGCGTTGGCCCGCAGCGAGTACGCGCAGGCGATCGTGCGGTCCCGCGCCATCTGGTTGTAGTCGATGAAGACCCGCTCGCCGCGCTCCTCCTTCCACCAGGCGGTGGTGATCCGGTCGGGGCTGCGGCGCTCGACCTCGCGGGCCAGCGCGATGGCGGCCCGCCGCACGTCGACGAATGGGTGGCCGGGCGCGATGCGCACGTAGACGTGCACCCCGCGGCCGCCGGAGGTCTTGGGGTAACCGGTCCAGCCGAGGTCGGCGAGGACCTCGCGGACCACCCCGGCCGTGGCCACCACGTCGCCGAAGCCGGTGCCGGGCTGCGGGTCCAGGTCGATGCGCAGCTCGTCCGGGTGGTCGACCGCGTCGCCGCGTACCGGCCAGGGGTGGAAGACGATCGTGCCCATCTGCGCCGCCCAGGCCACGTGCGCGAGGTCCGCCGGGCACAGCTCGTCGGCCTTGCGGCCGCTCGGGAACGCGATCGTCGCGGTCTCGATCCAGGGCGGCACCCCGCGGGTGGGTATCCGCTTCTGGAAGAACGCCTCGCCCTCGATGCCGTCGGGGAAGCGTTGCAGGGTCGTCGGGCGGCGGTCCAGGGCGCGCATGATGCCGTCGCCGACCGCGAGGTAGTACTCGAACACGTCCCGCTTGGTGTAGCCCGGGCCGGGGAAGACGATCTTGTCGGGGCTGCTCAGCCGTACCGGATGACCGGCGACCTCGACCTCGACGGCGGGTGACTTGGCAGATGGGGCCATGCGACGACCTTAAGGCAGCGGCATGGGCGAAGGCCGCCCTCGGAAAGATCCGGGGGCGGCCTTCGAGAGCCCGCAGAGGGTCAGGCGCTGCGGCGGCGCCGGGTGTAGTAGACGGCGGCCGCGCCGGCGGCGACCATCAGCGCACCGATACCCATGGTGAGGGCCATCGGCGCTCCGGTGAGCGGGAGCGTGCCGGCCGGGCTGACCCCGCCCGGCACGCTGGGCGTGGCCGCGGGGGAGGTCGCCGGGAGCTCGCCGCCCGGCGGCACGGTGTAGACGGTGGCCGGCGGCGTCGTGCCGTAGCCGGCGTTGCCGCGGTCCGGCGCGACCGCGGCGGGTGCGGCGTCGCCGGGCGCTTCCGGCGCGACCGGGGCCGCGCTGGCGTCCTCGCACTGCTGTCCGTCCGGACACGGGCTGGCCATCACGGCGGGCTGCTTGGCGACGGCGGACTCGTCGCCCGTCGCGGCGGCAGGGGACCCGGTAAGGGCCAGAGCGGCGATGACGGTGACGCCGACCGCGGGAAGTCCAGCGGCCAACCGGCGCGTCAAACTCATGAAGGGAATCCGTTCTGTTGCGAAAAGTCGTCAAGGTCCGATGTGAGCTTAGCGGCTTATGCCCGAATTTGTCGCATCTTCCCTCAGCGGGTCATTTCAGCTTGGAACGCCTCCAAAGCGGTGACTGCGCCACAAGTGCGACAGTGCGAAGACCTTGAGCTCGAACTGCGGGTCCGCCGCGAAGAGCTCGCCGCTGTACGGCGCGCGCAGCTGCACGCTCGCACCGGACTCCAGGTAGACGGAGACGACGTTGCGGCCACCGCGGCGCTCGGCGCGCAGGTCGACGACCCGGCTCCACGGCTCGACGGCCGCGCGGAACGGCGTCACCGTGCGGATGCCGCCGGCGTCGACCGAGGTGCCGAGCCGGTGCCGCAGCAGTACCCCGGCGACCGCCCCGGCCAGCGGCGGCCCGAACGCGAGCAGCGGCCAGACCCAGTGCGGTGGCGTGGCTCGCGTCCAGCCCAGCGCGCCCAGCGTGGCGAGGAGCATCACCGCCGCGGCGAGCGCGCCGAGGTACATGCCGTGGCCGAGGGCCTGCTGCCAGGTGGGGCGGAATCGCGCTGCGTCCATGGCTGTTCAACGGCGCGGGTCACGGCCCCGCGCCGCACTGGCGGTGCGAGGCGATGCATCGACGTACCTTTGGAGGCATGGCAACCGACAAGACCTCCCTGCCCGCCACCGAGGATGAATGGCGGGTCCGACTGAGCCCCGACGAGTTCCGGGTGCTGCGCGAGGGCGCCACCGAGCCCGCCTGGCGCGGCGAGTACGTCGACACCAAGACCGAGGGCATGTACGCGTGCCGCGCCTGCGGCGCCGAGCTCTACCCGAGCGACACCAAGTTCGACTCGCACTGCGGCTGGCCGTCGTTCGACGACGCCGTGCCCGGCGCGATCAAGGAGATCGAGGACCGCAGCCTCGGCATGGTCCGCACGGAGATCCGCTGCGCCCGGTGCGACAGCCACCTGGGCCACGTCTTCAAGGGCGAGATGATGACTGCGAAGAACACCCGGCACTGCGTGAACAGCCTGTCGATCAGGCTGGACCCGAAGTAGGCACCCGGGTGAGGTCCTCCACCGTGTAACGCACGCCGGTGCCCGGCGCCTCGGCGCCGGCGCCGGCGGTGACCCGCCACTCCGGGCCCAGCCGCGGCGCGAACGTGTCGCCCTCGACGTCGAGGTCGATGCGGGTACGCACGATGTGGCCGGCCATCGGCAGGAACGCGGCGTAGATCGCGCCCCCGCCCATCACCCAGAAGTCGTCGTGGACCTTCAGCAGGTCGTCGACCGAGCCGAAGACCTCCGCGCCCTCCGCGCGCCAGCCCGGCTGCCGGGTCAGCACCACGTTGCGGCGGCCGGGCAGCGGCCGGAACCGCTCCGGCAGCGAGTCCCACGTGGCACGCCCCATCACCACGGTCGAGCCCATCGTGCGTTCCTTGAAGATCTTCTGCTCGCCGGGCAGGTGCCAGGGTATGCCGCCGTTCGCCCCGATCACCCCGCCCCGGGCCTCGGCCCAGATCAGGTGCACGGTCACACCGCCACCGGGGCGCGCAGCGCCGGGTGATGCTGGTAGCCGGCCAGCGAGAAGTGCTCGTAGGTGTAGTCGAACAGCGACTCCGCCGGCGCCGTCTCCAGCGTCGGGAACGGGTATGCCGGCCGGCTGAGCTGCTCGCGCACCTGCTCGACGTGGTTGGAGTAGATGTGGCAGTCGCCGCCGACCCAGATGAAGTCGCCGGGCACCAGGCCGACCTGGGCCGCGATCATCTGGGTCAGCAGCGCGTAGCTGGCGACGTTGAACGGGACGCCGAGGAACATGTCCGCGCTGCGCTGGTAGAGCTGGCAGGAGAGCCGGCCGTCGGCGACGTAGAACTGAAACATCGCGTGGCACGGCGCGAGCGCCATCTCCGGCAGCTGGGACACGTTCCAGGCGGAGACGATCATGCGGCGCGAGTCCGGGTCGGCGCGCAGCGTGGCGAGCAGGTCGGCGATCTGGTCGACGTGGCCGCCGTCGGGCGTCGGCCAGGAGCGCCACTGCCGGCCGTACACCGGGCCGAGGTCGCCGTTCTCGTCGGCCCACTCGTCCCAGATGGTCACACCGCGCTCGCGCAGCCAGAGCGTGTTGCTGTCACCGCGCAGGAACCAGAGCAGCTCGACCGCGACGGACTTGAAGTGCACCCGCTTGGTGGTGATCAGCGGGAAGCCCTGCGACAGGTCGTAGCGCAGGCGCTCGCCGAAGAGGCTGACCGTGCCGGTGCCGGTGCGGTCCGCCTTCGGGGTGCCGGTCTCGAGAACCCGGCGCAGCAGATCTTCGTACTGGGTGTCGACCATGCCCGCCACGCTAGCGCCTCGGTACGCCCGGGGCCGCCCGCGACCCCGGGCGTCACGGGTCACAAATCAGTGCGCCCAGGACTCACTCATCGCCGAGATCTGCTGGTTGAGCTGCTGGAGGTCGCGGTTGGGCTCCTCGCCCTTCTGCTTCGCCGGGTCGACGGCCGTGAAGCCGAGCTGGCTGCCGAGCTGCTGCCAGCGGGCGTACAGGATCGATTCGATCAGGACATCCTTGACGTCCTCGTGGGCGGCCTCGAGCTCCTTCACGGCAGCCTCGTACCGCTCCACCTTTTTCAGCAGGTCAGAACTATCGTGAGTGGTCATACGGGCAGGCTACCCAGAAATGAACCTTATTCAGGTTGATATCCGGAAAGACCGGCATGCCCTCGTTCACCACGCTACAGGTCGAACTCGCCGTCCTTGGCGCCACCGACGAAGGCGTCCCATTCGGCCGGGGTGAAGAACAGCACGTCCCCCTCGGGGTCGCGGGCATCGCGCACGGCGACGCCGGCATCGAGCAGGGCGACCTCGACGGCGGCGGCACCCGCCGCCCCGGACGAGGCGCTGCGGCGCCACACGGCGTTGGACAGGTCAGCCTCGAACTTCTGCACGCGCACAGTCTGCCAACCGGTGCCACCGGACGGAAGGGCCGTAACCGGTACGTGTACCGCGGTCAGAGCACCAGCTCGCTGCCGTTCGGCCCCACCGCGTCGGCGTTCTCGTCGTCCATCCAGATGCCGTCGCTGGCCAGGTAGCGGAAGCTGTAGCGGCCCGGGTCCAGCCGGACCGTGACCGTGCGGGTGCCGTCCCGGCGCACCTTGAGCTCGTGCAGCCCCGGCTCCCAGTCGTTGAACGTGCCGACCACGCTCACCGAGCCGGAGGGCGCGTCCTTCGGCAGGCAGAACGTCACCCGGGTCTTGTTGCCGAAGAGCTTGCTTCGCTTGATCATTTAACCCTCCAGACTGCGCGTCACCTCCTGTTCCAACCGCCCGAGGGGTCGTCGGGTGACGCATAAAATCGCACTCATGCATCCGGAGCCCCGAGAAGAGATCCGGGTGGCGTCGTTTCCCGATCTCGACACCACCACCCTGTACGCGATCCTCAAGCTCCGCGTCGACGTCTTCGTCGTGGAGCAGCGGTGCCCGTACCCGGAACTCGACGGGCGCGACGCCGAACCCGGCACCCGGCACGTGTGGCTGACCCGCGGCGACGAGGTCCTCGCCTACCTGCGGATCCTTGCCGACGGCGACACCGAGCGGATCGGCCGCGTGGTGACGGCGCCGGACGCCCGCAAGGGCGGCTACGCGAGCCGGCTCGTGGAGCACGCACTCACCGTCGTCGGCGCCAGGCCCTGCACGCTCGCGGCGCAGGCGCACCTGACCGGCTTCTACGCCCGCTTCGGCTTCACCGTCGCGGGGCCGGGATTCCTGGAGGACGGCATCCCGCACGTACCGATGCGGCGCTAGGTCCTGTTTCGGTCCGAAACAGGACCTAGCTGGGGCGGACCAGCCCGGTGCGGTAGGCGACCACCACCAACTGCGCGCGGTCGCGGGCGTCCATCTTGGTCAGTAGGTGACTCACGTAGGTGCGGACTGTCGCCGGGCTCAGGTGCAGCGCGGCGGCGATCTCGTCATTGGAACGGCCACCCGCGACCTCGATCAGAACGTCGCGTTCACGCCCGGTGAGGCCGGCCAGCGGGGCGCTCCGCACGCCGCCCGGGCCGGCGCCGACCGCGGCGTCCATCACCCGCCGGGTCACCGCGGGCGACAGCAGGGCGTCGCCCGCCGCCACCAGTTTTACCGCCCGGCGCAGCTCGGCCGGGCCGCAGTCCTTGAGCAGGAAGCCGGCCGCGCCGGCCCGGATGGCGGAGAAGACGTGCTCGTCCGTGCCGTACGTGGTCAGCGCGACGACCCGCACGGCGGCGAGCGCCGGATCGGCCACGATGCGGCGGGTCGCCTCGATGCCGTCGGTGCCCGGCATCTGCAGGTCCATCAGCACGACATCCGGCTGCTCGGCCGTCACCGAGGCGACCGCGCCGGCGCCGTCCGCGGCCTCGCCGACGACGACCAGCTCGGGGTCGCGCTCCAGCAGCGCGCGCAACCCGGCCCGGACGAGTTCCTGATCGTCCGCGATCACCACCCGGACGGTCACGCGACCGCCTCCGCGGGCAGGGTCGCGGTGACCTCGAAGGTGCCGTCCGGCGCCGGGCCGGCGCGCAGCGAGCCGCCGAGCAGGCCGACCCGTTCGCGCATGCCGCGCAGGCCGTAGCCGTGCGGGCCGGCCGGGGCCGCCACGGTGTCGTTGACGATGCGCAGGCCGATCTCCGCCGGACGGTAGGAGACGGTCAGCCGGACGGCGCGGCCGGGAGCGTGCCGCCGCGCGTTCGTCAGCGCCTCCTGCACCACCCGGTACGCGGTCGCGTCCACCACCATCGGCAACGGCCGCTCCCGGCCCTCGACGGTCAGGTCGACCGGCGCGCCGGCGGTCAGGTCGCCGAGCCGGGCCAGCACCCCCAGCGGAGGTGACACGCCGTCGGCCTCGCTGCGCAGCGCCGCGAGCGTGCCACGCAACTCCTGTGCCGCTCCCCCGCTCGCCTGCCGCACCCGGCCGATCGCCGTACGGGCCGCGACCGGGTCGCCGTCGTCGAGCGCCTCCGCGGCCACGTCCGCGTGCAGAGTGACCGCCGAGACGGTGTGCGCGAGCACGTCGTGCAGGTCGCGGGCGAGCGCCAGCCGCTCGTGCTGTACCCGCCGCTCGGCCTCCTCGGCCAGTCGCGCACCCACCTCGGCCCGCCAGAGCCGCCGGGTGTGCACCCCGTCGCCGAGCACGATCACGGCGGCCATCACCGCAACGGTCGTGGGCAGTTCGTATGCGTACAGGTAGCCCGGATCCTCTCCGCCGAGCGTGCGCGCCACCGAGGAGATCACCACCAGGGCCGCCGCGCTGCCCACCGCCCAGCGCAGCCGGCCGGCCTCGGCGGCCGAGTAGAGCGCGGCGCCGACCGGCAACGCCAGCCCGATCGGGGGCAGTCCGAGCGCGTAATAGCCGAGCAGCCCGATGCCGGACGCGACAAGCGCCAGTACCGGCTGCGACCGGCGGACCCACATCAGCGCGCCGAATCCGACCGCGAACAGATAGGCGACCGCCGGTGTCCCGTCGCCGCGCACGTTCGCGGTGACCGCGGCGCCGACGACGGCGACCGTGGCGACGCCCAGCCCGACGTCCGTCCAGCGCGCATGCGGACCCATGGTGGCAGGGTAGGTCGCGCTCACCGGCGGCGTCGGTCGATCAGCAAGCCGGCTACCGCCCCGAGTACGGCGAGAAGCAGCGGCCCGAGGCCGAGCACGAGCGCCGTGGCGGGCGAGACGTCCGTTCCGGCCGGACGGACGGCCGACTCGGTAAGCACCACGCCGAGCAGCAGCCCGGCGAACATGCCGACGACGGCGACGCCGATCGTCCTCACCGGGAGGCGGTCTCGGCCCGGCGGCGGCTCGTCGCCCGCAGGATCGCCCAGGCGACGGCACCGAGCACGGCACCCTGGAGCGCGTTGAAGATCGGCATGGCCAGGTAGCCCGGCAGCGGAATCGACTCGGCCGACTCCAGGAAGGGTTGCAGCGACAGGTTCAGCAGAATGGCGAACAGCGCGTAGGCCACCCCGGCGGCGGCCAGCGTGTGTATCGGCTTGGGCTCCCGGCGCACCACCACGACGACGATCCAGACGATCGAGATGACGGCGGTGAGCAGGAGTGGCCCGAACGGCTTGCCGAGGGGCCCGGAGTCATAGACCCCCACGATGCTGAGCACCGGGCGGGCCAGACCGATCAGTCCGAGCAGAGCAGCGAGTCGAAGATTCATACCGGAAACGTTAGGTACGCGGGACGCCCGGCGAATCCGCTCGATGTTGACGATCGGAGTCAACATCGAGCGACCGCCGGCGGCGTTCGACCCCTACGGGAGCGAGGCGGTGATCTCGGTGATCGAGCGGCGGCGGCCGGTGTAGAACGGCACCTCCTCGCGGACGTGCCGGCGCGCCGTCGAGGCACGCAGGTCGCGCATCAGGTCGACGATGCGGTGCAGCTCGTCGGCCTCGAACGCCAGCATCCACTCGTAGTCGCCGAGCGCGAACGACGCGACGGTGTTGGCCCGCACGTCCGGGTAGCCGCGCGCCATCTTGCCGTGCTCGGCCAGCATCGCGCGCCGCTCCTCGTCCGGCAGCAGGTACCACTCGTACGACCGCACGAACGGGTAGACGCAGACGTACGGGCGCGCCTCCTCGCCGGCCAGGAAGGCGGGCAGGTGGCTCTTGTTGAACTCGGCGGGCCGGTGCAGCGCCATCTGCGACCAGACCGGCTCGAGGTGCCGGCCGAGCACGGTGCGCCGCAGCAGCCCGTACGCCTCCTGAAGCGCGTCCGGCGACTCCGAGTGCCACCAGACCAGCAGGTCGGCGTCGGCGCGCAGGCCGGAGACGTCGTACGTGCCGCGCACCACGACGTCCTTGCCGAGCAGCTGCTCGAACAGCGCGTCGACCTCGCGCGCCAGGTCCTCGCGCAGCGCGGGAAGCGGCGACGCGGCCCGGAAGACCGACCACATCGTGTAGCGGATCGTCGCGTTCAACTCCTTGACCCGCGCCGCGTTGCTCTGCTGCTGATCGGTCATCGTTCCTCCAGGTGTTTCGATACGTCGTCTGCGGCGCTCTCGCCGCTGGCCACGCAGGCCGCGATGCCGACACCGTCGTAGGCGGCGCCGGCCAGCGCCAGGCCGGGACGGTCGGCGAGCGCGGCCCGGGCCCGGGCGACCCGGTCGAGGTGGCCGGGCGCGTACTGCGGCAGCCCGCCGCCCCAGCGCTGCACCCAGGAGGCGACCGGCGCCGGCAGCGGGTCGCCGATCAGCGCGCCCAGCTCGGCGTGCGCCGTCGCGGTCAGCGCCGCGTCGTCGTGCTGTAGCCGCGCCTCCTCGCCGGCCCGCCCGAGGGACGCCCGGATGATCACCGGACCGCCCTCGCGGCGCAGGTGCGACCACTTGTGCGTGACGAACGTGGCCGCCTTGACCAGCGTGCCCTCGGTCGGCGGGACCAGGAACCCGGACAGGTCGGGCAGCGGCGTGCCGGGCGGCAGCGCGAACGCGACGAGGGCGACGCTCGCGTAATCGAGCGCCTCGACGCCGGCGGCCGCGGCGAGATCGACGCCGGTGAGCAGCCGGGCGGCCGGGCGGGCGGGCACGGCGAGCACGACGGCGTCGACCTCCTCGATCCGCGGCGCCGGCGCCGGGCCGAGCAGCAGCCGCCAGCCGCGCGAGGTGCGGGTCAGCTCGTGAACGGGCAGGCCGAGACAGATCCGGGCGCCCGCGGCGTCGACCGCGGCGGCGACCAGGCGGCCCATGCCACCGTCCACCGCGGCGAAGACCGGCCGGCCGGGCACCCGCACCGCCGCGGCCTGCGCGGCCCGGACCGCGCCGGCCAGGGTGTGCTCGGTGCGGGCCGCGCGTGCCAGCGCGGGCATGGTGGCGGCCAGCGAGAGCCGGTCGGCGCGGCCCGCGTAGACCCCGCCGAGCATCGGGTCGACGAGCCGGTCGGCGACCTCGTCGCCGTAGCGGGACCGGACCAGCGCGCCGACGGCGACGTCGGCGCCGGGCGCGAGCAGCGGGCCGCCCCGGTCCAGGTCGGCGCCGGCCGCCGCCCGCGCGACCGGGCCAAGCGCGTGCACGTCACCGGGCACGCCGACGAGCGTCCCCTTGGGCAGCGGCTCGAGGCGGCCGCCGAGGGCCAGCGCCGCGGGAACGGCGGCCGGATGCACGAGGGCGTCGCCGAGGCCGACGGACCGCGCGAAAGCCACGGCCGCGGACTCGCCGCCGTCGGCCCCGCCGGCCAGGAATGCCTCGGCACCCCGCTCGACGACGGTGCCGGCGAGCTCACCGGTGCGCAGCTTTCCGCCGAGGGCGGCCGACTGCTCGTACACGATGATCTCGGTGTCGGCCGGCGCCCGGTCCCGGAGCCGCACGGCGGCGGCCAGCCCGGCGATACCACCGCCGATCACAGCTACCCGCTTGCGCACGAGCCGAGCCTAATCGCCCCGTCGCGCCCGGCGGATCAGCGCCCCGGAGGCAGTTGTCGATGTCACCTCAGGCCGTGCACGAGTTCGACGACGCGGGTCAGCACTTCCGGGTCGGTCTCCGGCATCACGCCGTGTCCGAGGTTGAAGACGTGGCCCGGCGCCGCGCGGCCCTCGGCGACCACCCGCCGGGCCTCCCGCTCGACGACCTCCCAGGGCGCGAACAAGATCGCCGGGTCCAGGTTGCCCTGCACGGCCCGGTCCGGCCCGATCATCGTCGTGGCCCGGTCCAGCGGGGTACGCCAGTCGACACCGACCACGTCCGCGCCGGCCTCGCCCATCGCGCCGAGCAGGACCGCGGTGCCCACGCCGAAGTGGATCCGGGGAATGCCCGCGTCCTCCAGGCCCCGCAGCACCCGCGCCGAGTGCGGCTGGACGAACCGGCGGTAGTCGGCCTCGGACAGCGCGCCCGCCCACGAGTCGAAGAGCTGGATCGCGCTGACCCCGGCGTTCACCTGTACCCGCAGGAACGCCAGCGTGATGTCGGCCAGCCGCGAGCACAGCGTGTTCCACAGGTCCGGGTCGCCGTACATCATCGCCTTGGTCTTCAGGTAGGTCCGCGACGGCCCGCCCTCGATCAGGTAGCTGGCCAGCGTGAACGGCGCACCGGCGAAGCCGATCAGCGGGACCGCGCCGAGCTCGGGCAGCAGCATCCGGATGGCCTCGTCGACGTAGCCGACGGCGCCGGGCTCCAGGTGGCGCAGGCCGGCGACGTCCGCGGCCGTGCGGATCGGCGAGGCGACCACCGGGCCGGTGCCGGCCACGATGTCCAGGTCGACGCCGGCGGCGGCCAGCGGCACCACGATGTCGCTGAACAGGATCGCGGCGTCGACGCCGTGGCGGCGTACCGGTTGCAGGGTGATCTCGGTGACCAGATCGGGGCGGCCGCAGGACTCCAGCATCCCGACGCCCTCGCGGATCTTGCGGTACTCCGGCAGCGAACGACCCGCCTGCCGCATGAACCAGACGGGCGGGTGCGGCACCGGCAGGCCGCGGCAGGCCCGGACGAACACCGAGTCGTGGAGAGTCTTGGTCACTCGCCACATCGTGCCACGTGAGTGAACGACGCCGTGCGGCGCGCCGCGTAACACCGGATCGACGTGATCGGCATAGGCTTCGTCCATGGGGCCCACCTCCGCCGCACCCGAGGCGTTCACCCGCGCCGTCGCCGGGTTACGGGCCACCGCGCCGCGCGAGGAGATCCTGCTCGAGGAGATCGCCGCGCCGCAGCGGCTGGCGCCGTACGGCTTCGCGCTGAGCGCGACCGTGCTGCGCGAGGGCGACGAGGTGGCGAGCGGCCGGCTGATCCTGCTGCACGACCCGGCCGGGCACGACGCCTGGCAGGGCAACCTGCGGCTGGTCACGCTGATCACGGCCGAGCTGGAGTCCGACATGGCCGGGGACCCGCTGCTGCCCGCGGTGGCCTGGACCTGGCTGACCGACGGGCTCGACCAGCACACGGCGCTCTACACGGCGATCGGCGGGACGATCACCCAGACCACGTCGACCCGCTTCGGTGAGCTGGCCGGCCCGGCGCCGACCGCAGACCTGGAGATCCGCGCGTCGTGGACGCCGACCTCCGACGACCTGGGCGCGCACCTGCACGGCTGGTGCGCGATGCTCGCCTCGACGGCGGGCCTGCCGCCCCCGGGCGTGACGGCCCTCAACAACCGCCAGCGCGCCGGGGCGAACTAGCAGACGTCGAAGGCGTCGCAGGCCGTCTTGATCGGTACGGCGATGCCGATGCCCTCGGCGTCGCGGGCCTTGGCCGTGGCCAGGCCGATCACCTCGTCCTTGCTGTTGACCACCGGCCCGCCCGAGTTGCCGGGGTTGATGGGCGCGTCGAACTGGATCGTCGGCCCGTCCGCGTCGCCGGGCCGGTACGCGCTGACCACGCCCGTGGTCACGGTGTCCTCGAGCCCGAGCGGCGCGCCGACGACCACGACCTGCTGGCCCGGCTTGACCGTGGCGGGCGCGGTGTCCAGCCCGGCGATCTTGCGGTTGGCCCGCAGCAGCGCCAGGTCCTTGCCCTTGTCGACCTTGACGATCGTCGCGGACATCTCGTCCTTGCCCCGCTCAAGGAAGACCTTGCGGGAGCCGGACTGCCACACCGACTCGACCACGTGGAAGTTCGTCAGCAGGTTCGCCTGCCCGTCCTTGGCCTTGTCGCCGACCGAGAACGCCGTACCCGTGAAGTTGCCGGCCCGGACCCGGAAGACGCTCGGCAGCACCGTCTGCGAGATGGCCTCGGGGTCGAAGACCCCGGCGAGCTGCTTCTCCAGCCGGTCGGCCCGGTCGGCGAACTGGTCCTGCCGGTCGAGCGCGGTCGCGAGCTGAGCGGAGCTGGCCGCCAGCCGATTGTCGACCCGCTCGAGGCGCCACGCCTGCCACCCGGCGACCAGCAGCAGGACGGCGACCAGCAGAAACGTGGCCAGCCGGCTACGACCACGGCCGTTGAGCACGGCCGGTTCGCTCGCCGGCTCGGCGACCACCGGGTAGGGCGCGGCGCCGGTCGGCGAGACCAGGTGCGGCCCCACCCGGGCCGGGCGCGGGTGCCCGATCCGGGGCTCGGCGCGCGAGGCGGTGGCCCACTCGCCCGAGGGGTGGTCGGGCAGGCTCAACAACGGATCCCGCGGCGCACGGCGCGGACGAGGCACCCCGAAGGGGTCGTATGCGGTCGTCATGCGGCGCGGGCCTCCCCAGGTATCGACGCTCCGGCCGGTAGTACGGACGAAAAGGGGTCAGCGGACGGGCGCCGAACGGCTTTCTTGAAACAACCGGGTGGATTTCTGGAAACGGCCGAGTGGATCGAGCGCCGACGCGCCGGGACCCGGCTGCGCGCCAGGGGGGCGGTACCCCCGTACGGTTACGGAGTGACCGACGAAGCACCCCTGCGCCGTCGGGACGCGCCGGACCATGCAGGGGACGGACCGCACTCCGTGCCGCCCGACCTGACGTCTGGCGGTCCCGAGCCCGAGCCTGCCCGCACGTCAATTCCCCTCACGGCACCCCGGGAGGGCACGCCTCGGCCGGTGGAGACCGCGGCGGAGCTCGCCGAGATCGTCGCGCGCATGGCGGCGGGATCGGGCCCGGTGGCCGTGGACGCCGAGCGCGCCTCCGGCTACCGATACACCCAGCGCGCCTACCTGGTGCAGCTGCGCCGGGCCGGCAGCGGCACGGTCCTGATCGACCCGATGCCCCTGGACGACCTGCACACCCTGGACGAGGCGCTGGCCGACACCGAGTGGGTGCTGCACGCGGCGAGCCAGGACCTGGCCTGCCTCGCCGAGATCGGCATGAAGCCGAGGAAGCTCTTCGACACCGAGCTGGCGGCGCGGCTCGCGGGCTTCGAACGGGTCGGCCTCGCGGCGCTCACGGAGCAGCTGCTGGGCTACTCGCTGGAGAAGCACCACTCGGCGGCGGACTGGTCGACCCGGCCCCTGCCGGAGTCCTGGCTGACCTACGCGGCGCTGGACGTCGAGCTGCTGACCGACCTGCGCGACCTGCTCGCGGCGGAGCTGGACCGGCAGGGCAAGTCGGCCTGGGCGGCGGAGGAGTTCGCGGCCCTGGTGGCCAGCGCGGACCGCCCGCCCCGCGCCCGCGTCGACCCGTGGCGCCGCACGTCGGGCATCCACCGCGTCCGCGGCGCCCGCGCACAGTCGCGGGTCCGCGCCCTCTGGAACGCCCGCGACACGGTGGCGGCCCGCCGCGACTCGGCACCGGGCCGCGTCCTGCCCGACTCCGCCATCATCGCCGCGGCCGAGCTGGACCCGAAGGAGGAGCGCACCCTGCTGGGCCTGCCGGGCTTCGGCGGCCGCTCGGTGCGCCGCCTGGCCCGGGTCTGGCTGGACGCCCTCGACGGCGCGCGCGCCCTGTCCGACGACGAGCTGCCGGTGAACGTGCCGGTGGACGGCCCGCCGCCGCCGCACCGCTGGGCGGAGCGCGACCCGATCGCGGCGGCCCGGCTCCAGCGCTGCCGGCAGGTGGTGATCGGCACGGCGGAGGCGCACAACCTCCCGCCGGAGAACCTGATCAGCCCGGACTTCATCCGCCGGCTGGCCTGGTCGCCGCCGGCGGAGGCGACCGGCAAGACGGTGTCGGAGACGCTGAAGGAGTTCGGCGCCCGCGACTGGCAGGTCGGCCTGATCGCCGACAAGATCGCCGAGGCGCTCCCGGAGCCCACCGCCGACTGAAAGTGTGAGCACACGGACTCCGTACCCGACTGGGCAACCAAGTTACCGGCGAGTAGCATCAGAGTTCTCACTCCCTGGGTTCGCCTGCAAGGAGGCTTGTTGTGCCCCGAGTAAGCCGCGAGGTCGTCTTCGTTGACGGCGTACGCACCCCGTTCGGCAAGGCGGGCGGCATGTATGCCGAGACCCGCGCCGACGACCTGGTGATCCGCTGTATCCGAGAGCTGATGCGCCGTAATCCGCAGCTGCCGCCCGAGCGGGTGGACGAGGTCGCCATCGCGGCCACCACCCAGACCGGCGACCAGGGCCTGACCATCGGCCGGACCGCCGCGCTGCTGTCGGGCCTGCCGAAGACCGTGCCCGGCTACGCCATCGACCGGATGTGCGCCG